>CAZWAG010000001.1:0-78916 GCA_964631845.1 uncultured Eubacterium sp.
ATGAATCATCTATAGCCTGAAAAAATGCAAGCTTTGCAAGCTCATCTAGTGAATATCCCTTTTCGTTTGCATATTTTTCGCCATATTCCACCCATTCTTTGATGTCATATTCCTTAATCATAATTGTATGATTAAAGACCTCTGTAATTCTGGCAGAATTGTCAATAAGTGTTTGCATTTCATTGGCATTGCCTTCCAGAACAATAATCATATCATCGGTAAATGATCCTGCCACGTCAATAATTTCACTTATTGTCATTGGTCCAAGCAAATGAGCATCCTCAATAACTAAATCGCATCCAAGCAATTTGCCAAGAGAATTTCTAAAGCCTCGTTTGCTGAGAGCAGGAGCCTTAATCTTTGCAAGCTTACGGTCCCTTCTTCCTCTCTTTTTATTTACAAGTTTGATGATTTCTATTGCTAATGTTGTCTTTCCTGTCTGGTTTTCTCCAGTAATAATTATATTACCTTCTGTTGATTTTCCATCCGGGTTGAAGTTTTTAATCAAATCAAAAACAACATTTTTTATTGTGTTTTCCAGACCCTCAACATTCAAATAGTTCTTGAATACGGCCATTTCCTCATCTGTAATATAAATGTTTGGTTTTTCTGTCACTTCTTCAACTACAGGCTGTTTTGGCACAATGCTTTCGACTGCTTTTGCAGGCTGAGCTTCCTTGATTGATTCTTCTTCCTGTATTTGTTCGCCGTCATCTGAAAGCATAACTATTTTGTCCTCCGGTTTGTCATTTATTTGAGGCTTTAAAATATTTTCTTCATCAGCACTTGGCTTGGCATCAACAGCCTCATTTAAATCTGATTCATTATTACCTGACTCGTCTAAGGTTGCTTCTGTGCTACTAAATTTATCAAGTGTTTCTGCTGTGTCATTAGATACATCTGACAGCTCTTCTACATCTTCTGCCTCATCTAATTCCAGTACAGTACCACTTGTCGCGTTTACAGGCTCTTCCCTAGCTTCTGCCACACTGTTAATTTGTTCTGCAACATTGTTAATCTGTTCTGCTACATTATTTATTTGCTCCGCAACATTGTTAATCTGCTCTGCAACATTATTGATTTGAATAGGACTGTCTAATGAAATATTCAATTCCTCACTATTGTCAGTATTAACCGGAGTATCATTTATTATTTCTTCAGTGTTCTGATTATTTGGTTCATCTGCAGCAGAGTTTTCTTCGTTATCTGCCGGCTCTTCAATGACACTCATATTTCCACCCAAATCGAAAACCGGAACATCTTCCATTTTTGTTTCAACCGGTTCCACAGCCTTTTCTACCTTTGATGCCGGTTTTTCATCTATGCTATTCACACTACTACCTTCTTTTGATGTCATAGCATCTAACAAAGATTTTGCATCAGGTATTCTCTCTGTCGGTCTAAACATAATATCCGAAGGATCTTCTACAGCCTTCGTTATAGTTTCTGATGGAATTTTCGCTGTTGCTGCCGCATCCAATTCTTCACCGGGGTTTATGGTAAAATCATCCATCACTCCCAATTCTTCCGGTTCAACATTGTTTAGTTTGCTTTCAGCCAAAGCCTCTGAGCTGTCTTTACTTTCTCCATTTGAAGACAAAACATCAGACATAGTGTCAGCTTCTTCATTTGATGTCGCAATATCAGACACGGCTCCAGCTTCTTCATTTGAAGCCGCAATATCAGACACAGTGTCAGCTTCTTCATTCGAAACTACAGGGACTACGTCTTCAGATTCATTTCCACTTACTTCCTCTGAAATAGCCTCTTCAGTCTCTGATTCCTGTGAAGCATTACCAGGCTCTTCCTCTAATTCCTGTGAAGCATTACTCAATTCTTCCTCTGGTTCTTCAACATTATCTGCTGCCCATACATCAAACGCACTAACTTGTGGTGCCGGCTCTTCTTCCTTCTTTTGAGCCTGCTCAATAATACTAAAGGCCTGTTCTACTGTTTCAGCCTTTAATATACCTCTCTCCTGAAGCCTTCTTAAAATGTACTGAACATCTTTTTCTCCCTCATTTGAATTGATGTCATCAATATCCTCATCTGAAACTTCATCAGGCAATTCGTCTAAATCGTCCTGTGTACCATCTTGTACATCTAAGCTTTCAGGCTTTTCTGTATCATCCACTTCTGATTTGTCAGGCATTTTTGTTTCACCCAATTCCTCTGCCTTTTCAGACTCCTCAGGCATTTTATCATCTTCACTTTTAAATAATTCAACCATTCCGGAATTATCGATATTTTTTTCGTATATATTTACACCAGCCTGCTTCGTTTCATTTGAAGGAGCAGTTTCTGCAACAATTTCTTCCACGGTATCTTCTACTATTTCATTTGCTTGGTCTTCTTGTTCTGTGGCATCTTCTTGTTCTGCATTATTTTCTTGTTCTGTAACGTGTTCTATGTCTTCCTGTTCTGTAATATTTTCGGCATCATCTTCTTGTTCAGTAGTTGCTTTTTCTGTGTCTTTTTCTAATTCACCAAACAATTCTGCCATTGCTTTTTCTGTGTCCGCCTCGATATTCTCAACAGTTTTATATTCATCATTATTTGAGTCAGCCTGTTCATCCAACGTTTGATTTGAAGCCTCAGCTTCCTCCGGAATATTTTTCACTTCATTTGCAAGCTCTTTTGCCTTTGAGACATATTTTCCTTCAGCAAACCAAAGACCTATTTCATTGCATAAACTTAAGCATTTATCTTTTTCACCTGCAACCTTGTAAAGCTTTGCGAGCTCATAAGCCCACTTTTCTTCCATATCAAGATTTACATATTCTTCCAATATTGGAATCAAATCCTCTACCGGTGCATTCTGACCTTGAGCTATTTTATATTTAAGAATGTACCTTGATGTATCTCTTGGTGCCATTTCTATAAAGTCCTCGTAAAACTCCTCCGCCTCGTAAAAGTCTCTGTTTTTTACAGAAATAAGGCAAAGCTTGTACGCCAACTGTCTTCCGGCATTTGTATTTTCATAGGCCATGAGTAGCACTTTTTTTGCCTGTTCGTAATTACTTATCATTTCATAGGCATCAGCAATCATAGTAAGGACATTGTTATCCTTAATCTTTTTGATTTCCAATTGATCAGCTATAGAAGCTGCCAATTCATAATCTTTTTCTCTCATAGCAACTTTTAATTCTTCGATTTTTGATAACTGCTCATTTTTATCCATAATCTACCTCTTATTTTAAAAAGTCACTCTTCCCTGGAGTGCTCTAAGCAAAGTAACATTGTCTACACATTCTAAATCGCCCCCTACCGGGACACCACTGGCAATTCGCGTAACTTTAATTCCAAGGGGTTTTACTACCTTACTGATATACATTGCTGTCGCTTCACCCTCAACACTTGAATTTGTGGCAATAATAACCTCGTCAACATCATCCTTCAATCTTTGGAACAATTCTTTTAATTTTATATCATTCTGACCAATTCCCGCCATCGGGTTGATTGCACCATGCAATACATGGTAGACACCCTTGTATTCGCCTACCTTCTCGTAAGCTGCCATATCCTTTGTTGTCTCAACAACCATAATGGTCTTTTTGTCTCTCTGTTCGCTACTGCATATAGGGCATATATCCTGGTCAGTGAGCGTACAGCAACATTTGCAATATTTAACATTGTTTTTTGCATTAACCATAGATTCAGCCAATTCTTCTACCTGTTCCTTCGGCATGGCTAATATATGGAAAGCCAGTCTGCCTGCGGTCTTTGGACCGATGCCCGGCAGCCCCGACAGTTCTTCAACTAATTTTGTTATATAACCGCTGTAATAATCCAACTTTTTATCCTCTCTAGAATAATCCGCCTAAGCCACCAGTTATCTGTGACATCTTCTGTGCTGAATTTTCCTCCATCTTTCTGAGGGCCTCATTTACTGCTGCAACAATAAGATCCTCGAGCATTTCAATATCATCAGGATCAACTACTTCAGGTTCAAGCTTGATGCTTGTAATCTGTTTGCTTCCGTTGACAGTAACCTCAACAGCACCGCCACCTGATGTTGCTTTATATTCTGCAGCCTCCAATTCTGCCTGTGCCTCTTCCATCTGCTTTTGCATCTTCTGAGCCTGCTTCATAAGATTCTGCATATTCTGTCCACCCATACCTCCTGGGAATCCACCTCTTTTTGCCATTTAAAAATCCTCCTCTTCTATATCTGCGTTGATTTTACTTATTACTTCCTGATAATAATCACCAAATTTTTGATTCTTATCAAGTATAGTCATATCAACCTTTACTTCTTTTTTTATTTCCTCGCTGATTATTGTATTAAGCATCTCTATAATCTCAGGTTTGTTACAAGCTTCATATCCAATTGCGCCCTGATTAAATACTATCAGCAGAGTATTTTCACCTTTAACACTAAACCTTGCATTATTCAAATATGTCTTATATGGATTTGATACATGTCTCTGTACCGCGCCCCAATTGTTTACCACATACTGAACATCCTCCGGCACTGCTTTTTCGAATACTTTTTTCGGAGCCTCCTTTTGCTGTGGTGCAGTCTCCGCTGAGGCTGTCCCCTGTACAACGAAATCTCCATTTTCAAGCTTCTTCTCAATCTGTGAAATTCTATTTATCACTGAACCCTTGTCTCTCTCCATTGCCGGTCTGTTAAGCTTAATAAGTGCAATTTCAACAAGAACTCTTTTCTGCGATGAATACTTTATTTGATTTGACAATTCCGAAAGAACTCTGATGTATCGCATAATCACATCTATCTCGACCATTTGAGATTCTTCCTTCAACGCCGCAATTCTCTCCTGTGACGCATCTATTACATCCATTGCATTGTCTGAACTCTTTATAAGCATAAGATTTCTCAGGTACCAAATAAAATCATTTACAAACTGACCAAGCTCCCGTCCCTGCATAACAATCTCATCCAAAATATTCATACTTGAAACGACGTCACCTTCGATAATACTTCTTGTAAGTCTGCTGAAGACTTCATTATCAACAGCTCCCAATACTTCCAATACATTTTCATAGGTAAGCTTCTGGCCGAGATAAAAAGCTATACACTGGTCAAGCAGGCTAAGTGCATCTCTCATTGAGCCGTCAGCTGCCTTTGCAACATATCGAAGAGCCTTGTCCTCAACCTCAATCTGTTCAGCCTTCATAAGCTCCGCTAATCTGTCTACAATTGTCTCGATCGAAATACGCTTAAAATCATATCTCTGACATCTGGACAAAATAGTTATTGGAATCTTGTGTGGTTCAGTTGTCGCCAAAATAAACATTACGTATGAAGGTGGTTCCTCAAGTGTTTTGAGTAGCGCATTGAAAGCACCAATCGAAAGCATATGGACTTCGTCGATTATATATACCGTAAATTTCCCGCTAGAAGGCGTATACTGAATCTCATCCCTAATCTGTCGGATATTGTCTACACCGTTATTTGATGCAGCATCAATTTCCACTACATTCATAGCACTTCCATTGTTAAGCGCCTGACATGTAGCACACTCATTACAAGGACTGCCATCTATAGGATGTTCGCAGTTTACTGCTTTCGCAAAAATTTTGGCCACGCTGGTTTTACCTGTACCTCTTGTTCCACAGAAAAGATACGCATGCCCAATTCTATTTGCACTTATTTGGTTTTTTAATGTTTGTACAATATGCTCCTGGCCTTTTACTTCATCAAAAGTTGAAGGTCTGAATTTTCTGTACAGTGCAGTATAAGACATTTTTATCTCCTTTCTGTCAAACTTTTGGTGTCATTTGGGCGCAGTAAGCCCAATAACCCACCTTTGGAATCTATTATATACTAAATATAGTGAAAATTAAAGATGAAACTACTAAAAATAGTGCTTAAATTTATGGAAAATAAATCATTTTTTTATATGACTTATACAAGAAAAGAAAACGCAGGCTTTAAAAATAAAGTCTGCGTTGTTTATTATTTTAAATTCGCGCGATTTGCTTTGTGAACATTCCATAAGCGTTACCTCTACAGTTAGCTCAGTCCAGGCACCCTCATGTCACTCAAAGTATTCTGCTTAGTGCTGCTTCATTCCTGACCTGACACGATTCACAGAGCTTCGATGCATAAGACCCAAACGTCATCACCACTTATAAAGGGCAGCCCTACAAAATATCCCCGAGGCAAATCATCACCCCTACTGTAGCGGATTGTAGGTACAGGGCGCCGCTAGCTCCCCGGCTGCGCGAAAGTGTTATATCATTTTTTCGGCTAGTGGCTAGTATAACTTAATAAAATATTTTTTTCAACCGGCAACTAATTTTTTTATGTTAGATTTAATTATTTTTTCTAAGAGCTTTAAAAAAATCTTTTACAAGATTGCTACATTCTTCTTCCAATATGCCAGTCTCACTCTCAACCTGATGATTAAATTTGTCTACCTGCAGAAGGTTCATAATCGAGCCGGCACAGCCTGCCTTTGGATTCATACAACCAATATAAACCTTTTTGATTCGCGCCTGAACTATTGCCCCGGCACACATTTGGCAAGGTTCTGTCGTCACATACATTTCGCAATCATCCAGTCTCCAGTCATCAAGCTTTTTACTTGCTTTTTTGATAGCATTCAATTCAGCGTGTGATAAAGTGTTCTTGTCTGTCATTCGTCTGTTATAGCCTCGACCAATAATTTTGCCATCGTATACAATAACACATCCTATAGGAACCTCTCCTATTTCCATTGCTTTTTTTGCCTGCCTGATAGCTTCTTTCATATATTTTGTTGTCTGATTTGATATGTTGTTATCCATGTTTTATTTACCGTTTTCAAAATAAGGCTTGATTGTTTTCCAGATAGAATCACTTTCCTGCCCCAATGACCAATAAGCCACTCCGCCTAAATTGTTTGCATTCATAAGTTCAAGTCTTGCCTTAATTGATGTCTTATCCTCTAACCAGATTGAATATGTGCTATCACCTAATGTGTATGTCACAAAATTTTGTCCTGTTTCCTCATTAAATACCGGTTCTACACCTGCTTTTTTGTATGCCTTCTTTGCTTCATCCATTCCCACAGCACTGCTTGACAGATAATAATTTCCGTTTGCGGCATCCTCTATGAATGTACCTTCATCACTGCTGCCTTTGTCCTCTGGTGTCTCCTTCCATATTCTTGTATAGAACGGTATGCCTGTTATAACTCTTGAAGCGTCGCCCACTTCCTTTACTGTCTTTTCAATATTTTCCTTTGCAAATGTCATAGAAGAAACTGAGCCTGCTTCCTTGCTGCTTGTAGTATGCTCATCATAATTCATAATTATAATATAGTCTGCAAGCTTTCCCTGCTGTGCTCTGTCGTAATACATATTCCATTCTGCAGGGCCATAATTGTCTATAGACAATATTGTTTTTGTGTTTCTACACTCTACCGACAATTCACGCAAAAACTGCAGGTAATCATCTGCATTATCCTGATTTATATATTCAAAGTCAATATTTATTCCATCCAAATCATATGCATCAACAAAATACATAATGTTATTAACTAATCTCTGACGAAGAGAAGTCTTTGCAAGCACTGTGGCAGTGAGCTTTTTGTCAGTAAAATCATTGACAAGCGCCCAGACCTGCATTTTATTTTTGTGAGCAATCTCTACATATGAATAATCTGCCAGACTGCTTAGGTTAGCTCTCTTATCTGTCAGCGAAAACCATGTAGGAGACAGTACGTTTACACCGGATACATTCGAAAGCAAATCAGTTATATTTCCGTTTGCCGACTGATTGTAAATCTGATTCCACGCAAGACTCACCTTTCCATCAAAGGTAACATGTGTATATGTGTCATCATCATTTTTGTACTGAACCTTCTTCGTAGTCTTGTCACGAAGCTTCTTTACCGGAATATATCCCATCACACCCTTTGATGTGCGAACCTTGTACCAATTCTTTCCCGTTGAAACAACTGTAACCTTAGTATCCTTTGGAATAACCGTCACAATAAGGTTTTGGTAATTGCCCTTTGTTCGCATTTCAATATCCTTTGATGTCTTCATATATGTCTTTTTTCCACTTTCATAGCTGAGCGAAATAATGGCAGGCATATCACCTTTTTCTTTTGAAACTTTTGTTTCTATATCAACAAATTTTTTGATAAATTTTACATTTATAAAGCAATTTTCTCCGTCTACAAACGAAATAGTGTATCCGGTGGTTTCATTTGAAGGTCCCTCAATATTGCTTCCCCCAATCTTTGATTCATACACCTCTGTTGCATTTGTAAATAAAACCAAAGATTCCTCTTTGTCCCAATAAAATCTGTCATCAATATTTTCTTTTACTGTTTTAATATTTAAAAATGCTTCGTTATCAACAATAATTCCACATTCATTTGCATACTCTTCTTCAAGAGCAACTGCCGCGATGTCCCCCTTCTCTGATGTGTACATTATGTCATTACCCTCTTCGTCCTCATAGGTAAGGCCCATATACCATGAAAGATCAACCTTTCCATCATTGGTTTTTATAAAAAGATCACAGCCCGTTCCCAACACCATAGCAGTGACCAACATCATTGATAATAATATATATCTTAAGTTCTTTCTCATTTATATTCCTCCTAAAAATCTATAGAATATAATAACACATAACAATCTTTACAGCCACAAAAATACTGTTAAATATATATGAAATATTTTTAATATGGAAAAGCCGGCATATAGATGCCGGCTAAAAACTACTACGCTGTAGTCACGGGCGACTCACACTAAAATAGAAGGTCTTGTTATTTCGTAATGTATATCCCTTCGTTGTTGTCATTTCCCTGAAATATAATTATTCTTCTCTTATTATAACATATTGTATGTGTTTTTCAATATTTTATTTATGTGATTAGAAAAATACAAAATTTGTTTAAAAAAATTGTAATAAAGTGTTCACATTTTCCGTATATATATTATAATATGAAAAAATAAAAAGAATTTAATCTAATTTAATTAATTTCATTAAATTACTAGGTCAAATTCTTTACACTATCTGCGATATTGGATATACTAATATTACAAAGATATATGCGAATCCACTTGATTGAGAGGTGATTTTTATGAAAATTGAAAAAATCAATGATAATCAGATTCGTTGTACCTTGAGCAAAGAGGATTTGGAAGATCGCGATATAAAATTAAGCGAATTAGCTTATGGTTCCGGAAAAACCAGAGAGTTGTTTCAGGATATGATGCGAAAAGCCAATGATGATTTTGGATTTGAAGTTGGAGACATTCCATTGATGGTTGAAGCAATTCCTGTTTCACCGGAGTGTATTGTTCTTGTAGTCACAAAGGTTGAAAATCCTGAAGAGAGTGAAAGCCATTTGGCAAAATTTTTTGCCAAAGAAATAAAAGATGGTCTTTTATCTCATTTAGAGCATGAAGATTTTGATATGGAAGCTCTTGATGAGATACAATCAGAATTCGAACCTTATGAGAGGGTATCAAAACAAACGACCAGTTCAACTTCTACCGACAAAGACAACGATAATGATTCATTATTATACAGTATCTATATTTTTAACAGTTTAAGTGAAGTGATTAATGTAGCTCACCTGCTCGCTCCTTTTTATAAGGGCGACAGCTCAGTTTACAAATCTCCTCAAAACGGAAGATATTATTTATCACTTTGTATGGACACATCAGAAGAAAATGTAATAAACAAAATCTGTAGTATTCTTACAGAACATGGAACAAGAGAAAATCCAACTTATGCAAAAGAGTTGTTTTACATGGAGCATTTTGAAGAAATTATTTCAAGTAAAGCCATTGAGAATTTATCTCTTGTATAAAAAGGTAAAAGGGCAGTAAAAAGCTCTCTGAAATTAAGGAGATGTAAAAAACTCTCTGAAAAAACCTGCATCGGCATTTGCCTATGCAGGTTCTTTTTTCTGTATATATTCATTAATTGTTGATAAAAGTATCAAATTGATATCCTTGGTATCAGATTAACGTATACATACTACTTTGATACTTTTTATTTTTCTGCATGCTTGTACATGAGGATTGAAGTCGCTATCGCTGCATTCAAGGACTCAACCTTTCCTGCCATCGGTATCTTTATAAGCTTATCCGCTTTCTGAGACACCTCATCACTCAATCCCTTTGATTCATTTCCTATAAGAAAAGCACAGTCCTTTGCAAACGGCTCGTTGCTATATACACTCCCCTTTAAATGAGCAGCATACGTTGTGACTCCTGATTCCTTCAATTTATCTATTGCCTGTGGCAAATCAGAAACCGTAGCAAATGGTACTCTAAATATTGATCCCATCGTAGAACGAATAACCTTAGGGTTATAAATATCTGCGCAATCTGCACTCATTATAAGACCTGTGATTCCAGCTCCCTCTCCTGTACGAAGTATAGTCCCCAGATTGCCCGGATCCTGCAATCTGTCCAGAACAACTATACAGCTTTTATCTTTTCTCGCATCCAAAATATCATTAACTGTATATTTTTTCTGTTTTACAACGGCAAGAATCCCTTGAGGAGTAACTGTATCTGAAATCTTTTTAAACACAGAATCCGAAACTATAGCGTAGCTTATATCTTCTAAATCTGATTTGTGATTTTCAATAAAGCTTTCCGACACATATGTTTCAACCAAATCTTCTTTTGGTATCTCCACAAACATCTTTATGCCTTCTACGACAAACAGTGCATTTTCTTTTCTGAATTTGCTCTTCTGTTTTAAATTTATAACTTTTTTAATTTGAATATTATTAGCCGATGTAATAATCATTATACTACTACCTTTACAAATTCTTCTCCGTAAATACTCTTTAACTGCTCCACAAGCGGTTCGCTTGCATCTACTCTGTATTCTACCGGTAATGCCTTGCTCTGTCTCTCCTTTGCCAAAGCAATCATAACCTTGTCGCCACCCTTACATGTAGACAGAAGCTCCAATAGCTCTTTTTCCTTTTCTAAATAAGTTTCTTTATCTTTAAAAGCTATCCAGAGATTTACAGGCATATTGTTAAATTCAGTAATGCTGTTGGCAATTACTTTGCCGGCTGCATTTTCCTCAATGCTCGCATCTCCACTCACAAATATTTTTTTGCCTTCCTCCATCAGATGTCGATAACGCTCATACTGTCTTGGAAAAACAATTATTTCCACAGTTCCAACCAAATCTTCCAGAGTGACAAACGCCATCTGCTGTCCTGTTTTTGTGAATTTCTTTGTTATAGCGCTCACAATGCCACCGACAGTAACCTTGCTCTTGTCCGGAATCTTTGCTTCCTCACCTTCCTCCGGTTCTGCAAAATCCAAGGAAATATTTGTTATATGCTTTCGCCATTTTTCCTCCTGTTCCTCAAGAGGATGTCCACTGGCGTATATACCTATTACTTCCTTTTCAAATTCAAGCTTTTGCTCGTTTGCATACTCTCCTACATCCGGCATCTGAATTTTATATTTTTCCTTGTCAGAATCATCCGCAAAATCAAACAGAGAAATCTGACCTGCCATCGCGTCCTTTTTGTCCTGGTTCACTCCATCCATAATTTGAATGTAAACCATCATCATCTGCTTTCTTGTAGCGCCAAACGAGTCAAACGCTCCTGCTTTTATAAAGTTTTCTATTGCACGTTTATTTACCCCAAGCTCTGATGTTCTTGTAATAAAGTCCTCCAAATCGGTAAACAAGCCATGTGCATTTCTCTCCTCAACTATATTGTCAATAATTGCCTTTCCGACATTTTTTATAGCTGTCAAACCATATCTGATATTATCACCGTCTGCTGAGAACCCGCTTCCTCCTACGTTAATGTCAGGTGGAAGAATCTTAATTCCCATTGAGCGACATGAATATACATACTCCGCAACCTTGCTTGAAACGTCCATTACCGATGTTAACATCGCTGCCATAAACTCGGTTGGATAATAATATTTTAAATACGCTGTCTGGTAGGCGACAACTGCATACGCAGCCGCATGTGACTTGTTAAATGCATACTTTGCAAAATCAATCATTTCATCGTATATCTTGTTTGCGACCTGCTCACTTATTCCGTTTTTAATACAGCCGGCTACGCCCTCCTCCTCGTTTCCATATACGAAGCTCTGACGCTCTTTTTCCATAACGGACTGTTTTTTCTTGGACATAGCTCTTCGAAGCAAATCGCTTCGGCCGAGAGAATATCCCGCAAGGTCCCTTACTATCTGCATTACCTGCTCCTGATACACAATACAGCCGTATGTAGGCTCAAGTATTGGGACAAGCTGTGGACAGTCATATGTGACCTCACCTCTGTTATTTTTTCCTTCAAGGTATTTTGGAATAAAATCCATTGGACCCGGTCTGTACAACGCAATGCCGGCTATGATATCTTCGAGATTCTGTGGTTTTAGCTCCTTCATAAAGTTCTTCATACCACCGCTCTCAAGCTGGAATATGCCTTCTGTATTTCCTGTACCTATATAATCGAGTACCTTTTTATCATTATAATCTATATTGTCCAAATCCAAATCAACATTTCTGTTTGATTTGATAAATTTCAATGCATTGTCTATTACCGTTAGATTTCGAAGTCCCAAAAAGTCCATCTTCAAAAGGCCTAATTCTTCTAACGTAGTCATTATATACTGAGTTGTGACAGAACCATCTGCTGCAGTAGACAGTGGCACATATTCATCAACCGGTTTTGCGCAGATAACTACTCCTGCTGCGTGCATTGAAGCGTGACGTGGCAGTCCCTCAAGTCTCTTTGACATATCTATCAGGTATTTTACCTGTGGGTCACTGTCATACAATGCTTTCAACTCTTTATTTTGTCTCAAAGCATCATCAAGTGTGATGTTTAATTCCTGTGGAATCATTTTTGAAATCTCATCACATTGAGCATATGGCATATCAAGTACACGCCCTACATCTCGTATAACGCCCTTCGCCTTCAATGTACCAAATGTAACAATCTGTGCAACATGGTCCTTTCCGTACTTTCTGCCAACATAATCAATTACCTCCTGGCGGCGCTCAATACAAAAGTCCACGTCTATATCGGGCATTGATACTCTCTCAGGATTTAGGAATCTTTCAAAGAGCAAATTATATCTCATTGGCTCGATATCTGTTATCTCGAGACAATACGAAACGATACTTCCTGCAGCTGAGCCTCTGCCCGGTCCAACCGGTATTCCATGAGACTTTGCATAATGAATAAAATCCCACACAATAAGGAAATATTCAATATATCCCATTTCCCTGATTGTGTTTAACTCATATGAAAGCCTTTCTTCAAGCTCTTCCCTGCTCAATTTACAGAATTTATCCTTTTCACCTTTAAACACCGGATATCTGTTATGTAAACCTTGCTCACACAGCTCTTTTAAATATGTCCAAGGTGTGTAGCCCTCTGGAACATCATAATTTGGAAGCTTTGTAACGCCAAATTCAAATGTGACATTACATCTGTCTGCAATCTTCTGTGTATTCTCCAACGCCTGTGGTGCATATTTGAATAGCTCTGCCATCTCCTCAGGCGACTTTAAATAATACTGTCCACCCTCATAGCGCATTCTGTCTTCATCAGCCTTCTTTTTGCCCGTCTGAATACAAAGTAAAATATCATGAGCCTCAACATCATCTGCGTATGTGTAATGAACGTCATTTGTGCAGACTAAATCAACTCCTATCTCTTCACTCATTCTAAGAAGCTGCTGATTAACTGTTCTCTGTGCAGGAATTCCATGATCCTGCATTTCCAAAAAATAATTATCCTTACCAAATATTTGTAAATATCTGAGAGCTGCTGCTTTTCCGCTCTCGTAATCCTCTCTGGCCAGGTGTCTTTGTACCTCGCCCGCAAGGCAGGCGCTAAGACAAATAAGACCTTCATGAAATTCTTCCAGCACCTCGTAGTCAACTCTAGGTTTATAATAAAATCCATCAACAAAGCCTTTTGACACAATCTTGCATAGGTTCTGATATCCCTGATTATTTTCTGCAAGCAAAATAAGGTGATTGTATTTTTCTTCACCATCACCCTTCTCTTTGTTAAATCTTGAACCCGGCGCAACATATACTTCACAACCGATAATAGGCTTTATATCGTTTGCAAGCGCAGCACGATAAAAATCTATAACGCCGTACATTACCCCGTGGTCAGTTATAGCAAGACTGTTCATTCCGAGTTTTTTTGCCTGTTTTGTTATTTCTTTAATTTTACTTGAACCGTCCAGCAGACTGTACTCTGTATGGACATGTAAGTGTGCAAAATTCATTTAATCTGTTCCTTTATTTTAATCTTTGATAACCAGCTCTATAGGGCAGTGGTCTGAACCCATAACCGTCTTGTGTATATCAGCGCTTACGAGCTTGTCTTTTAGAATCTCTGAGACAATAAAATAATCTATACGCCAACCTGCATCCTTTTCTCTTGCGCGAAATCTGTATGACCACCAGCTGTATCTTCCGGTTTCCTCCGGATAAAAATATCTAAATGTATCAATGAAGCCAGCCTGTAAAAGCTCTGTCATCTTTGCTCTCTCCTCATCTGTAAAGCCGGCATTTTTTCTATTTGTCTTTGGATTTTTTAAATCTATTTCCTCATGTGCAACGTTTAAGTCTCCACACATAATTACAGGTTTTGATTCTTCTAAATTCTTGAGATATTTTTTGAAGTCATCCTCCCAAGTCATTCTGTAATCCAATCTCTTCAATTCATTTTGTGAATTAGGAGTGTAGCATGTAACCACAAAAAAATCTTCGTACTCCAGTGTGATAACTCTTCCTTCATGGTCATGTTCTTCTATCTCCATTCCGTATTTTACACTTAAAGGCTCTTTTTTTGTAAAGATAGCAGTGCCTGAATAGCCCTTCTTTTCAGCATAGTTCCAATACTGATAGTATCCCGGCAAATCTAATTCAAGCTGTCCTTCCTGCATTTTTGACTCCTGAATACAAAATATATCCGCGTCAATTTCATTGAAGAAATCTAAAAACCCTTTATTGACGCAAGCTCTTATTCCATTTACATTCCAAGATATTAATTTCATAATAAACTCCTAAACCGCATATATGTTAAATTATATCACACCTTAAAGCCTTAGTGCAAAAAAAGATGATATCAACCAAATGACATCATCCTTTATTCCTCCAACTAATATCTTCGCATCGTTGGTTCTAATATAAACTTTTCAAATACAAATATCGTAAATGTTGGCAAAGCTGCGATAATACCGTATACTATAGCTCGCTTTGTCGACAGCGCATCAACAAGCATTCCGTTTGCGATAAACTGTCCAAATGTTACCATTAAGAGTACCGCGGAAATATTTGGAATAAGTCGGATTCTTCCGTGTTCTCTCAACACATACATTGCTATCATAACAACCATAAATAACTCTGAGACAAAAAATATTGTAACATTTAACTTCGTATCGCTCTTGTTTGAAAATACCCATACCTTTTGGATAGCAACCGCTGATACAAGTAAAATAATATGGTGAATCAATATGATGAAATATGATAATTCTAATCTTCCCTTTGCGTTTCCTCTTGCCACTGATACTGCAAATAACATCATTCCAAGCATCGCTATTGCAACAATAACAGCTGTAATAATATGCGCAACATGATAAGCGTCAACATTTACTGACAATTGATTTCCACCTACTAAGAACATAATAAAGGATGTTCCTGTACACCAGTTTGGCTTCAATATCTGCGCACACATTCCCAACTCTGACAACATGCATAGTATCAGTACAATTAATTCTCGTTTTTTACTCATATGCTTTCTCCGTACAATCTCGATATGGAATATTTTACTACACCAATCTTTTATTTGCAACAAATAACTGCCAGCATAAGCTGGCAGTTAAAAGCAATTTTATTCATTTCCCAAAAACTTAACAATATCCTCTATTGCCTGTTCTTCATCAACACCTTCAGCTGAAACCTTCACATTCATTCCCGGAATAATACCAAGAGCCATCATTCCCATAATACTCTTTGCATTAACCTTTTTTGTTTCACATTCAATGTAGATTTTGCTGTCATATTTGCTAGCCACCTGAACACATTTTGCAACGGGACTAGTCTCCACTCCTGATTGAACTTCAATAGTTACGTCTTTAGTCGTCATTGTTCTAATTCCTTTCCTGGGTTTTTCTCAATTCCTCTGCAATTTGACTTATTTTTCTGAGACGATGATTTACTCCGGATTTTCCAAGAGGCGGATCCATAAGCTGTCCAAGCTCCTGAAGTGATGTGTCCGGATTTGCCAGTCTTACTTCCGCAACTGTTTGCAGCTTTGGTGGCAAATATTTCATACCAACCGTTTTTGCAATATAATTTATATCATCAATCTGTCTATAGGCTGTGGTAACTGTTTTTTTAATGTTTGCAGTCTCACAATTAACCTGACGATTATAGTAATTACTTATGCCCTTGAGGATGCGAACATTTTCCATTTCCATAAGAGCAATCGGTGCTTCCATAACGTTTAGCACGTCTACTATTCCTTCGCCTTCTTTGATATATACCACAAAATTACCTTTTCGTGCAACTATTTTTGCTTCAATATTGAAAGTCTTAAATATTTCAACAAGCTGCTCAGCCTTTTTATCACAATTGCATTTTATTTCTAAATGATATGATTTATTAGGATCGCTAACCGAGCCTGCCGCCATAAAAGCGCCTCTTACGAATGCTCTTTTGCAGCAATCTTTCATAATTACAACATTATTTGTAACAGACAAATTTTCCCCTATTTCTCCGGATTTGTCAATAAGTTTTGTAGCCTGGAGAATTTTCAGGGCATCTTCATTGTCCTCTACATTGATAGTATATGTATTCAGTCGATTGGAATATGCATTTTTGGTAACAACTATTTTTTCATGTATTTTAAATGTTTTCTGAAGCAGTGTTTTAAATTTTTGAGCTGTGACTTCAGTCTCAGTCTTCACTCTGATGCTGTAATTATTTTTCTCATCTATTAGAACACTTCCACACATGGAAATAATGGCCGCTATCTCTGCAATTCTGCAATGCGTGCCATTATTTATATGCTGACTTAATTCTTTTTTTACTGTACTTGAAAAACTCATTCTACCTACCTTGTAATATCTCTATGGGTAATTCTTATACCATAATTTGCTTCCGAATCATTCAACTTTTTGTACAATTCATTCGCTACCGTAACAGAGCGATGATGACCACCTGTACAACCAATTCCAATTACCAATTGGTTCTTTCCCTCATCAATATAATTTGGTATCAAAAATTCTATCATCTCTGTAAGCTTCTTTAAAAATTCTAAAGAAACCGGAGAATCCAGCACAAAGTCCTGCACTTCTTTTTCATTTCCTGTCTTTTTCTTCAACTCCGGAACATAGTATGGATTTGGCAAAAATCTCACATCAAACACCAGATCGCAGTCTGCCGGGACTCCGTATTTAAATCCAAATGACATTATTGTGACAAACAGATTCTTGTATTCTCTGTCATTTACAAAAATATTTTCGATTTCACCGCGCAATTCTCTCACGAGAAGATTGCTTGTATCAATAATAAAGTCTGCACGGTCGCGCAAAAACTTAAGTTTAACTCTCTCCTCATTTATTTCATTTTCAACGCTGTCCTTATCTCCCATAGGATGGCTTCTTCTCGTCTCCTTAAATCTTTTGATAAGGGTAGCATTGTCGCAGTCTAAAAAAAGAATTTCAAAATTTTGTTCCTTGCGCTCCATTTTTCTTAGAACCTCATTCATCAGTTCCAAGTTCTCTCCGCTTCTGATGTCCACACCAATTGCAACTTTATTTCTTTCACTTGTCTGTGAAAACAACAAATCCGCAAAATTGTTTATCAACGCTATCGGCAGATTATCTACACAATAAAACCCGTTGTCTTCAAATATTTTTAGAGCAGTGATTTTTCCCGCCCCCGATATACCTGTCACAATAACAAATCGCATATAATGCTCCTTAAATAATTTTAACTTCTGTCTCTAAATCAACGCCAAATTTTTCTTTAACTTTTTCCTGAACATGACTAATTACTGCCAACACATCTGATGCTGTGGCATTGTCATAATTAATAACAAAACCACTGTGCTTTTCGGAAACCATTGCTCCACCTACTCTGAAGCCCTTTAGTCCTGCATCCTGAATCAGCTTGCCTGCAAAATATCCTTCCGGTCTCTTGAATGTACTTCCGGCACTTGGGTATTCCAACGGCTGGCTTGCTTTTCTTTTGCTCATAAGCAATGACATAATATCGGCAATCTCACCCATGTCTCCAATTTCAAGCTTTATTCTAGCCTGAAGAACAATCAAGCCTTCCTTTGAAATTTTGCTTGTTCTGTATCCAAGGTCTAAATCTTCTGCCTGTATTGTCTGGATATTGCCCTCTTTGTCGATGACCTTAACCCATACAAGAACATCCTTCATCTCTGCTCCATATGCGCCTGCGTTCATTGTAGCTGCCCCGCCAATATTTCCGGGGATACCATGAGCAAACTCAAAACCTGCCAGGTCATTTTCCACTGCCGCCTTTGCAACCATAGAAAGCTTTGCTCCTGCATCAGCCACGATTTCTTCACCAATCACGTCAATAGCGCTGATTTGTGAGTCAACCTCAACTATTGCTCCATCATAGCCCTCATCCTTGACAAGAAGATTACTTCCATTGCCGATAACATAATGAGGGTAATTTTCTTCTCTTAATATCGAAATTACCTGAACCAACTCATCAATACTGCCCGGTACAATGTAAAGCTTTGCTGTACCACCACATTTAAATGTACAATGATTTGACATTGGCTCATTTTCTTTTACGTAATCTTTTCCAACAATTTCAATAATTTTATTAATCAATTTTAAATTCCTCTTTATTTTTACTTTAACAATGCTGCCGCACCGTACATTCCTGCATCATTTCCAAGCTCTGCAAGATGAACTGCCGCATCACCACATGCCGCAAAACAAGATTCTCTATAAATAACTTTTATTGCATCAATAAGATATGAACCCGCCTTGCTCACGCCACCACCAATAATAAATGCCTGTGGATTTATAACTGAAGCGATAGCTGACATTGACTCACCCAGATATGTAGCCATCTGCTTAACTACAGCTTCTGCGCCTTCATCACCCTCTTTTGCGAGATCAAACACATCTTTTGCTGTAATATCATCGCCAAACTTTCTCATTCCTGTCTCAGTGCCATTTTTGTCCATATATCTCTTTGCAAGTCTAACTACACCTGTAGCTGAAGCATACTGTTCAAGACATCCTGTTCTACCACATCCACATCTTTCTGTTTCACTGTCTTCAACATGGATATGTCCGATTTCACCGGCGCCGCCGTTGTAGCCTGTCACAATCTTTCCGCCAAGAACAACGCCACCTCCTACACCTGTTCCAAGTGTAATCATAACGATATCGTCATAGTCCTTTCCACCGCCCTTCCAGGCTTCGCCGAGAGCCGCAACGTTTGCATCGTTTCCTGCTTTAACCTTTACATTGTAAAACATCTCTGAGAGTTTCTCTGCTACATTGAATGTACCCCATCCAAGGTTTACACACTGCAATACAGTTCCGTCATCAAGAACAGGTCCCGGCAGACCAATTCCCAAACCTTCTATATCATCTAAGCTTATGCCTTTTTCTGCAACCTTATTCTGCACTGCATCACATATATCAGACAAAATGTTTTCTCCAAAATTTTCTGTACGGGTTTTGATTTCCCACTTGTCTGTCAAAACTTCATTTTCAAATAAACCAATTTTTACTGTAGTTCCACCTACGTCAATTCCAAAGCAATACTTTTTCATTATTCATCTCCTATATTTTTATTAATATTTTCTGTAACTCTGTTATACAATTCCTGAGCCGCATTATACCCCATCTTTTTCTGACGATGGTTAACCGACGCAGCCTCAACGATAACCGCAAGATTTCGTCCCGGTCTGATTGGAATTGAGTAACATACTACTTTATTTCCCAAAAACTCTGTATAATTGTCTTCCAGCCCAAGTCTGTCATAATCCTTGTCACGGTCCCATTCCTCGAGTTTTATAACCATGTCAATGTTTGTTGTATCCAAAATACTTTCAACACCAAACAATGCCTTTACGTCTATGATACCAATGCCTCGAAGCTCGATAAAATGCTTTGTGATAGCCGGTGCTGTTCCAACCAGGGTCTCGTCACTTACCTTTCTGATTTCAACAACGTCATCCGTGACAAGTCTGTGTCCTCTCTTTATAAGCTCAAGTGCAGCCTCGCTCTTACCGATGCCACTCTCACCTGTAATCAAAACACCTTCACCATAAACGTCAACCAAAACACCATGGATTGTAATACATGGTGCAAGCTGCACATTAAGCCATCTTGTAAGCTCAGCATCAAATCTTGATGTTGCCTCTTTAGTTGAGCAAATTGAAACTCCATTCTTTAGAGCTTCATCTATCATATCCTGATCCGGCTCTTTTCCTCTACACAAAATCAGGCATGGTATTCCACTGGTCATAAGTTTGTCGTACACCCAAAGTCTGTTTTGACGCTCCATACTATCCAAAAATGCACATTCAACATTTCCGATAATCTGTACTCTCTCTTTGTCAAAATGCTCAAAAAATCCTGCAAGCTGAAGAGCGGGTCTGTTTACTTCAGGGGTAGATATTTCTATCTTAGATGCATCAATTTCCGGAGTGTGATTCGTAAGTCCGTAATTTTCAATAATTTTACTAAATGCAATAGTTTCCATAATTACTCCTTTCCGTCCTGTTTTAATGCTTTTTAGCATTAACCACCATTTTTTATTTTATCATTAATGAAAAAACTCGTAAATGCTTTTTGCCACTTTTTCAGTAACTCCGGGAACTTGAATCAAAGCCTCGACATTCGCATTTCTAATCTTTTCAATATCGCCAAAATATTTCATCAGCGCTTTTCGCCTTGACGGGCCAACTCCGGCAATATCATCCAATATTGAGTGAACATCCTTTTTATTTCTAAGACTTCTGTGATATTCAATTGCAAATCTATGGGTTTCATCCTGAATTCTTGTTATCAGCCTAAACCCTTCGCTACTCTTGTCTATCGGTATTTCCCGGTTGTTAAAATACAGCCCTCTTGTTCTGTGATTATCATCCTTGACCATACCGCACACAGGAATGTTTAGTTTTAATTCATTGAGCACCTCAAGAGCGATATTTACCTGTCCCTTTCCTCCATCCATAAGAATCAGCTGCGGAAATTTGCTAAAGCTTCCCAGCTCATAATCTCCACCTTCCATATCTATCTTATGTCTTTCCTCTAAGCCATGTGTAAATCTTCTTGTCAGAACCTCCCTCATGCTTGCGTAATCATCCGGCCCCTTTACAGTCTTTATTCTAAATTTTCTGTAATTGTTTCGTTTTGGCTTCCCTTCCTCATACACAATCATTGAGGCAACACTCTCATATCCGTTAGTATTTGAAATATCATATGACTCCATTCTAACAATACCTTCAATGCCGATTAACTGCTCTATCTCATTTACCGCGCCGACTGTCCTTCTATGCTCTCTTCTGTATTTTTCTTTATTCTGCTCCAAAAGGCTTCTCGCATTCTTCGCTGCAAGCTCTACCAACTTTTCCTTCTGGCCTTTCTTTGGATTTACAATTTTTACAGAATAATTTTTGTTTCTGCTAAGCATCTGACTTAATAGTTCAGGTTCTTCAACTTCCTCCTGAACTAAAATCTGATGAGGTACAAAAGGAGTTCCGATGTAATACTGTTTTATAAAGCTAGTCAAAATATCTTTTCCGGTATTCCCCGGCACTGTTGTCAGGTAAAAATGCTCTCTTCCTATAAGCTTTCCATTTCGCACAAAGAAAACCTGTACAACTGCGTCATTTCCTTCCTCGGCATAGGCAATAATATCTCTGTCCTCGAATTTATGTGTTGTGATTTTTTGATTACCTGCAACATGGTTGATGCTGTTAATCAAATCCCTGTACTCCATAGCCGACTCGAAATCCATCTTACCCGATGCTTCCTGCATTTTCTCTTCCAGTTCTTTTAGTGTATCTTTATAATTACCCTCTAGAAAATCAAGAGCTCTTTCTATATTTGCTTTATATTTTTGCTTGGAAATATATCCCTGGCAGGCTCCATCACACTGTCCTATATGATAATAAAGGCAAGGTCTGCCATTTATTTTTGGAATTTGTTTATATTCCCCTGATGGTGTGAAAGTGTCATCAGATACAATTGACTTGTTACAGCTTCTAATCTTATATATTTTTTGAAGCAGTTCGATTGTGTCACGCACCGCGCCGCTGCTGGTAAATGGACCAAAATATTTATTTCCATCCTTTTTCATTTTTCTGGCAAGTGTAACTCTCGGATAGTCCTCACTCACCGTCACGCATATATATGGGTAAGCCTTGTCATCCATCAGCATCGTATTGTATTTTGGACGGTATTCTTTGATAAGATTGCACTCTAAAATAAGAGCCTCCAGTTCTGAATCAGTGAGAATATATTCAAATCTGCTAACCTTAGAAACCATAGACTCTATTTTGTTGCTGTGCTTTGCGCTTTTTCTAAAATAAGAGCTGACTCTTCTTTTTAGGTTAATCGCTTTGCCAACGTAAATAACATCATCCCGGGAGTCGTGCATCAGATATACACCCGGCGTTTGAGGCATTTTTTTCAATTCTTCAGAAATATTAAAATCAGTCATACTATCACCTTAAAATAAATTAGTAATAGTATAACTGATTTTTACTTACTTTAAAAGTTACGGGAACTATTTATTATTCATGTTTTTTACATATATGATTAGAGTGTCAAAAGGTCACCTTACGAAGTCTGTTCTGTTTCCACCCCCTTCACTATCGCAGGCTTTATAGATTTCCATAAATTCCTTACCTGTAATAGTTTCTCTTTCATAAAGGAATTTTGCAATCTTATCAAGCTTGTCCCTATTTTCAATGAGAAGCTTCTTTGCATCCTCATATCTGAGCTTGAGTAGATTTTTAACTTCCTCTTCGATTTCTGTAGCAGTCTTGTCGCTGCAGTTAAGAGATGAGCGATTGCTCAAATATGGATTGTCTATCTTCTCAAGACTCATAAGTCCGAATTTTTCTGACATACCATACTGTGCTATCATTGCACGTGCAATATCCGTTGCCTTTTCCATATCGTTCGATGCACCTGTTGTGACTGAATCAAACACAATTTCCTCTGACGCTCTACCCGCAAGAAGAGTTACAAGTCTTGCGTTCAATTCATCCTTTGTCATAAGGAATTTTTCTTCCTCAGGAGCTGAGATAACATAGCCCAACGAACCCATTGTTCTAGGAACAATTGTAATCTTCTGTACCGGTTCAGCATCCTTCTGCAAAGCAGTTACAAGAGCGTGACCTACTTCATGATATGCCACAATCTTCTTTTCTTCCTTGCTCAATACTCTGTCTTTCTTTTCCTTACCGGCAATAACTACTTCTACAGCTTCCATAAGGTCAGCCTGCGAAATTGCTTTTCTTCCATTCTTTACTGCGTTGATTGCAGCTTCATTTACCATATTTGCAAGATCTGAACCAACCGCACCACTTGTAATATTTGCAATTGCATCCAAATCTACAGTTTCATCTAATTTAACATCCTTTGAATGAACCTTTAATGTCTCTACTCTTCCCTTTAAATCCGGAGCATCTACAATAACTCTTCTGTCAAATCTGCCCGGACGCAAAAGTGCCGGATCCAATACCTCAGGTCTGTTTGTGGCTGCCAAAATAAGGATACCCTTTGAAGTGTCAAAGCCATCCATTTCTGTTAACAATGCGTTTAATGTCTGCTCTCTCTCATCATTTCCACCGCCATACTTTGAGTCTCTGCTCTTTCCGATAGAGTCAATCTCGTCAATGAAAACAATACATGGTGCATTCTGTTCAGCCTGCTTAAATAAATCTCTTACTCTTGAGGCACCTACGCCTACAAACATTTCAACAAAATCAGAACCTGACAATGAGAAAAATGGAACCTTTGCCTCACCGGCAACTGCCTTAGCAAGCAATGTCTTACCTGTTCCCGGCGGTCCAACTAAGAGAGCACCCTTTGGAAGCTTTGCTCCTATCTCTGTGTATTTTCCGGGATTGTGCAGGAAATCTACGAGTTCAACAACAGATTCCTTTGCTTCCTCCTGACCTGCTACATCCTTGAAGGTTATACCTGTTTCCTTCTGAATATATACTTTTGCATTGCTCTTTCCTACACCCAATGGTCCACCTGCCCCACCACTGGCTTTGCGCATGATGAATGTCATCAATCCCATGAACAGTACAAATGGTAATATCCACTGTAATAGAACTATAAGAAGCATGTTTGATGTGTCAGTCTGTTTTCCTTTGAAGTCCACATTCTTATACTCTGTCTTGAGTTCTGAAATCAAATCAGGGTCGTCAAGTGCTGTAGTCCAAAACGTCACTTTTACTAATCTTGAATTTTCAACCCTTGGGTTAATTATTATCTTGTCTTCCTCAAAAACTACACTCTCAACCTTATCTTTTTCCAAAAGCTGGATAAACTGATTGTATGTTATTTCCTTCTTTGTTGCTTTTTCTGATATATATGAAGAAACTGATGTCAAAAATAAAGCTGCAATTATTGAAACAATAATCAAAGCGATTTGACTTTGCTTTTGTCTCTTCTCGTCCTTTCTATATGGATTGTTTTTATTATTGTCACTCATTTAAAATGTCCTTTCTCCAATGTTTCGCTATTTTTCTCATAATAATATATCACAGTATTTATTTATATTGTGAATTTTCGCTTAAATTTTTATGAATTTTTTACTTTATTAATTTTTTCCTAGCATAATAAAGTTTCTTGTAGTAGAATAATACTGTTGTAAACAAAAAACGACAACTTGTTCAAAATAATATTATTTTGAACATCAATTTTTATTAATAGTAAAAGAATACTATTGCAAACAAAAGAAACGATATATAAGTACTAAATATATTTTGACACAAGATTATGCATTCCCCTTATTGCATAATTTTTCCTTTTTAAGGCTTTTGTTTTCTTTATGTTCTTTTGGAGGTAATTATGGCAGAAAAATATGTATTTGTAACAGGTGGTGTTGTATCTGGTCTTGGTAAGGGTATAACCGCGGCTTCTTTAGGTCGTTTGCTCAAAGCCAGAGGGTATAAGGTTACTATGCAAAAGTTTGACCCTTATATTAACATTGATCCGGGTACTATGAATCCTATTCAACACGGTGAAGTTTATGTAACTGATGACGGTGCAGAAACTGACCTTGATTTAGGACATTATGAAAGATTTATTGACGAGAGTCTTACAAAGAACTCAAACGTAACTACAGGCAAGGTTTATTGGTCTGTTCTTGAAAAAGAACGTAGAGGTGATTTCGGCGGAGGAACTGTTCAGGTTATTCCACACATCACCAACGAGATTAAAAGCCGTTTTCATAAAAGCACAACTGACGAGACAGAAATTGCTATTATCGAGGTAGGTGGTACAGTTGGTGATATTGAATCACAGCCATACATCGAAGCTATTCGTCAGTTCCAGCACGAGGTTGGACGTGAAAATTGTATATTAATTCATGTTGCACTTATGGTTTATTTGCCAGCTTCTGAAGAAATGAAAACTAAGCCAATTCAGATGAGTGTAAAGGAATTGCAGAGGCTTGGTATTCAGCCGGACGTTGTTGTATGCCGTACAGAGCATGAAATTGATGACAATTTAAAAGACAAAATCAGTCTGTTCTGTAATGTTCCAACAAGCCATGTTGTTCAAAACTTAACTGTAGATGTTTTATATGAAGCTCCTCTTGCTATGGAGAAAGAACATCTCGCAGAAATTGTATGTGACAGTCTCAATCTTGATTGTCCTGAACCTGATTTGGAAGAATGGAAGGAAATGATTTTTGCAGCAAAGAATCCTACTCAGGAAGTAACTGTTGCATTAGTTGGAAAATATATTGCACTGCATGACGCTTACATCAGTGTTGTTGAGTCATTAAAGCACGCCGGCTATCCAAGCCGCGCAACTGTAAATATTAAATGGGTTGATTCTGAAGAGGTTACTGACGAAAATGCTGCTGATATTTTCTCAGATGTGTCAGGGATTCTTGTTCCCGGTGGATTCGGAAGCCGTGGTATTGAAGGAAAGATTTCAGCTATCAAATATGCCCGTGAAAATAACATTCCATTCCTTGGACTTTGTCTTGGAATGCAATTGTCAATTGTTGAATTTGCAAGAGATGTTATAGGCTACAGCGATGCTCACAGTATCGAGCTTGATCCGAACACAACTCATCCTGTAATCAGCCTTATGCCTGACCAGGAAGGTGTTACAGATATCGGTGGAACACTAAGACTCGGGGCTTATCCTTGTAAGCTTGACAAGAACAGCAGGGCATATAATTTGTACAATTCTGAATTAGTATATGAGCGTCACAGACATCGTTATGAAGTAAACAATGACTACAGACAGGATTTGGCAGACAACGGAATGCTTCTCTCAGGTATTTCCCCGGATGGAAGAATCGTCGAGATGGTAGAAATTCCAGAGCATCCATTCTTTGTTGCAACACAGGCTCATCCGGAATTAAAGAGCCGTCCAAACAAACCACATCCATTGTTCCTTGGATTTGTGAATGCAGCAATTGAAAAGAGGAATTCATAGTAAGATTTGCTTGTGAAGCAAATTGGAACATTTATAGAAAAGGGGCTGTACAAACAGTCTCTAATTAACAGACCTGCATTGAAGACGGTGCAGGTCTGTTTCTTTTTCTGTTAAAATCATTTTCTATCTTGTATATATTTTATAGGATTTTTAAAATTGTTCCGGATAAATATTACTGATATATTCCTTATAAGTCGTCAATGGAATAATGAAACTAGGACATCCTGCTTGGCCTGGTCCAATTACATATTTATCGAACACAATAACTATTTCTCCTTCATTTGTAAAATAATAATTCCACCCCTCCTCTTCATTTTCTAATCGTATATCATTTTTCAGTATATCTAACCAATATACATTTTCATCATCCTCTTTTATTTGTTTGATTATTTGCTCTTTTATCACTTTTGACGCTTTATAATTATCTACAAACAAATCATTCCATTGTACTATTGAATCCGTCTCTTTGTTTAGATGATAATATTTATAATACACATTACTGCTTGCAGCTATTTCAGTCACTTCAATACGCAGAGTAAACCACTTGCTGTTATTCGTAATAACATCATAATCAATATTCATCGACAAATGACCATCTCTGTCCCAATTGCCTGTTTTTTTATTAAACTCATCCAATATTTTATTTATATACTTTTCAACATCATTATTTACATCTTCATATGCTGAGCCCTTAATATCTCCTTGTATTAAAGGACGTTTCATCTCTAACTCCTCATTTTCACTAATATTTTCATACTTTCTTATCGTAACTATCTTGAAAAAACTGCCTACTACCGGAATGTTTCCCATTGCATATGCAATCTCCTGATAAGTATTTGGGAGTATTAGCATAATTGCTAATACTGCAGCTGCAACTGTTTTTATAATACGATTGCGTTTATGTTTTCTCTCGATTTTGACTATTTTATTGTCTTTTTCAGGTAATTGCTCTAGTGTTTCTACCACCATTTTTGAGATGTCATCTGGAATATGTTTTTTACTCTCACTTATCTTTTCTCTTAAATCGCTATCTATCATTCTTTACACCTCCTTATAATCCTTAAGTATTTCTCTTAATTTTTCTCTTGCCCTTGAAAGACGCTTCCTAACTGTCGCCGAACTCTCATCCAATATAACACTTATATCTTTTATTTTCATATTTTCAAAATAATACAATATTATCGTTGTTCTATATGCAAGCGGCAACTGTTGTATCGCATCATACAAATCTATTTTTTCTTCCACAAACAGTTCTTTGCCTTTCTCTGCCACATTTTTTTCGTCTATATCTACCAAGTACTTTTTTTTTCGCAAAAAATCATACACACAATTTTTCAAAATGGTAATTATCCACGTTTTAAATTTTTTAGGTTCTTTTAGTGAGTCCAGATTTTCATAAGCCTTTATAATTGCATCCTGCATCACATCTTTTGTATCGCTGTCATTTTTTAAAATGGAAAAAGCATATCGATACATACAGTCTTGTTGCTGTACTACTTGCTCGCTAAACCATTCCTTATCGCTTTTATATTTCATTCTTTTACTCCTTTTGTACATATCCATCTAATCCACTCCTGATAATATTTGCCAAGTACATGTACATCATCGCTGGAATAATCCATTTTTAAATTTCCATTTGAATCGTCAAATTTTTCATTTATATCTAGAAAATAAATGCCCTTGTCCTTTGCAATTTTTTTTATTAACATATTTATGCTATTAATGACTCTATTATTGATTCTATCTTTATTTTTATTTTCTGTAACATGCAAATTTGCACATAAAACTATTTTTACTTCCGGTTGAGCTTCCATGATTCTCTTTACCACTTCCTCGTATTTATTTTTTATTGAATACTTAGGATAGCCCGCTTCATTGATTCCCAGCATTATATAAATCTTTCCAAACTTTTTTTCTTTCAACAATCTATCAAGAGATACTTTTCCTATATTTGGAACGAATAGCTCTGTGTCAAATAACTTGAATACAGACATTCCTGTATCGGCAAAAAAAGTAGCTTCATTTGCCCCACCATATTCCATTAAACCAACGGTTCTGGAATCTCCGATAAACAGCGCATCCGACAGATACTCCCTCCCCACTTTTTCATACTTATTCTGTTCCTTTTTATTCGTAGTTTTTTCCTGTTCCTGCTTATTTATCCTCTGCTTTTGTTGTTCAACTTGACCTTCGTTCTCGTTTTTCAATTCTTTTGTTGTTATATTAACACTTTCATTTTCATCTATATGTACCGTATCATAATTGCTTTCTTTTTTGTCATTAATTGTTTTTCCTAAAATCACAATACCTGTCACAATATAACATAATAATATCATCACCAAATATTTTCTTTTCATTTCCTTCTCCTCTTCTTAATTCTAAAACTGAAAGTATAAAAATGGGTCATCCATTCCTTGATATAAACAATATGAAACTGCAATAAATATACCCAATAATACTATTATTTCCACTATGCTATATTTCAGCTTTTTAATGATATTTCTAGCTAATGGTGTCGAAAGCAGTACACAAATAAATAATAGTATTCCATATTGGTTAAAATATTTTACATAATCTCCGTGAAAAATTACATTTTCATTTGGAATTGCTCCAAATAATTTTTTAAAAAATATAATCATCTGGTTGAAATCCATATTTACGAATATAGCCCATGTCAATGGAATAGCAAAAAACATATATATATGTCCTACAAGTTTGTTTTTATCCAGCCACTCTTTTAGACCTGCTTTTTCTATTGAAATCAAAGCAAACAATACAAATCCCCAGAGCACGAAGTTATAACCTGCTCCGTGCCATATGCCTGTCAACATCCATACGATAAACAAATTTGCTATTGTTCTAAGCCGTCCTTTTCTGTTCCCACCTAAAGGAATATATACATATTCTCTAAACCAGTTTCCTAAAGTAATATGCCATCGTCTCCAAAATTCTGTCATACTCGTTGCAATGTAAGGATTTTTAAAATTTTTTGGAAAATTAAATCCCAACATTTTTCCCAATCCTACTGCCATTAGCGAGTATCCATAGAAATCGAAGTATATTTGAAATGAATAGGCCAGAATTGCCATCCATGCAAATGGAATTGATATCGTTTCGAATCCAATCATTTTTGCCTGACGCCACATTCCTCCTATCTGGTTTGCTATCAGCACTTTCATTCCCAATCCATAAACAAAAAAACGACAACCACTTATGAACATTTGAATGTTCTTTTTTCTTTCATGCAACGCTTTCAAAACAGATGAATATGTTACAATTGGACCTGCTATCAATTGTGGAAACATAGCCAAATATGCTCCAAAGTTTACAAAGGATTTTTCTGCATCACATTTTCTTTTATAAACATCACATAAATACGAGATTGCTTGAAAGCTATAAAAACTTATTCCAATTGGTAATGCTATTTTTAATTCTTCTCCAAATATTTCTTTTGCAAAAAAGCTTGTATATTTGAAATAAACCAAAATACTTAAATTATAAAATATCCCCAATCCAAGCCAAAATTTTTTTTCATTTGACTGATCCATTATATTTCCTATGGAATAATTAACAACAATACTCATCAAAAAAACAACTATATGTATCGGATGTTCATGGGAGCCTACCCAATAGAAAATAATACTCCCTGACAAAATAATTGCATTCCCAAATTTATTGTCTAATATGTAGTATACTGCCAAAAAAATTGGGAGAAATATATATAAAAAAGAAATACTACTAAAGACCATCTTTTTTGTCCCCTCTAATCGATTAGTAATCTCAAATCCTAATTACATATATTAGACGTGTTTCTATGTGAAAATGTGACATCATTAATGAAAAAAGTTAAGGAACGCATCAACAATTAATGCCTATATAAAGAAAAGCAGAACCTGCATCGTCATTAGCCAATGCAAATTCTGCTAATTAAGGACTTTTTTTACAGCCCCTTTTTATTTATATATGACTTTATACTATTTTCTTCTTTGCCGATGTTCATACGCTTTTGCTATTTTAGTATGCCACAGTGCTCCTTGCGCTAAAAATCCACAAATTAGCCCAACACATGATTTATTTCTTCGTTGAGCTTCTCAAGATCTTCCCTAATCTTAATTTTTTGCGGACATAAAGCTTCACATTTTCCACATTTTATACACTTGTCTGCCTTTGCAGCCTCGTCGATATCATTGTTCCAGGCCCAATCTAGACCTCCAGCATTCATATACATATGGTATTGATTCCATATATGGAAATTCTTTGGAATATCTACGCCTGCCGGACAAGGCATGCAATATCTGCAGCTTGTACATCCATTTGCTACACGACATTTTATTGCTGAGGCCGCCTTCATTACAAGATTGTTTTCCTCATTGCTCATAGGCTCAAAGTCAATAAATGTAATCAAATTGTCTTTTGTCTGATTCATATTTGACATACCACTTAGGACTGTCATTACATTTGACTTTGACGCAACCCATCTAAGTGCCCAGCTTGCAAGTGAATCCTTAGGGCGTTTTGCCTTGAACATTTTTTCAATCTCGTCTGTTAGCACCGCCAGATTTCCTCCCTTAACCGGTTCCATAATAACTAAGGGTACATTCAGTTTTTCTGCCAAGCGATATCCTTTTAGTCCTGCCTGAATATCGATATCCATATAATTTAACTGAATCTGGCAAAAATCCCAGTCTCTTGCAGTGATAATCTTTTCGAAGGCATTGTAATCATCGTGAAAAGAGAAACCAAAATATTTTATCTTCCCTTTTTTCTTCAACTCCTCACATATTTCCGGAACTCCAAGCTTAACCATCTCATCCCAGCGTTCGCCGTTCAGCGCATGCAACAAATAAAAGTCTATATAATCCTTATCAAGCTTTGCCAGCTGTTCATCGAGAAGTCTTTCTACATCCTCCGGCTTATGCACTTCCCAAACCGGAAGCTTTGTAGCAAGATAATATGTATGACGTGGATATTTGGACAATACCTTTCCTGTAAATACCTCACTATCACCGCCATGATATACATATGCCGTGTCAAAATAATTTACACCATTTTCATATGCGATATCTATCATCTTTTCTGCTTCTTTTTCGTTTATTTTGCCATCCTTTGTAGTAGGAAATCTCATACATCCAAATCCCAATAAAGATGTCTCAACTCCAAGCTTTTTAATCTTTCTTTTTTCCATTTGTTCCCCAATCCAAATATACAATATATTTTAATTAATTTTCGTCCGTACTGCTCAAAAAATCTGATAGTTTTAATTATTCTTCGTCTGTACTGCTCCAAAAATCTACAGGTTCGTAATCCCTAAGGGCCACCAGATATCCATTGTTCTGCAGCTCCTGCTGAATCTCATCTAACATTTCTACACTATCAGCAGTTACTGTGTGATAATGATATTCTGACGTAATCTGTTCAAGCGGAACTGATACGCCTCCTTTGATTCCCTCAACATACTTCTTTGCGTCTCTTCTTGACTTTACATTCATCTCAACGCGGATAATTCCATAAAGCTTGTGATATACAAACACATCCTCAACCTTTCCGCCACAGTCAACTATAAGATTTAATTCATCAAGCATCTTTTCAGCGCTGTGCTTAACCTTGAATACTCTCTGAATACTGTCATCATCCTGTAGGATGTAGCCTCTATGAGTCGATATAATATTATAATTTTTTGCACGAAGCAAAGCTATATCCTGCACAACGACCTGTCTGCTTATCTGAAATTTTTCAGCTAATTTTGTGCCGGATACAGGTTTATCACTTTCCTGTAATATTTTCAAAAGACTTTCTCTTCTCTTTTCTCCGTTCATTGCTACCTCACATTATATTCATCGTTATCTCACATTATATACTTTGTAAATCATTGCAGCATCTCATTATATTCTGTGCAGGTTTTTAAGTGAAATATCCATAATTGGTGCTGAGTGTGTCAATGCCCCACTGGAAATATAATCAACACCTAAGTCAATTAATTTTGCGATATTTTCCTTAGTTACATTTCCTGAAACTTCAATTTCTGCTTTTTTGTCGATGATGCTGATAGCTTCCTTCATCACATCATGATCCATATTGTCAAGCATAATAATATCCGCCCCTGCTTCAACGGCTTCTCTTACCATGTCAAGATTTTCCACTTCAACTTCAATCTTTCTGACAAATGGTGCGTATTCCTTTGCCATAGTCACAGCTTCCTTGACGCCACCTGCTGCTCCGATATGATTATCCTTCAACAAAACTCCATCTGTTAAATTGTATCTGTGGTTATTTCCCCCACCAACTCTAACTGAATATTTTTCAAAAATTCTGTTGTTTGGTGATGTCTTTCTTGTATCTAAAAGCTTAATGTTACTTCCCTTTAAGAGATTTGCAATTGAGCGGGTATATGTTGCGATTCCACTCATTCTCTGCAAATAATTTAAGCCCGTTCTCTCTCCTACAAGAAGAACTCTAATGTCTCCGGTTACCCTTCCCATAAGCTGGCCATTCTTAACTTCGTCTCCGTCATTTACAAACAGTTCAACTTCAACCTTGTCATCTAACAGTTCAAATGCTCTCGCAAAAACCTGCAAGCCGCATATAACTCCGTCCTCCTTGCAAATCAAGTCAACTGAGCCCTGAACAGCCTCCGGCATAACTGAATTTGTTGTGACATCTTCACTTGTAACATCTTCCCTTATAGCGCTCATAATCAATGGATCAACGCTTAACTTTAAAGTAATTGGATCAAACATAATAAACTCCTTTTATCGTATTATATAAACTAATATTGGGAAATTAATGATTATTCCCTATTTTCATTGTCTATTTCATCTTTAATTAACTGGACATTCTGGCTAGCCCACAAGTCCATGTCTTCATATTTTGAATAATCTATATCGTCGAAGGTTTTGTGTTCCACTTCATTGTAATGTGTAACCATATCCTTCGCAGCCCTCTTTGCAAAGACCATGCTTTCTAGGAGCGAATTGCTCGCAAGACGATTCTTTCCATGAACACCGTTACACGCTGTCTCACCTACAGCGTAAAGCTGATTCATAGATGTCTTGCTCTGAAGGTCAACCTTTATTCCTCCCATAAAATAATGCTGAGCCGGCACTACCGGAATCATTTCATCAGGAACATTGTATCCCTGCTCACGGCAATAACCAACAATATTTGGAAAATGATTTTCCAGCTGTTCCTTCTCAATCGGCTTCATTGAAAGCCATACATTTTCACAACCTTCCTTTTCCATCTCATCACGTATATTTTTTGTGACAATATCTCTAGGCAAAAGTTCGTTTGTAAAGCGCTCACCTTTATTGTTATACAGCAGGGCACCCTCACCGCGAACTGATTCAGAAATAAGAAAGCTTCTGTCAGGATTTTTGTCAATGTAAAATGTTGTCGGATGAATCTGTACATAATTTACATTTTTGACCTCAATGCCATGACGCAGCGCCAATGCCACACCATCACCTGTCAAATGCTTGTAATTGGTTGAATATTTATATATTCCACCTATTCCACCACATGCAAGGACAGTATAATCAGCATATATTGTGTCCAAAGAGTTATCATCCTTTTTAACTACAATCCCATAACATCTATTATCCTCACACAACAAATCGATCATGGACCAGTGCTCTTTTATAACAATGTTATCTCTCTTTTTGCACTGCTCATAAAGGTGGCTGGTAATTTCTTTACCGGTCACGTCCTCATGATACACAATTCTGTTATGTGTGTGCGCACCTTCTCTGGTAAGAGCAAGACTTCCATCCTCATTCTTTTGGAAATCAACACCCATACTAATCAAATCGTCGACTAGCTCCGGTGATTCCTTAATCATTGTCTCAACGGCTTTTGCATCATTCTCAAAATGCCCAGCCTTCATGGTATCGTTGAAATAGCTCTCATAATCTTCGTCACATGTGAGCATACACATTCCACCCTGTGCCAAATATGAGTCACTGTGTTCCACGATATCCTTTGTAATTATTAAAACGTTCTTGTCTGCAGGAAGGTTGAGCGCACAGTACAAGCCTGAACATCCACTTCCCACAATTAAAATATCTGTTTTCATATAAAACTCTTTTCTTTTTTTGTTAATACCTTTAAAGGGTATTGAATGGGATTATAGCACATAAATCAAGAACTGACAAGACAGTTGTAAACACATATGTTTTGACAAAAAAAGAATCTAAACTTTACTTTAAAGTAATGTTTAGACTCTTTTGTTAAAAATACCTTTGTATAAAATTGTTCAACATATTGTCCTTCTCATATATCATTGGCGCCTGATTTGGAAAAAACTCAACCATTCTGTATACATAAAAGATAATCGCAGAAATAAAAATCATTATTGCACACATCTGCAATAATTTACTACGCTCTTGCCAAAACTCATAATTTGACAGGCAATATCTGTATAGCAAAGAAAAGCTGAGCATTTCTATAACCACAATCCAATAGGGATGCATTATTGTGGCCTCTACTATCTTACCTTGGAAAAGTAATACAAATGCCCTTGTCAGTCCACATCCCGGACAAGGTATTCCAAGTAGAAATCTCGAAGGACAAATTCTTCCAAACAAAGCATTTGCTATTGCAATCACAGCTATGACAACCACAATTGGAATAAAAGCCTGTTTTATATCCTGTTTTAGTAATTCTTTGTTAAATTTCATCTTGTATTCCTCTGAGTGCTTCGAGCTGAATTATTATTTGTTAAACACGCTCTTTAAAATCACCCTCACGATAGCCTTTAAGCAATTCCTCCAAATCATATATCTGGCGAATTATGTTTTTGCCATTGTCAGTGTTTTTAACCATAAGTCGTTCGTCTTTTGTCTCAAATTTATTTCTGCTTGATTTGATGTCTACATTGTCATTTATGGCTTTTTCTATACTCTCAAAAGGTCTGTGTGACATAAGTCTCATACTGTGAGAGTTAAAAATCAGTGTATACCCTGCAATGCCTGTAGTCTGATGATACGCCTTGCAAAAACCTCCATCTATTATAATCAGCTTACCGTTTGCCTTTACCGGGCTTTCTCCCTTTCCTGCCTGAACCGGAGTATGACCATTGATAATATGACCATCCTGTGGCTTTATTCCAAATTCATCTAATATTTTATTGCAGGTTTCCTCCTGCTTGTAAAATTCAAAATATGGGTTTTTAGGTTCTCTCCAAAGCTCTTTGTCTGCAATGAACGTTCTCTCAAATGCCTTTATCTTTCTTCCTGCCAATGGTGATTTATCACCACACCAGAGATACCACATAAAATCAAGACAATTGATATTTTTTCCGCTGTAATATGCCCGACGTGCCATTTTATCCGCATAATCCAAATAGTCTCTTCCGCTATAAACTTTTCCACCAAAGAATAATTCATCAAATTCACCATTATCCTTTAACGGAACACAGCCGTGAAACAGAAGATTGTTATTATAGCAGATGTATATACTGCCTTTGCTGTAAAGGTAATCAACATGATTATGTAAGGTTTTGCTTTCCATAAAAGACCTTCTCAAATCTTTTATAACAAACTTTTCTTCTTTTGTGAGAGCATAGCAGTCATTTCTATTTATTGTTGGAAAATCAGTATCGTTAAGCTGACAAAGCTTACCCTCCAATTCGATTGTTCCATCATCATAGTTTATTTTATTGAGCATAAGCCTGTCATTCATATTATATTCGGGATGACGCAGTATTACCTGACCTTCCAATTTGAACATAATAATAGTAATGGCTTTTAATGCTGCCTCCATAGGCTCCAAACCCGGATAAGTTTTTTCCGCAAACAATGTTAGCGTTCTCAAGCTTATTCCATACCCGCTTTCAAGCATTCTCATATTGTGATATTTTAAATTGTTCTTTACCACTGTGGCAATACACGCATCAGAGCCTGCCGCTGCTCCCATCCACAAAATATCATGATTTCCCCACTGAATATCAATCGAATGGTGTTCCATAAGCATATCCATTACCAAGTCCGGATGCTCGCCTCTGTCAAAAATATCACCTACTATATGCAGATGATCCACTGCCAAACGCTTAATAAGCGATGACAGCGCAACAATAAATTCCTCTGCATTTTCAATTTCTATTATCGTATTTAAAATGTTGTCATGATATACAACCTGATTATTGTCCTGGTCCTTTTGCATATGCAATAGCTCGTCAATAATATATTTGAAGTCCTCAGGCATAGCCTTTCTCACTTTTGACCTTGTGTATTTTGAAGAAAGCACCTTTGCAATCTCGATTAGATTCTGCAAAGTAGACTTGTACCAGACTGCGTCTATTGCTCCTTCTTCTCTCATAAGCTCCATTTTTTCTCTTGGATAATAAATGAGTGTGCAAATCTGCCTGCGCTGTTCTTTTGTCATGGTATGTCTGAATATCATGTCGACTTTGTCACGTACTTCGCCTGCACAATTGTTCATAATGTGAACAAAGGCTTCATACTCGCCGTGTATGTCACTCATAAAATGCTCAGTACCTTTTGGTAAATTCAGAATAGCATTTAAATTTATTATCTCGGTACATACAGACTGAATTGTCGGATATTTTTCAGACAACAATTCCAGGTACTTTCTATAATTTTCTTCCACCTTGCACACTCCTTTCCAAAAATTCAAAACGTACTTTCTATTCCTACACTATTTCAATGCTTCGAGAGTTTTAAGTAACAGCTTCCATGTACGCGCTGTTGAAGAAATGCTGAGCACTTCATTTGTAGTGTGAATGTTTTCCATCTGTGGTCCGAATGACACTGCATCGAGGCCTGGAATTTTAGCCGAAAATACTCCACATTCAAGTCCTGCATGAATACCTTCGACAATTGGCTCTTCACCATACAAATCTTTGTATGCTTCAACCATTACATCTCTAAGTCTTGAATCTGCCTTGTATTCCCATCCCGGATATTCTCCAGAAATCTCAATTGATCCTCCAAATATTTCTGTGAGTGAGCGAAGCTTTTCAATAAGGAACTTCTTTTCTGTCTCACTTGAGCTTCTAACAGAAAATGCTAATTTTACACCCTCAACATCCATACCGATAACACCAAGGTTTAATGATGTCTGTGGCAATCCTTCTATTTCAGGATTCATTCTCTGAACGCCATTTGGCATATTGACAAGAGAAATCACAGTTGCAAGTGTTGAGGCATCTCCCAACGCTTCCAGCATCTGCTCCTCCTTTGTCTCAATCTTTATAGACATATTTGGATCTGTAGCCTTATATTCCTCTTTCATTTCACTGAATGTGTCTTCGATAATCTGCTTTACACCTTCTACAGTCTGAGGAAGAACTGCAATGGAGACCTCACTAAATGTAGCAATTGCATTATCCTTTTCACCACCACTTATAGATACAAGTCTCATTCCAAAATTCTGAAATACATTAAGTAAAACTCGTCCTAAAGCGACATTTGCATTAAGTCTCCCTTTACCTATTTCAACACCCGAATGTCCTCCTGTGAAGTTATCCATTCTTATATTAATCGTTGCAGCTGCAATTGGCTCTTTCTTGTTTGGAAGTATGCATGTAACTGTCGCACCTCCGGCGCAGCTTACAGTAAAGACTCCCTCATCCTCTGAATCCATATTAAGGAAAGTTTTTCCCTTCAAATCAGACACATCAATGAAGTTTGCGCCGAGCAAACCAATCTCCTCATCTGTTGTAAATACAGCCTCAATAGGTGGATGTGCAATGTCACTGCTATCCAAAATAGCAAGAGCGTAAGCTAGCGCAATACCGTCATCGCCACCAAGACTTGTTCCTTTTGCTGAAATCAAATCTCCATCTAAAATCTCAAGGTCCAAGCCATCCTTTTCCATATCCTTGTCACAGTCGTCTACCTTAACTGCAACCATATCCATGTGCCCCTGAAGGATTACAGGTTCTGAATCCTCATATCCTGCTGATGCATCCTTCCAGATTATTACATTTAATTTTTCATCCTGTCTGTATTTTAAATTTCTCTCCTTGGCAAAGTTCACCAAATAATCGCTTATCTGCTTTACGTTTGTTGAACCGTGTGGAATTGAGCAAATCTCCTCAAAATAATCAAATACCTTCTGTGGTTCATTTCCTGTTAAAACTCCCATAATAACCTCCTAATATTTTCAGTCTATTTTTGTTTTTTATAACGATTTCCTTCCTGTTCAATTTGACCGGTCTTTACCATATAATCTAACAGTTTTTTTGCGAAATCTCTTTTATCTTTAACAACTGCTCTGTTTCTGGAAAATGGTTGTTTCGCCTCTAAGCCGGCACACATATTTTCCACCTCAGCAGCTGTGATGTATTCGTTTTTCTTCAAATATTTATTTACCTTTGAATTTCCTTTGCTGAACAATAAGTTCATCAAATCCTTACTTTGATTTCTTTGCTTAATCAACCCCCAGCTATAAATAATAATTGTAGCCAGTGCAAAAAGCAATACACCTATAATTTTCGTGCCTGTACTCATCTTATTCCTCACCATCAAATGAAATATAATCATTTGATTTCAATATATTCATAAATTTTGACAATCTTTCATACAATTGGTTTCCTGCTTCCTTGTGTTCATTTTCAAGGAGCTTGCCAATCTCGTAAATACTCTTTTTACCATCTATCTGTTGCCATACAAAGCTTCCGTATTCGTCCAGCTTTATAAAGCTATATCTTGGTCTTTTAAAAATCTTTTGCGCAATAACATTGAAAAAGCCTCTGTTTTCCACAGTGACCTCAACCAAATTATTTTCAATCAACTCCCATTTCTTGTTTATGACAGGAATTTTGTCCAGATAATTTTCTTTACTTTTGCTCATTTAAATTCATCCTCTAACAAAATTTATATACCATTTTATAATAAAACCTTGGATAAGCCAAGTGTTAGCATATCCAAGGTTTTTTAGTTAATGATTATTCGCTGATTTCCTGAGCATCAACCTCGATTGTTTTGTCTTTTTTGCAGAATGCAAATAATGTTGCAAGCAACACTACAAATGCCACAAGACCAACCCAGTTACCAACTGACTGGAAATTGTTTCCGTAGATTGATGACATATCAATCTTAGTGTCAAGTTTAACTACAGCAAATATTGCAAGCAGTATACCTACGATACCTTCACCGGCAATCATACCTGCAGAATAAAGAACGCCCTTGTCCTGTGCGTCTCTCTTCTGCTTTTCGCTTGAATACTTTCTCCTATCAATGATCCACTTGATTGAACCACCAACCATGATTGGCGCACTCAAGTGAATTGGCAAGTACAAACCGATAGCAAAGGCTAATACCGGAACACCCAATACTTCAACAATAATTGCTATAACTGCACCAAGAATGATAAGAATCCAAGGAAGATCTCCATTCATAACGCCTTCAACTACGCTCTTCATCAAAGTAGCTTGAGGAGCAGGTATTTCGCTTCCGCCAAAGCCCCACGCTTTATCTAACAATGTCATTACGCCACCGATAGTGAGTGCTGATACAACTACACCTAACAATTCACCAATCTGTTGTCTGATAGGTGTTGCACCTACGATATAACCAGTCTTCAAATCCTGTGAAGTATCACCAGCCATAGCTGCGATGATACAAATGATAGAACCGATTGAGATTGCCGCAACCATTCCCTTTGCTCCTACTGTTCCTGTAAGCTTGAGAAGAATAGTTGTTACAATAAGTGTTGCGATAGCCATACCTGATACAGGGTTGTTACTACTTCCTACGATACCTACCATTCTAGATGATACTGTAGCGAAGAAGAAACCGAACACGATAATAATAAGTGCTCCTAATAGGTTTACCTCTACCATTGGTAAAATCCACATTAAAAATGCTAAAGCAAGAACACCACCAATTACGATTGGCATTGGTAAATCCTTCTGTGTTCTGCTTCCACCTGAAACATTCTTTCCAAATCCACCAAGCGCCTGCTTGAATGTTTTAACCATTGTTGGGAATGTCTTAACAAGACTTATAACACCACCTGCTGCTACTGCACCTGCACCAATATATTTAATATACTGACTCCATATAGTCCAAACATCCAACTGATTGTAAGGGATAGCCTTTCCTGCTTCATCTAATACTCTGCTTGCACCTTCGCCACCGAAGAAGATGATTGAAGGAATAAGTACTAACCATGAAAGAATACCACCTGCAAACATATAGCTTGAAATCTTTGGTCCACAAATGTAGCCTACACCTGCCAATGCAGGGAGAACATCCATACCTATACCGGCCTGGTATGCACTTCCGTTTCCAGTGTTTACTTTGATGCCAAAATCAACTTCACTTGGGAATAACTTTAATCCGTCAGCGATAAATTTGTATACTGCAGCGATTCCAAGTCCTGCAAATACAACCTTAGATTTTGAGCCACCCTCTTCACCTGCAAGAAGCACCTCTGCACAGGCTGTTCCTTCCGGATAAGGTAATACCCCATGTTCCTCAACTATTAATGCTGTTCTAAGAGGTACCATGAATAAAACACCAAGTACACCACCAAACAAAGCAATAATAGCAATTGTCATAAATGAAGGCATATCACATGCGCCTTCCTTTGCCCACATATATAATGCCGGCATTGTAAAAATAGCACCTGCTGCCAATGATTCCCCTGCTGAACCTATAGTCTGTACCATATTGTTTTCCAAGATAGAATCTTTTCTTAAAATAACACGGATAACACCCATAGAGATAACTGCTGCCGGAATTGAAGCAGATACTGTCATGCCTACTCTTAATCCGAGATAAGCATTGGCAGCGCCAAATACTACAGCAAGAATAAGTCCTAAAACAATAGATGTCGCTGTAAATTCAGGGACAATGCTATCTGCTGAAATAAATGGCTTGAACTCTTTTTTATTGTCCATTATTTTCTCTCCTTTGTAATATTACTGTATTAAATATTATAATAAATTTTCTTAACAAAATAAAGCATTTAATTAATAATATTATGTGGATAAATATGGAAAAAGCTTCTATGCCTTTTGACACAGAAGCTTTATTTTTTCAAGAAATTATTCAGTTCCATTTTAACTCGTTTCCAGTTAAAAAATACAGATTTAAACAATCTGTGTATCCATAAAAAAGGAAGAAGCCATCCATGTTTCTTTAGAGAAGGGTAAATAAATTCCATTCTCTCACGCTCCATAAACATTCTTCTAAAGAAGAATCCCTTTTTACTTTTTATACCCTGTTCCCTTTTATATTTTTCAAAGGACCATTTCTGGTATTGCTCAAATGTACCAAATACTCCACTGTTTATTATGTACTCTGCCGGTGCCTTTAACTCTTCTGTCATAGCACCTTCACCAAACCACGCCTGTGCAAGATCTCTGCACATTTTTTCAAACTCGACATAATTCATCTTTTCAAGAATCGGGTTTACATAATTCCAGTCTAATTTATCAAATATATTTTCCATCAGATAATACTGGTCAATAATTGAACGTATTCCACTACCACCCATGGAATAATGCTTTTCAAAATGAAGAAGATGGAACAAATAGTAATCCTCCCATGTCATATGCATGAGCTTTGAATTGTTCTCATCAGGAACAAGTCTATCCCATATATCATCTGTGTGCCAATGGTTTTCTTCTGTAGGTGGCAACAATCTTCTGTGCATTTCCACTTCCATATACGGACGCTTTTTATACACATCATGGCTGTCCTCAAGTCCTACATCGTCCGGTTCATAACCGAGATTTTTCATTATCTCTACTACATCGTCAACCTTGCCCGGCTCTATCAGATAATCCAAATCGGCCATCTGCCTGAATTGATTCATTCTATACATAGGTTTCATCAAATATCCTTTTAGCGGAAGAATTCCAATATTTGATTTTGTAACCTCTTCGATTATGGCCTTCGCCTCTTCGATTTGAACCAAGTCTAATATCTCATTATTTTCATGAGCCCTCAACCATAAATTAGCCTCTTCGCCTTCCGGCTTATTCTCCACCTTTTTAGCAGAATAAAAAGCCATCTCTTCAACCTTGTGATATACCGCCAAATCGTATACTTCCTTCCATGTAATATCTTCCGGTTTTTCAAGTGGCTTTTCATTTCTTATGGTACAGCGTATTAAATTTATTAAATATTCACTAACTGACTGTTTAATTTCCATTATACCCTTACCACGGCAATATTGCCTGTATTATTCTATAATTGTCTCCTCTTCATCAACAGGAGCTACTGTCGGTTCCTCTGTCTCCTCTTCATCAACAGGTGCCTGTGTTGTTGGCTTTGGCTTTGGAGTTGGAGCTTCAGTTGTAGTCGGTTTCTTTTTCTTCTTTGTTGTTGGAGCGTCTGTTTTCTTTTCTGTAGCTCTCTCTATCTCCTTTTCTGTTGTCTCCTCCTCCGGAAGAGTACCCTTCTCCAGTGTAGCTGTCTCTTGAACAGTAGTTGGTTCTACCTTGTCACCATTTTTTCCAAACGTACTAGACAAAATTATAGCAACAATAACAATAACAATTATGATTCCTACTGACACGGCAATCGCGATAATATTCATCTTTTTATTTTGGTTTTGAATGGCAAGCCTGTCAGCATCAGATGTCTCTTCAACTACATATTCGTATTCTTCCTCGTCATCATCCTCAAACCCAATGTCTGGTGTCGACTCTTCCTCCGGGAAATCAAAGTCCTCGATAACATCTTCCTCATACTTGATTTCCTTTGGAAATTCGTCGTCTATATCATCTATCATATCCACTGCTTCCATTTCCTCAATGTCTTTGACATCAAACACCTTTGTTTCATCAAGGTTTTCTTCTTTTGGAACAGGAGTGCCACATTCAGGGCAAAATTTTTGACCCAAGGCAATAAATTTTCCACAATTCTTACAAATCATAATGTCCTCCTATGTAATAAGTTATATTTATTAAACACATTAATACACAATAATATTGCAAAACAAATTCCATATAATTATATTCTACTTGGGCCAATGTTTTCAACCATTAAATATATTTTTTTATATAGTCCTCCATCAAAATCTTCTCCATCCCCAAGGCAATAGAAAATTCTTCGTGAAGGTTATCCTTCGCTTCCTTCAAGTATTTATCGTCTATATACGTCATTCTTTTGCCTTCTGCCATACGTTCCCTTCCACGAATGTGCAGTGTTTTTATTATCTCAATCAATTTACGACAATCACATGAGGCGATAGCTTCTTTATATACAGCTTCACGCTGCCTGTCATTTTCAATATATACCGGTTCTATATCTTTTATTCCCTCTAATAGGTTTTCCACCTCACTCTTTGAAAGTATAGCTCTCATCACTACTCTATCACTATCTACCGGATAAAAAATCTTGCTGTCTGCTGATTTCATAGGCACTAGCTGATAGTATAATTGATTCTTGTCCGCGCCATTAACATCAATGTGCGTAATGTCTTCTACCTTACATACCCCGTTTCTTCCATGAACAATATAATCTCCTACACTAAACATCATTTCACCTTTCTTTTATATATACGCATCCTTAGCGGAGCGTTTTTATATCCTAGGATTGGGGTGTCAAAAGGTCACCATATGAAATATTTTTGTCAAAATACACAAAAAGAATTTAATAAAAGGATGTATTTCAAAACAATAGGCAGTTGTCCGCAAAGTTTTTCGAGCATAGCTACTGCGTTCGGAGCACTGTTTGAGCCCGACAGGGCGAGTTTGCGAAGGACGCAGTTAATAAGCGGCGCAGAAAAACAAGGACAACAACGTGTTTTGAAATATACCTTTTATTTATTCTTTTGTGCATTTTGACAATAAAACTTCATAGGGTGACCTTTTGACACCCCAATCATCATAGGAAATTCTGATGAATTTTCTATGATATAAAAACACAGCCAACTGACATAGTCTATTGGCTGTGCGTTGTACTTTTATTAAATTATAACTCTTTTTTAAACAAAATGTCATAGACAAAATGAACAAGATTTTGATATTTAAATGATATCTTTTTGCTATTTCAGCATATCCTTCGCCGTAAAAAATATTATTACTATCGCAATTAAAAACGCAAAAACAAATACTACTAAAAAGCTTTGCTCTGTAGCGGCTTTGATTAGCATTGCAATAAAGACAATACATAAAAGAATCAGCATTGCTGCTATAGTAATAATCATACTGTTATATTTTTTTCTGTTCATAATACCAATCACCCTCAATCAGTTTCCGACAATGCAATTATTATTCATCTTCATCTGCATCATCGTTGTTGTTCATCTTTTCTTCCTCGACAATATGACGAATGTAAGCCTCTTCCTGTCTCTTTTCCTCTTCCTCCATTATGCCATTCTTGTTTGTGTCAAACTGCTCATCATATGGCCCATAGCTTGTTCCTCCGGAAATAAATAATATTCCAAGAGTTCCCGGTCCACAGTGGCAGGAGATAACGCTTCCCGCTGAAGTAACAAGAATCTCTTTAAAGTGATTCAAGCTTTCCAGATAGCTCTTTACCTGTTCTATAACTTCATCACTGCAGGAGGAATGAGTGATAAATACCCTGTCTTTTTTTGCCTTCTTCAATTCAGGCTCTAATTCTTTAACGTACTGAACGATAACCTTCTGAATACTTCCTCTATACTTCTTTGAAGCATCCATTTTACCATTTTCGACAATAATTTTTGGTTTAATTTTGAACACACCACCTACAAGCGCTGATGTTGCCGAACATCTTCCACCTCTATGTAAATATTTTAATGTATCAACTACAAAGCTTACATTAACATATTCTTTTAACGCTTCTATATGAGCAACTATCTCCTGGGCTGATTTTCCTTCTTTTATCATTTCAGCCGCTTCAACAATCAACAATCCATTACCTGTTGATAGATTCCTTGAGTCAATTACAGATATGTGATCTTCGTAATCCAGACTTTGTGCAGCTAATCTCATTACCTGAGCTGTAGCAGATATCTCTCCGGAAATTGCAAATGCAATCACATCGTCTCCACTCTCCTTGTAGGGTTCAAAAATATTCATTGCATCCTCAATAGACGGAGCTGATGTCTTTGGTGTTGTGTTATTTTCATCTGACCATTTATATATAGTCTCAACATCTATACCTACTCCGTCCCTGTACTCCTCATCTCCTAAATGAATGTACAACGGAAGAATTTCTATATCATATTTTTCTATTAATTCCTTTGAAAGGTCGCAAGTGCTATCCGCAATTATTTTAATCATGATTTCCCCTCTTTTTATAAAATATTATATTTCGTTCTGTACCTCATTAACATCGTATGGTGTAGTCTGATATACATAATAATTAATCCAGTTAGTCCATAAAAGCTGTCCGGCTGAGCGCCAGTTTACTATAGGCTTCTTTGTCGGATCGTTATCCGGGAAATAATTAACGGGTGGTTCAGGGTTCATTCCCTTTGCAGCATCTCTGTCATATTCCAATTTCAAAGTATCCCAATCATATTCTGAATGGCACAGAACAAAGAACTGTCTGCTGTCCTGTGATTTTACAATTGCAACTCCTGCTTCATCTGACTCTGCCATCAGTTCAAGACCTGGTGTTTCGAGAATCTGCTCTCTTGTAATCTCTGTAGCTCTTGAGTGAGGAGCCCAGAACTCATCATCAAATCCTCTGAAAAGCGGAGAAGTTTTATTCAATATTTTATGCTTATATATGCCTGAAAGCTTAGGCACTCTGTCTCTCTTTTGAATTCCGTAATGATAATACAGTCCTGCAAAGGCACCCCAACACAAATAAAATGTGCAGTGAACGTGCTTTTTGGACCATTCCATAATTTCACACACTTCATCCCAGTAATCCACATCCTTGTAATCAACAAAATCAAGTGGTGCACCTGTAATAATCAATCCGTCATAATAATTTTGGTTAACCTGATAGAATGTCTTGTAATACTCATCCAGATATGTTTTATCTGCATGCTGTGACTGATATGTTGCAGTCTGCAAAAATTCTACTTCTATCTGAAGTGGTGTATTTGATAATTTTCTTAAAATCTGTGTCTCTGTCACTACTTTTGTAGGCATAAGATTAAGAACTAAGACCTTCAGCGGACGAATGTCCTGTGTCATAGCTCTGTTTTCTGTCATAACAAATATATTTTCATTTTCTAAAATGTCTCTAGCTGCAAGATTCTGCTTAATTTTAATCGGCATATTTTCACCCTCTATCACATTTTATATTTTACTAAACTCTATAAAAAAGTATCTATTTAAAGGTAGATTTTATCACATATTACTTGAATCTGTCCACCCAAAACTACCTGGTATAATCAATGCGTTTTCGTCTCATGCTATTTATGTCGAAATATTACAGACATAATTAATTATGTTTTATTTTAGTTCCAATCCTCTGACCTGCAACAACAGGTGTCTCAATATTATTCTCTGTTGCCACGAATAATTCATTGTCTATTCTAGCTACTCCTTCTTGAAGCAACACTACAATTGTCGAACCACCATACAGGAACATTCCCTTTTCTTCTCCTCTAAAAACGTCGCCCTCCGTCTGATGATTTTTGATTTTCCCAATCATCAGTGCTCCAACCTCTATCTGTGACACAACACCGAAGTTTTTTGTCTCTATTACTGTGTACTCTCTGGCATTCTGTACAAACACCGGGTATTTTTCAAGCGCAATGGGACGAACCGTGTGTAATTTTCCTTTAACAGGCTTATTCTCTAATATTTGCCCATCGTCCAAATACAGATATCTGTGATAATTGTCAACACACAGTCTAAACACAAGGCATATTCCGTCCTTATAGAGATTGCAATATTTACTTCCTTTTAGCAAATCATCAATAGTATAAAGACTTCCCTTAATTTCAAAGCACGCTTCGTCGATAACCTTATATGCAGATAATTTTCCGTCACACGGTGATACAAATGCATCATCACTCATATCAAACGGTCTATTTTCCTTTTTTATTTTCCTTGTAAAAAAGTCATTAAAATTTTTATATTTTTCATTCTCATATAAATTCATATCTATATTGTTTTTCCTGATAAAACTTTTAATATGAATCTTTGAGACGGCACAATTCATATAAGCCCCGCCAATTTTTGAAATTGCAGGGCTTATAAGTATTCTCAGTACCATTCTTCCCGGCACTGTATTATATAAAAATTTTAGTAACTTTGATTCCTGTTTACAATCCATATCTCGCCCTCATTAACCTAAAAATAAGAACAATAATAAATTCAAGCGCACCCACAGACACAAATCCATATACTATCGCTGAGGTAGGCTTCTTCAATCTAAATTTTGTTATAAACATTATTCCTACCATAATAAGAAGTATGTAGTATATGTACGAAATGTCTGCACAGATAAAATGTCTTATTATTATAAAGGTTGGGAAGATTAATGCAGTTGATGTTACAGGCAAGCCATAGTAATACTTTTCTTCAACACCCTCTCCCTGCGTTTCCTCAACAGTTACATTAAAATAAGCAAGTCTGATTAATGCTGTGAGAATAAAAAATGCACTCACACATACAATTATTTCTAATGGTATTCTTGTTAAAATAAAATCTACCGGTGCTGCATTTTCAACACGATAAATTGCGACTCCGATACACGCCGGCAATACACCAAATGCAATCAAATCCGACAATGAATCAATCTGCACTCCAAATGCTTTTTCCTGCTCGGTTCTATTTTTCTTTCTTCTAGCAACTCTCCCGTCAAATGTGTCGCACAATCCCGAAATCATAAGACACATAATTCCGATATACGGATGTCCTGAACCACTTAGGCAGACAATAATGCCTATACCAGCTGACAGCGCTGATAAATAAGTGAGAATTACTGTATAATCATAAAATCCTAACATTTCTTCTTTTGCTTAATTCCTTTCATACTTTGATACATATAAATTGTCAAAGTGATTATTGCACTAATAAAAACGCAACAATAAAACGATATTCCTCTGCTCAGCAATTCGATGCATATCGGGTCCTTAATTAAATGTCCAAAACCATCTATATATAAATAATCGGCAATTCCAACCGAACCGGGTATCGGAACACTATTCGATCCAAGAACTACGAATCCCTGAGCCGCAAACGCATCTACTATGTTTGACGAAGATTTTGTAACTCCGACAAATATGCTTACTGAAACAAAAATTTGCGACAGCCTCTGTGCAATGTTAAATAAAAGAGCTTTAAAAATAGCTTTTTTATTGTGAACAATCAAGTCAGCACATTCTTTATATTGCTTTTCCATTTCATCAAGCTTCTTCTTTTTCTTCTCGTATTTTTTGACAAGATGAAGCTTCTTTAATACATTTAGGCAAAAATCACCAAAGGTTTTTACTATTTTTTCATTATATATAAGTAAAACAAATAATGCCAAAAGCACAAACTGAACGCTAAATCCAACAATTATTAAAAGTTTTGAAAATTTTCCAAAATGAATTAGATTGTCAAATCCCAAGGCAAAACAGACAATCCCTATTAAGATAATAGATGTAGTATATAAAGTCAAGTTGATAAGCAGTGCGATTGTTGCCACCGCTGCCGGTATTCCATCCTTTACCATAAAATATGCTGATGCCGGTTGGCCTCCTGTGGCAGATGGTGTAATTGCCGAGAAATATAAATCCGGTGCTGAATACATTATACCATTACGACTTTTTCTTTTGTATCCAAAGGCCTTCAATATTGAGATTATTGCCAAGCCTTCGAAATAAATAAATCCAAACATAAAAACAAATGCCAATGCAATCCATTGCCATGATATATTTTTCAAGAAAAATATGAAATTATCAAACGAAAATGACTTACTTTGACCTATGATGACATAAATTGTCAATCCTACGAGAAGTAGGAACATCAAAAGCCATAAATTACTTTTTTTACTCTTCATTGTTCTCCAACTTACTAAACAGTGCAAGATAAATTCGACCTAAGCCAAATTTATTTGCAACCAACATTCCAACCTCAACAACAATAATACCACCTATTATATCCATAAACAAATGCTGCTTAACCATTACTGTCGAGGCAAATACTAATATTGCCATTATGAAAGTACATATCCTATACTTCTTATCTACTTTATCACACTTTAGCGATATTCTAAAGAAAAACCAGTTATATAGACAATGTAATGACGGAAAAAGATTATCAGGAGTATCTAAATTATAGATTATCATTGTAATCTTTTCAAATATTCCATCGCCTATAATTTCCGGCCTTGCCATTTCTGTAGGAAATATTATGAATATAATCATACTCAAAATTTCTGCAATATTCAGTGCAGCAAATCCTTCATATCTTATTTCATTTTTTTCTCTACACAACAAAAGAAATCCCACTGCCCATGAGATGTATGCTCCTAAATAAACAACAATCATACATGGAAGCAATGGAATTCTTTTATCCAGATAACCGGTCAAATCATGGTGCACCAGACCTCTATTAATAAGTCTGGTAAAATAATACGCACCAAAATTTAACCCCAATGCTATCAATATTAATATTAAAGATTTTTTGTCAATAAGTTGTTTTTTACTCAATTTGTTTTTCTTTCCTATTTGGAACCTTTACTCTTAATAGCAGCCGAATATGTTCCATAATATTTTGTCTTTCCGATCTTATGATAAGATTTAATCTTTACATAATATGTATTTTTTTTCTTTAAGCCGGATATAGTTGTTGAGGTTTTATTTGCCTTTGAGATTGTAACTCTCTTTACTACATTTTTCATTGCCTTATCTGTAGCAACCTTTATATAATAACCGTTGCATTTTGATACGGCATTCCACTTGATCTTCATTTTTTTCTTGCCCGATGTTCTTTTGACAGTTACATTCTTTGGCTTTGCTGAACCGGTATAGGTTGACTTTGATGTACACGCTGAAGACTTATATGTTTTGCCCTCTTCCTTCAGGTATGTCTTTACTCTGAATCTATAACGAGTCGATGACTTTAACCCTTTAACCGTATATGTATTTGTTAGAGGGTTACTAATAGTCTTTATAGCCGAGTATTTCTTTGTAGAATAATTGTACTGATATACTATATATCCTGTCACATCTGTGTTTGCTGACCATGAAAGCTTTACACTTCCACTTGCAGAGCTTACAATTTTGAAATTCTTAACCTTTGGCATTGATATCTTATATGTGAGTTCTTTATCGCTTACACAATTGTTTATACCGGAAATTGTTACCTTTGCAGTTCCCGGCAACTTGTTGTCAGAATAATTTATCTCATAGTTTACACCCTCAACCAATTCAAAATCTTTATATTTCACTGTTACAGAAGGCTTCTTTCTATCGCCATTATATGTATATGAAGTACTTGATAGTGATGTTGTAAATGTGCTCACGTTATATTTACCTATCATCATACCCATAGATACATCCATAGGATTTGTGTAATCTGTTGCGAAAAAGCGCACTCCCTTTTGGTACCACGCACCCATTACTACCGGGCTGTTTATTGTATAGCATCCAAGCATAAATCCATTATCCAATGCCAATTTTATAGCTTCATCCTTGGTTGTATCTGATGTTCCATTAAAGCTGATACCTTCAGCACCACATTTCTTTGCATACTCAATACCGTCTTCATCTAAAACCTTGTCAAGAAACCATGTTTTAAAATCACTGTTGATTTCCTTGATTTTTGAAAGATATGAATAGTGGAATGATGAAAATGATACCCAATCCTGAACATCAGCTTCCATAATAGGCTTTACGATTTCTTCCTCAAAATAGTCTCTGTGGCTGTAGTCATCCAAAGTCTTTATCTCAATCTGCCAATTGATTTTATGACCTATCTGTTCTTCATTTTCCTTGCACTCTTTAATATAAGCAATTACTTCCTCGAGTGTAGAAATCTTGAGGTTTTTATATGCAGAAACATTGTTTCCTTTTGTGTATGAATACTGCATTATCTGTTCATATGTAAGATCCGAAATATTTTTATCTACTCCCATTGTATTTTTGAGAGAATCATCATGTGATATTACCCACTTGGCATTGCCGTTTGCATCCGGCTTTGTTCTTCTTATATCTAATTCAATTGTTGTAAAACCCGCCGCAACAGCCATCTTAAATGCTGGCATTGAGTTGAGCGGAGCATATCCCGAATAACCTCTGTGTCCGATCAATGTATATTCAGTCGGATTAACAAATGGTGGTTCTGTAGTTTCTTCCTCGCCACTTGATGTCTCCTCCTGACCTGTTGTTGTCTCCTCAACTGATGCTGTTGTCTCTTCGGTTGATGCTGTTGTTTCCACTTCACCTGTAGTTGTTTCTTCCTGTTTTGAATTTTCTGTTGCAGCTGTTGTTATCTCTTCATTAGCACTTACCGTATTAAAATTAGCTGTTCCAATAGTGGAAAGCACCAATGCCAATGTCAATATAGCAGCTAAGTATTTTGTTATTTTTGTCTTTTTCATAGTCTCACCTCTCCAAATTCTTTATTATACCACCTTTACTGCTGTTTTCAACTCCGCATTTTATCACTAAAAATTTAGGGAAATATGATATTTTTTGGTAATAAAGTATATTGAAATTCAAATTAAAATAGTTTATCCTACTTCTATAGGCCGTGCAACTGGCGGATTAGTGGATTTAACCACAGGGAGCGCGGATATTAAGAACGTCGACCGCCTGGGCAGCCAAATGGGTTTCCCAGGCGGTTTTTATTTTACAAAAAAGGAGATATTTATTATGAAGATGTTATCACTTGAAAATGAATTAAAAGAAAATTCATATCCCGGCCGTGGTATTGTAATTGGCAAATCACCAAACGGAAAATACGCTGTAACAGCTTACTTCATTATGGGAAGAAGCGAAAACAGCAGAAATCGTGTATTTGTAACTGAAGGCGAAGGCATTCGCACAGAAGCTTTTGACCCTTCAAAATTGGTAGACCCAAGTCTTATTATCTATGCACCTGTTCGTGTACTTGGAAATGATACTATTGTCACAAACGGTGACCAGACAGATACTATCTACGACCTCATGAAGGAAGGTCAGACATTTGAACAGTCATTAAGAACTCGTGAATTTGAGCCGGACGGTCCAAATTACACTCCTAGAATTTCAGGTATTATGAATGTTGCTGATGGAAAGTACAATTACAGCATGTCTATTCTTAAGAGCAACAATGGCGATCCATCATGCTGCAACAGATATACATTCTCATATGACAAGCCTGTAAACGGAGAAGCTCATTTCATCCACACATATATGCATGATGGAAATCCTCTTCCAAGCTTCGAGGGTGAGCCAAAGCTTGTGTCAGTTGTAGATGATATTGATGAATTTACTGATTTAGTATGGAACAGCTTAAACGCTGACAACAAAGTATCTCTCTTTGTAAGATACATTGATATTGAAACCGGAAAGTACGAGACAAAGATCGTAAACAAAAATAAATAATTTATATTTTTAAAGGAGTTTATTATGAAGGAATTAGAATTAAAATATGGTTGTAACCCTAACCAGAAACCATCAAGAATTTATATGAAGAACGGTGAATTACCAATTGAGGTGTTAAACGGAAAGCCTGGATACATCAACTTTTTAGATGCATTCAACGGCTGGCAGTTAGTTAGAGAATTGAAGAAGGCTACAGGTCTTCCTGCTGCTACTTCTTTCAAGCATGTTTCACCAGCTGGTGCTGCTGTAGGTCTTCCACTTAGCGAAGTTGAAGCAAAAATCTACTGGGTTGATGATTTGGGAGAGCTTAGCCCACTTGCATGCGCTTACTCAAGAGCAAGAGGTGCTGACAGAATGTCATCATATGGTGATTTCATTGCATTATCAGATGTATGTGATGTATCAACTGCTGCAGTTATCAAGAGAGAATTCTCAGATGGTATCATTGCTCCGGGTTATGAACCGGAAGCTCTTGAAATGTTAAAGGGCAAGAAAAAAGGTACATATGCAATCATCCAGATTGACCCTGACTATGAGCCGGAACAGCTTGAAACAAAAGAAGTATTTGGTATTTCTTTTGAACAGGGCAGAAACGAATTAAACATCAATGATGACTTCTTTGCAAATGTTGTTACAGAAAATAAAGAACTCACAGAACAGGCAAAGATTGATATGGCTATCTCTATGATTACTTTAAAATATACTCAGTCAAACTCTGTATGCTTCGTTAAGAATGGTCAGGCTATCGGTGTAGGTGCCGGACAGCAGTCAAGAATTCACTGTGTTAGACTTGCAGGTCAGAAGGCTGACAACTGGCTTCTTCGTCAGTCACCACAGGTTCTCAATCTTCCATTCAGAACAGACATTAAGAGAGCTGACAGAGACAATGCTATCGACCTCTACATCGGTGAAGAATATATGGATATCCTTGCTGACGGTCAGTGGGAAAGAGTATTTACAGAAAAGCCCGCTGTATTTACAAAGGAAGAAAAGCAGGAATGGCTTGCACAAGCTGACGGAATCACACTTGGTTCTGACGCGTTCTTCCCATTCAGCGACAACATTGAGAGAGCTTACAAGAGTGGTGTTAAATATGTTGCTCAGCCAGGCGGCTCAATTAGAGATCAGGATGTAATCGATGCTTGTAACAACCATGATATGGTTATGAGCTTTACAGGTCTTAGATTATTCCACCACTAAAAAATTATTTTAATATTATATTAAGGTGTCAAAAGTCCACTTTGTAAAGTTGTCTTTTGACACCTTTTTCAAAATTTGAAAATAGTGTAAACTTTTTAAATTTTCTGTGTTTTGTATAGTGTTATATTCCGTTTTTTGGTAAAATATCTTTGTTCATTATCAGACATAAAGAAACGAGGATACAATATGAATATTTTATTTTTTCTGACACCAAAGGATGCTGTCTCATATATCAACGATGATGATTCACTGAGACAGGTTGTTGAGAAGATGGAGTATCATGGATATTCAGCCATTCCTATATTGAGTAAGGAAGGCAAATATATTGGTACAGTAACTGAAGGTGATTTGCTTTGGTATCTCAAACAAAATAATTTCCCCGGCAAATATGAACAGGAATCTATCTCCATTATGAGTGTCAAGCGTAGAAGAGATAATGCCGCAATCAATATACAGGAAACTATGGAAGGATTGTTTGATAAAGTTACAAATCAGAACTTTGTACCTGTCGTAGATGATCAGAATGTTTTTATTGGAATCATAACACGAAAGGACATTATTCTCTATCTTATGAAAAAATTGAGCGAACAGCAAAACACATAAAAAAGGTTGTCTGTAGACAACCTTTTTTATGTGTAACTTTTTATTCAATTGTAATGTACTGTTTTTCCGGTTGTTTTGGCTGTTTTTTAGGAACTGTCAGTACAAGAATTCCATCCTCATACTTTGCCTTTACATCTGCCTGCTCGATTTCATCGCCTACAAAGAAGCTTCTCTCATATTTTCCGCAATATCTTTCCTGGCGAATAAACTTTCCATCATTTTCAGATTTATTTTCTCTCTTGCTTTCAGCAGATACTGTCAGATATCCTTCTTTTAACTCTACCGTAACATCTTCTTTCTTGATGCCCGGCAATTCCATATCGATGATATAACCATCTTCAACTTCTCTTACATCAGTGCTCATTTTTCTAAATGAAGGAGCCTGTGTTCTGACTATTGGTTCCACATTCCAAAAATCATTAAAATCATCAAAAAATCCTTTTCCAAAAATACTAGGTGTTAACATAACTATTACCTCCTTATATTAGCGGCCAGGCCGTCGTTTTTAGTTTTACACAAAAACAAAAGTTTTAAACTAAATGTATGTTTTTTAGTTCTCTTCGTTTCTGTAATTATGTTATAACACTTTTATTAGCACTCGTCAATAGTGAGTGCTAATAACTTTTTGTAAAAGATTTTTTAACAAAATATTAACGTTTTTTCTCTATGTTAAGCAGCATATTTTTTCAATGCTTCATATATATATTCTTTTTGAACTCCATTCACAGATACCTGCAACGGTCTTGACAAGTCCAGACTAAGTACTCCCATAATAGATTTTGCATCTACACTATTTCTTCCCGAACTTACATCAATTCCATCTGAGAATCTGTTTGCTATATTCACAAAATCTTCTATTTCGTTTACGGTTCTCAAATTAATTCTCATACTCTTCCTCCTTTTTTATATTAATATCAATTGTTTTTTGCGAGATAACACTCGCTAATATTAATATATGCGAAAGAAGTAATTTAAGAACCTATATTTAAAAATTGGTTTTCATGTTATTAGAATACTATATTGGTATATTTACAAAAGGAGTCCAGTTTAACCCAGACTCCTAAAAAATGCGAGCAATATATGTAATTATGTTAGAATAAAATTATTTTATAGCATCAAAAACACATATCTGATATCATACTAATTTTGATTCAAAATTCAATTCCCATATAGCAGTATACTCTTTACCATTACACTCATATTCTATTATCAAGTATTCATTCGATTGATTTAGATGATAGTATTTTACTTGTGGACTTTCTATTTCAAGGGAAATTCCAACTTTTGACTTCTTTTTTATATTGATTTCATTATTTTTCTTTTGCTTATCAATGATGCTACCATTATTACTTATAATAAAGGTGCAGTTCTTTATTTTATTCGAACTATGAAACAATTTAACATTTTTAATAATAATTTTTTGTTTAGTATTAAACAACTCTAAATCTTCATACTTCTCTAATCCATCATTATTTTTTTCGACAAATAATTTTGATGAAGAAGCAGTCAACTTATCAATTCCATATTCTTTACTGTCCGATTCAGAATTTTTAAAAACATCAACCTTTCCTATGTCTGCATTATATTTTTTATCTTTATATAAAATAATGATATTATCTATAGAAGTATCATCAAAAATTTGAGTCACAGTAACATATATTCTATAATGAAAAATTTCTTCGAAAGTTTCTAATTCTTTTTTTTCGTCAATAACCTCAGCATAATCATCGAAATCTAATTCCTCATTTTTCACTTCTTCAACTGCATATTTATATCCTATTTCCTTGCTGACATTTATAGAAAGTTCTTTATTATCTATCTGTTTATTTGTAACAAAATCAATGTAAAATTGTCGTTGTAAAGAAATATCATCGTAGATTTTCATATTTATATGTGGTGGCAAAATAATAATGGAATCTTTTTCCTCAAAATTTACAACCGAAATATTATCTTCTTTTATTTCTTTTTTATTTTCACATCCTGTTATCAGCAATAAAAAAACACTAATCAAACATAAAACTCTATATTTTTTCATAACTCTTTTTTTCAATTCTTATTGATTGAAGTCTCCTTATAAAATACATTTACCTGTCCAAAAATAAGTTATGTAATTTTTCAACATAGATTATTTTTGCATTTTAATTTTAATAACGAATTACACCTCACTTGTGCAATGTGGACATCTTGTAGCATCAATAGCAATTTCCGACTTGCAGTATGGACAAGTCTTTGTTGTTGGTTCTACTGTCTCTTCCGGCTTTTCTCGCTTCATCTTATTTATTGTTTTGATGATTGTAAATAACACTATCGCTGTAAGCAGGAATGAAATAACTGCATTGATAAAGTTTCCATACATAATTCCATGAAAATTTAAATCCTTGAAATTTAAATCTGCAGTAAACGCTGTGATAATTGGTGTCAATATATCTTCTACCAACGATGTCACAATAGCTGTAAAAGCAGAGCCAATAATAATACCTACAGCCATGTCCAACACGTTTCCTTTTGCAATAAACTCTTTAAATTCTTTAACTATTTTCATCTGTACGCACCTCCGTTTATTTATCATTATTATTCTAATAAGAATTAGTTAATTAGGCAAATATTTTTGTAATATATGCTTCTAAAATTTTATTAAATATAGAATTCTAAAATCTCACAATTTTTAATTCCAAACGCTGCATATTCTTCATTTGTCATGTCGCAAAAATACGACTTAATTACCCTGGAAATACCGTTGTGGGCTACCAGCAGATAAACTTTATCATCTTTCTTAATATCATCTAACAAATTATAAATTCGCTGAGCAAGCTCAAGCATCGATTCTCCGCCATCAAAGTGATTAATAAAATTTGCTTTGTCCTGTTTAAATACAGCACCATCTCTCGCTGTTCCTTCATATTTGCCAAAGTTCTGTTCTATTAGTCTCGGTTCTACTCTCATTGGAATGCCTGTAACCTCAGAAATATGTTTTGCAGTATCTTTGGCTCTCACAAGAGGTGATGAAAGTATTTCATCAATCTTAAAATCACCGTTTTTAATATGTTCCCCTAATTGTTGTGCCTGTTCATGCCCCAAATCTGTCAATTCAATATCTGTAGCTCCACATATTTTATTTTCTACATTCCACACTGTCTGACCATGTCTTGTAAAATATAATTTTTTCATCTAAACCTCTTTTTATTTTCATATTTCATAAAATCATTTTCTGATTATATTTGACTCGTATTTTATTTCAGGCAATCGTTATAATGCACTCCGGCTATATATCCTATGATTTCATCAGCCTCATTTTCAAAAAATCTAAACTTGTCATCTCGTATACTATAAATTTTCACCTTTCCATCCTCTATGACTCTTCTGCCTATCCCAAATTCTCCATCCTTTATAAACACACAGTGCTCATATGGCTTTGAATCTCTATCATTTGCAATAAGAATCGAATCATATGGAGTATAAAACGGCATATAGTTTTCTGTAACAATCCTAATCCCCATAAAAATCTTAGTTCTTATTTCATGTGGCAAATATGAGATATTAATCTGTTCAAAATTTTGTGTTGGAAAAAGCTGTGAGCCCGGCCTGACGCTAGGTATCATAACATCTAAAATTTCTGTATTTTTATTGTTTTTCGTCTTATTAGCTTGAAAATTAATAAACCACCTAATAAGATATCGCAGTCTATCCGGAAGACCTCTCGACTGAGAAAGGGCTACCCTCTCTTCAAGTTTTATAGTTCCGCACCCGACTAATTCATCTATTGATACATCTAATGCCCTGGCCAACTTTACTGTTGTCGACAATTTACAATCTGTAGGCTTCCCATACAAAAATGAATTTAATGTAGACAGCGGAACATCTGAGACTTCTGCTAATTTTCTGACTGTATATCCTTTTTCAGACATAGCCAACAAAACATTATCTTTGTATGCTTCCATATAATTGTCACGATTAGTCGCATATTTTAGCGGCATTTTTTCCAAAATATCTCGTTCCATAGTATTTTCTTACCCCCAATTTTTAGTTTAAAATAAATCAAACCTTAGGATTAATTTTATGATATCTGAAAAAATATGTCAAATATACATTAGGAGGGTAAAATGAAACCAATAAAAGTATTGGTTGCAGAAGGAGACCAAGACCTTTTGCACAGGCTAACCTCAGAGATTGAAAATGCCCCCGATTTAAATCTCGTAGGTTCTACATCCAATGGTAAAGACGTACTTGCGCTAATAGAAAAATCTCACCCAAATATCATTCTATTTGATATGTTTTTACCTTATTATGATGGTTTTTCTTTAATCGAAAAAATCAGAGAAAATGACTTGTTTGAAAGTGACTCAAAATATATTATGACCTCGATGACGACAAATAATCAGTTAGTCAGCGAAACATTTAGACGTGGCATAGATTATTTGCTGATAAAGCCGTATGATTTAGATAGTATTTCTGACAAATTAAAGAGAATATATACAATAATGAATACTAAAACATATATAACAGGCAATCCTCAAAGCTTGCAGATAAGCATATCTAATTTTCTTGATAGCTTGGGGATTCCTGCAAGTCTGACCGGATACAAATATATTGCTACTGCTATTGAAAAAACAATGGACGATGAGGAAATGCTAGAGGGAGTTACCAAAATTTTGTATCCTGAAATAGCCAAGGCTCACAACTCAACACCCCAAAGAGTTGAAAAAGCCATTCGCCATGCTATAGAGGTTGCGTGGAACAAAAATCCAAATGGAATCGAAAAAGAGCCTTTTAAATTGATAATCAAGGATGGAAAAAATCGTCCTACAAATTCTGAATTTATAGCTACTATTTGTAGACAGTTGAAGCTATCTACCTGATAAGGAAACAGGGATGTACACCAAAAAGCCATCAGAATCTATATCAATTTGATATCTTCTGATGGCTTATTTCTAATTATTTAACTTTTACTGTAACCTTTGCATATACACCATTTTGTGCATATACATATACTGTACAAGTTCCCTTTGCTTTCGCTGTTATCTTTCCTTTGCCTGATACTACCGCAACCTTTTCATTGCTTGTCTCATAGGAAATCTTTCTGTGATTCTTAATCTTTACTTTCTTTGCATCAGCAACCTGCTTTGCTTTGATTGTAAACGACTTACCTACTGACAGGCTTACTGTTTTCTTATTTAACTTAAGCTTCTTTGCATTTCCAACTTTTCCGCCCTTTGTAGCTGAGTGTATCATCTTTGAAATTGCAACTGCGTTTCCATTTTTATCTACCGCAACAATAAGGTACTTGTAATATTTACCTTTCTTAAGTTTCTTATGTGTAAATGAAGAACCTGTTGATTCTTTTACTTTCTTTATTTTCGAGCCACATCTTCCGGCATAAACAATGTACTTTGTAGCTCCTGAAACCTTCTTCCATGTCACCTTGTTTGATTTCTTTGTTGTTGATTTTACCTTTGCACAAAGCTTTCCAAATGTTGAATCTGCAGGATCCTTGTCATTTTTAGCACTTACAATTGCTTTGTCAACTGCATCTGCTTTTACATAAGTTGTTGAAGACTGATTTGTTGGTGCTGCTGTTGTAGGTTTTGCAGTTGTAGGTAACTGTATTGGCTTTGCAGTAGTTGGCGCCTGTGTAGGCGCTACTGTTGGTGCATCCGTTGGCACCTGTGTTGGTTCCACTGTTGGAGCATCCGTTGGAGCATCTGTAGGCGCTTCTGTTGGTGTATTTGCCACCTCTTTCTTAAAGCTTACTGTAACCATCTCTGATTCACCATCAGCATTTACTGCTGTTACACCTATTGTATATTCTCCATTTGATACTGAAGCAAAATAGTCCATTGCATTGTATGATGTTCCTACTACTGAATCAATTTTTGTTCCGTTAACATAGAAGTTGTATGACTCTGCTTTTGCTGACGCCTGCCATGCGAAATAGTATGGCAAATCTTCACTTCCTGCAAATGTAAGACCTACTACCTTATCCGGCTTTTCTACTGACGTGCCAGCTGTTGTTGAAGTAGCCTGAGTAGGTGCTTGAGTTGGAGCAACTGTTGGTGCCTGTGTAGGTGCTTGAGTAGGTGCCACGGTAGGTGCTTGTGTTGGTGCCTGCGTTGGTGCTACTGTAGGTGCCTGCGTTGTTGTTGGTGCTACTGTTGTAACCACATCTGTTGCAGGCTCACTGCTGTATTCCTTCAAACTTACGTTGCTAACTATAACGTTTGCTGCCAAAGCCTCTGTTCCATCCACATAGCCCATCATCAAGCCATATAAGTATTGATTTTTTATGCCGTTTGCCTTGAATACTGTCTGGTATGTATATGGCACTCCCGCCTCAACTGAGAAAACTGTATTCTGGTTTATTACACTCCAGTCTCCACCATTGTCAGCATCACTCTGAACTAACAGCTGGAACTTTCTGGCAACATCAGATGTAACTGTAACTGTTGCCTTGTACCATCTTCCATCTACAAGTGCGATATCTGTCTGTTTAAGCTGTGTTGACCAGTTTTCACCAGATGTATATGCCGGCACACTCACTGAGACAGAGCCGTTTGAATTATTTGTATATTCTGCTCCGTATTCAATCCAGTTGTCGCCTCCAACAAACGCAGTGTTCTTTAACAGTTCAGCTCCCTCTACCAATGGTCTTGTTGTAGTAGGCGCCTGTGTTGTTGTCACTACATCTTCTTTATATAAAGCCACACTATATGTGTTGCCCTCAACATCTTTAACTGTAATCTTAGTTTCACCTTTTGGTATTTTTGAAACAGGGAATCCTACTCCTCCCCCGACAATTTTAGCTCCGTCAAAAGAAGTTTCCTGCACAGCTATTGGAAAAGTAATATAAGCAACAGAAACTCCATCCTGATCTTTTTGAAGATTTACAATGTTAACACTGCTGTCACTTGTATATGCCTTACACGTATTGTTTAAGGCTCCACCCTCTGCTCCATCAACAAGGTATGCGACCTTGCTCCAATCAATCTCCTCTGATTTTGTTGTAGGAGCAGGTGTTGTTGTTTCCTCTACATATTCCACAAACTGGAAATAATCAAAATTACATACGTAGCTTGTGCTTGTCTTAAACACTACATAAATCCTATGCTTTCCGGTAATTTTCTTTGAAGTGTTTACCGTAACCGTATTCCACGTTGACCAATCTCCTGTCGGTGAAATTGAAGCAGAAGCAATTAAATCACCATCAGTTGCATCTGCTCTGAATTCAATTGTTCCATTTGATCCTTCGTTAATCTTTGAATATTTGAAAATAATCTTTGATGCACCTTTGCTTCCAAAATCAACATTATAATAACCCGTATAATATCCATTCTGAATTCCACCAAGACTTCTTCCTCCTGATGTTCCGGATGAATTTTCTGATATAAGTCCCCTTGTATAGTCCATATCCTCAGCTTCAATAACTGAATAAGCGTCTCTGTCAATTGAACTATTATAAGTTGGGATGTTTGCAATCAAAGAAATTGCATTATATCCTGCAGATTCATTCCAATCAGCATTTTCAGAAGCTTTTTTCTGCCATGAGCACTGCTGAATATTTGCGCTGTTTCTGTTCATCCATGCAACTGTCGCATTCTTTGTAAAGAAAGATAAATATTCATTTTTATCCATCTCGAGAATATACTGTCTGATGTATCTGACAAGTATTCCTCGCATACCTGCCAAATCTCCATTGTTAGTATTTTCCTGAACTAATATATTGTTATAGCAAAGATGATTTAATGTATATTTCATTATATTATCAGCATCTGTGCTAAACATTGAATCCTTGTAGTGATTGTAAAGCATAACTGCCGATCCAAGATATGTACCCTGGTTATATGTAGATACCCAACTGTTTGCAATTGAGCCATCACTTTTAATGCAGTCATTTACGCGTCCCGCTTCATCTCCTTCAGCGACATACAAGTTAGAATTGCGCTGAGCCAAATAAATTTTCTTTGCCTTTTCCCAATACGATTCATCGCCTGTTGCCATACCTAAATAGCAGGCTGCAACTGTAGCAGGCCCATTAATACATCCGTGTGTAGTATCTCTCTTATCACTTTCTTCACACCATCTAAGAACACCTGTAGCCACTCCGTTCAATTCGTATGTTGAAGCTCTGTTGTACATAAAGTCAAAATTCTTTTTTGCGATGTCAAGATATGTTGAATTGCCAAGCATCATATAAGCTCTGCAGGCTGCAATCGAAGCCCAGGTAATATCATCGTTATAATTATTGCTTGTCCAATAATCTCCATTTCTGGCAACAAAGTCATTGAAGGTTCCAACAAACATATCCTTGTATGTTGACTGGCCTGTCAACTCGTAACCGTCAAGCATACCTTCCATAACTTCTGCTATACCCCAGAATCCACCACCTAAAGTATCGTATCCCGTAGTATCATTTTTCTTGAAATATTTATTTCTAAATGCAGACACCATAGTATTTGCATTTGCTTCCGTAAACGTATTATCTTCAGCAGTCGAAGCTGATATTCTCCAAATCTGTCTTGTGCTTTCGTCTGATGCCTTTGTATTGAGGGCAACCTGTGCTCCGTCGCTGTTATCATTATCTGCCTGTTTTACTTCTGCATATAAATCCTGTCCGTTCGATGATTTTACAGCTGATCTGATATAAAAGCATCCTGAATAAGTTCCGGATGTGATTGGTTCTAACGCCCATTTATAGTTATTTGAATTGTCATAACCATTAAAATCGCATGTGCTTCCTGCTGACGTTCCGCAGATTTTCATGCTCTTGTCCGAACCAATATTAGTAAATGAGTAATAGCTGTCGCGCTCAGTAAGCTTCCATCTTGAAAGATTGCTGATTGCACTTGTGTTCCACACTACTGCGTTTGCATAGAAGGTTGACATGTCCGTCTGAGTCAACGCCTTCCCATTGTAAACATTAACAATAGTGTACGTTCCGTTGTTTGTGATTCCTGATACAGCTGCGCTTACCTTTGTCTGTTGTACAGGCATAGGTGTAACAACAAGCATTACAGCCATCAGAAATGCAATGATTTTCCTTTTCATTTCCCTCTCCTTTTTAATTCCTTTTGTTTTCCCTTTCTATTTCATCTATTATTGCTTTGCATTTTACAACCAGCATTCTTTTGATTGCTGAAAATATAAAAGCAAATATAAGACACATAAAAAAGCAAACTGCAACCACAGTCAGATTGCTTTCTTTAAAATAGACATATAATATAACGAGCAACACTGCACTGATGGCAAACATAAATTTGATGCCATTTGATACAGTCTTGATTAAATCCTTGTACCTTTTTAAATCTTCTTCTCTATCCATTTTTATATATGATGTATCTTTCCTAAATACATCCTGCTCCTCTCCCTTTACTATTTAACCTTTCTCTGGGACATATAATAAGCAACGCATAACACAATAAATACAGCTGTTGCTCCAATACATATACCAAGAGCAGTTGTCGTATTGCCCATCTTGAGGATTAATCCCTGTCTCAGAGTAAATACACCAAATATCGCAAAGATTACAAACGCTAGAACTCCAAGGAAGCCCTCCGGCATCTTGCTTTTTAGCAAATATCCTGCCATCATTCCTAAAACGTCTGCTGCAAACAAACCTATTGAACAGGCACCCCAAACTAAAAGCGCTGAGCTCAATCCTTCATTTGCTCCAAATGTAATCGCAGTAAGCTGTGTCTTGTCTCCAAGCTCAGCCACGAAAAATGTAAAAAATACTGCAACGGGCGCAAGCTTGAAATTATTATCCTTTGCCTCTTCCTCATCGTCGTCATCTGCTTTTAATGATGTTATGGCAAAATACATAAAAGCAATTGCTGCAACTATTTTAATAAGCCACGTTGGAATCATTTCACCAACCAAACCGCCTGCCAAAACGGCGAGTCCATTGAGAACAGCTATAGCTACTGCCGTGCCAAGAATAATATCTCTGACTTTATACTTTGATGTCATCGCCACAAGCATAAGCTGTGTCTTATCTCCCATTTCGGCAATAAATTCAGTAAATAGTACTTTTAAAAATAACAGCATCTCTACGTTCCTCTTTTAATCATTTAATTATTATCTTTTTCAATTAGATTATTACTAAACGGGTTGCCGCACTCCGGAAGCAATCCTTTTAAAACTTATCTTTTTATTTTACACATATATACAATAGTTAGTCTACACGAACTTTATATTATTTTTTCTTCTATTTATACTAGGATTGCATATCATATTTATGTTATACTCACTATATTAAGGTTTCAAAAGAAAGGAATACAAAATGTCAAAAGAAACAAAATTTACAGGAACTGACACTTATGTTGCTTCAGATGAACTTATGGCCTCTGTTGAGGTTGCGATGCAGCTTCAAAAGCCACTGCTCATTAAGGGAGAACCAGGTACAGGAAAGACTATGCTTGCCGATGCCGTAGCAAAGGCAATGAATACTGAGCTTTTAATATGGAATATTAAATCAACCACAAAGGCACAGGATGGTCTTTATATATATGATACCATTCAACGTCTCTACGACAGCCAGTTTGGAGAGGAAGGCGTTGATGACATTGCAAGATATATCAAGCTTGGTAAATTAGGAGAGGCTTTCAAAAAGGAAAAGCAGGTCGTTCTTCTAATCGACGAAATTGACAAGGCCGACCTAGAATTCCCTAACGATTTGTTGTGGGAGCTTGATAAGATGGAATTTTATATTAACGAGACAAAGGAAACTGTAAAGGCAAAAATCCGTCCTATCGTTATCATAACTTCAAACGCTGAGAAGGAATTGCCAGACGCTTTTCTTCGCCGTTGTATTTTCCACTATATTGCGTTCCCCGATCAGGCAATGATGAAGCAGATTGTTGATGCTCATTTTGAAAATCTCGAGGAGCACCTTCTTGAACAGGCAATGAAGACATTTTACTGGATTCGCGGTATAAGAGATGTCAGAAAGAAACCAAGCACATCAGAATTTATCGACTGGATTCGCGCTCTAATGATTGGTGGCGTTGACCCGGATACAATTCAAAAAGAATTGCCATTTCTTGGCGTTCTTATAAAAAAGGATGAAGATTTGGAACTCGTCAAGGATATGAATAACTAAATGAGTTTATAAAATGAAACTTTATTAACAAATTGCTTAACTAATGCAGACATTATTAACAAGGAGACTTATATGTTCACTCCGTTTTTCTATACTTTAAAAAGCAATGGTCTAGACATATCAACTACAGAATGGCTCACTCTTATGGACGCGCTCGACAAGGGGTTAGCGCACTCAAATTTTACAGACTTTTATTACTTATGTCGTACTGTTCTGGTCAAGAGCGAGGTTGATTACGACAAACTGGACTCCGCCTTTTTAGAGTACTTTAAAAATATAAAAGAAGAAAAACTAAATATGGATAAAATAGACAAGTGGCTGCACAACGATGCAAAGGATGCAAAACTTGCAAAACCCGAGATGTACCGTGATATGCGTACCAAACGCGAGGCAAAGGAAGTTCATAGAATGTTCCGCGAACGTCTCGGTGAACAGCACACAGAGCACAACGGCGGTAATTATTGGATTGGTACCGGCGGTGGTTCTGAGTTTGGCAAAAATGGTCATGTTGCCGGTGGTATACAGCTGGGCGATAAGGCCGGTATGAAAACTGCTTTTGCAGTGCTTGGTGAGAGACGCTACAAGGACTTTCGTCACGACACCAAGCTTACAATGCGTCAGTTCCAGGTTGCTTTCAGACAGCTTCGTCAATATTCCAGAAAAATGGATTTGCCAAAGACTGAGCTGGATATAGACGGAACAATCGATTCAACCTGCAACCAGGGTGGATATTTGAAATTAGAATTTGAGCAGCCTAGAAAGAATTCTGTAAAGCTTATGCTCTTATTTGACAGTGGTGGTTCAATGTACCCTTACAGCGAGCTTTGCAACGAGCTGTTCCAGGCTGTTGATAAAGCAAATCACTTTAAGGACGTAAAGACATTTTATTTCCACAATTGTATATACGCAAAGCTCTACAAATCGCCTGAATGTAACAGTGGCGACTGGATTGATACAACATGGGCATTCAAAAATTATGACAAGGATTATAAGGTTATCATCGTGGGCGATGCCGGAATGGCTCCTGAAGAATTCCATGACCCAAACGGTAATTACAGTGGTCCTAACGGTGGAATGTCGGGATATGAATGGATTCAGCTCTGGAAGAAAAAATATCCAAACACAGTATGGCTCAACCCTTCCTATCACGGAGATTTGACAAATATGTACTGGATGGAATCAGAGAGATTGATTCGCGAAACTATTGATATGTATCCACTGACCGTTGACGGTTTGAAGCGCGGTATACAAAAGCTTATGAATCCAAATAAGCAATAAAAAACACAGTTGCAATTTCTACCCCCAATCAAACTATTTTGTGGGTTCCTTATTCGCAACTGTGTTTTTTTACATTTATACTTCCTGCAATACATTCATCATGGCAGGAATCAACTGCTTCTTTCTCGAGACAATTCCTTTAAGCACACATGCATCCTTACTTATATCGATACCAAATGCATCCTGTATAAGCTGTGGAGCACCCTCCCCGTAGCTGATGAGTTCAGTGCTTTCATCAAGAATATTTGTTAGCATAAAGAATACCATCTGCATTCCATGTGTTCCACATTCGTACTGAAGCTGTGGCAACAATCTCTCTTTTATAGTCTGCAATTCATCTGCTGCCATAGAGCTGATTTGACCAACACCAAAAGCAACATCTCCTGCAATAAATTTCTTGAAGTCCTGATAGAATATTTCTTCTGTAGCCTTTCCGCTAAGATTGCTTCCGGCACGGAACATATCCATCGCGAATGGTTCTATCTCTATATTTGCTATTTCTGCAAGGTTCTTTGCTGCCTCCTGATCTACAAATGTACATGTAGGTGAACGGAACATCAACGTATCTGACAAAATTGCTGCGCACAACAGACCCGCAATCTTTTCCGGAATTGCAACATTCTGCTCTCTAAACATCTGATAAACGATGGTGGCTGTACATCCCACCGGCTGGTTTCTAAATATGATAGGAGCTGATGTCTCCAATGTTCCGATTCTGTGATGGTCAACTATCTCAAGGATTTCTGCCTGCTCGATATTGTCAGCAGCCTGTGAAAGTTCATTGTGGTCAACAAGAATAACCTGTTTCTTTGCAACATTCAGGAAATTTCTACGTGAAATTGTTCCTACATACTTGTCATTTTTATCTAGTATAGGGAAGTTTCTAAAACGATTCTTACCCATAATGGCTCTAATCTTTTCTGTAAAATCCTCCATATGAAATTTTATAAGATTTTCTGAAACCATCAAAGCACTTACCGGAATACTCTGCTCTATCATCTTTGCAATTGTAAACGAATCATGTGGTGTTGAAATAATTACACAATCTTTTTCTTTTGCGTAATTGCAAATAGCCGGTGATACCTCCGCGCTAGCACACACAACAATACAGGACGCGCCATATTCGATGGCATTCAGATGATCCTCGGACCTATTTCCAAGAATAACCAAATCATTATCCTCAATATATGACTTAACTAAATCTGCATTTCCTGCACCAATAAAAACTTTACCTTTGTCAAACACTTTCTCCCCATCGCCAACTAAGATTTCACCGTCCAAGGTGTCTGCAATATTTTTAAACGGAGTATGTGCCTCAGACAAAGCTCTTGGGTTCTGGCGCATCATACTGTTCGTAATGTCAGACATTGAAATAATACCTTCAAGATTATTTTCATCGTCTGTCATAGGAAGAGTAATAGCCTGGTTTTCCTTCATAAACTCCCATGCTGTACGCACGGTAATATCCTTTGACATTCCTGGAAGCTTTCGGATTTCCATATCACGAACCTGAGATCCTACATCCGGTAAATATCCTGGAGTTTGCACGCCAAAATATTTTAAAACAAATTCTGTTTCTTCATTAATCTGTCCCGCTCTCCTTGGGGAAAAATGACCTTCCTCTGTCTGATTTTTTAAATATGCTAACGCAATGGCTGAGCATATTGAATCCGTATCAGGATTCTTGTGCCCTATAACGTATTTTTTTCTCATAATAATTCTCCATTCTGCCGCCGTTAGTTAGCGACACAAATATTTTCATACAAAATTATACTTGTTAATAGTATACTTTTTATTATTTTATTAATCAACAAGAAAGAGTTTTTGATTTTATTAGGGAAGGCTTTCCTTGACACGCTTTTTTAAATTAATTATGATTGTTGTAGGAAAATGAAAAGACTATTATATATAAAGGAGGGCTAGTTATGGCATGCTTTATCGTACCAGCTACAGAAGCTGTTATCACAACAACTATCACAAAAGTAATTGAATCAAAAGAAGGTAAATCAACAGATAGCACACCAAAGGTTCACTTCTCAAGTAAGTTAAAAAGACTTAACAACTTCTTATGGGGTGGCTCAGCTCTTTTAGCATTTGAGCATTTATGGCACGGAGAAATCACACCATTCTTTCCATTCATCACTGCTGCAGGAAACGAATCCGACGCAGCAGCTATGTTACACGAAATGTCTACTGTAGGTGTTTCAATGGCAGTTCTTGTTACTGTTGCATGGGGAGTAATTACAATCGCTGAGAGCGTTATTGCCGGAAGAGACAAGGAAGTTACATCAGAATAATTAAATAGGAGCAATACAATGACTTTATTAATTACAATATTTGCGGCTATCATATCGACAATTGTCTGGTATATAAGTTCAAAAGCAAGGCAGCTTAAAATTGGTATTCTTTGCTATATGTTTTGGGGAGCATCAATTATGTGGCTTGTGGATGCAATTTCTGAGTACATTGAGCTTGGTGCCGAGTATTTCACCCCAGCCATCTCCGATATGATTAATGATTCTTTTTTAGGATTATCGGTAATAGCACTCGCAATGATAATTTGGCTTGCCATCTTATTATTCAAAGACCCTATGGGCATAGTGAAAAAATCTATTAAAAAATAATATAAATGTAACACATACCTATATATACAAAAGAAGGACTACAAAAAAACTAAAGAACAGAACAAGACCTGCAATGGCCATCACCAATGCAGGTCTTGTTAGTTGGAGACTTTTTTACATCCCCTTTTTCTACTTCTTAACTATTACTCTTTTAGCCTTTGACCACTTTCCAACTTTGTTTTTATTTATACCTCTGACTCTAATAAAGTAGCTTTTCCCTTTTTTGAGTTTCTTGATTGTATATGTAGTCTTCGATGTAGTCTTTGTTTTTGCCTTTTTGAATTTTTTACTTGTAGAATACTGAATTTGATATTTCTTTGCATTTTTAAGTTTATTAAACTTAATTTTTATAGACTTTTTCTTTATATTTTTTGCAGACTTTATTTTTGCTTTTGCTATATTGTTGTTGGCCTGAGTTGTCTGCTCAATTTTATTAGTCACATTTGATGTGGACTGGTTTTCAGTAGATGTAGTCTCTGGTGGTGTCGTTGTCGTTGTCGTTGTTGTTGTCGTTGCAGTGCCCTCTAGGGATGACACTTTTACAATGGTCTGATTAAATGCATAATCCACCAAGTTGCATTCTATTGCATTGGTTCTCTGTGATGTTATATCCAATGTCACTTTGCACTCAGCATCACCATTGATTTTCTCATATTCGTAGAAATTATCTCCCTCTGTTAATATGTCGTAAACCTCAACTCCCATCAACTGTTTATTGTCGCTTACTCTCATTTCGAGATATTTTCTTCCAGCTTCCGTGTAAACCTTTGCCTCTTCGATTGTAGGTGCGACTGTGTCAATATACAATGGTAATGTGATTGACTGCTCTTTTTCTCTCTCATACAATAAAGTTGTTGTAATCGTCGCAGTGTAGTCGCCATCAGCATATTTTTTATCTGAGAAATCTATATCTATACACTGGTACATTGATTTCATATTTGGTTCGTTGTCTAATTCTTCCGTATATACAATATTTCCTTCTCGATCATTTATGTCAACCTTATATTTTGAAATATTTCTCAATAAAGTTGCACTTACGCATAAGAAATCATACATTCCATCACCATTTGGCGAAATCGCTGCATTCTCTTCCTTATAGTCAAAATCCTCCACAATCATATCACTAAAGTTTTTTTCTAAAGCAGATTCATCTAATTCTCCGAACAAATTTGTTCCAAGAGGCTGACACCAATGAAAGCCTTCATCTGTTGCCCCACATGTGGAATCATAAAAATCAGAAGCAAGATATGTTCCCATAAACTCAGGATTACAATCTATCTTTTCGTCCAACATAGATGCTTGTGTCCAATCACCATAAAATCCCATATACGGAATGTTTATTTGTGCAGTGCCCTGGTCTGAGGATTTTAGAACAACAAATCCCTCTACAAAAAATCCATTTTCAAATATCTTCATATTCTCTGACATTTCACTGCTGTCAAGTCTGACTGTGATTTCTATTTCTTTTGAGCTCTCTGCCGGAACAGTTACCGAATCCGGTGCATCATAATCAAACGAAAACTTTCTGGAACCATCCCCCACATAATACTGACCTTCTTCCTCATAATAATTATCGCCTTCCACATACAGCGAAATATTGTCATATGTAGCTTCACTTTCACTCAGATTATGTGCCGTAAACTTTAATTTAAATTCATCAGTCAAATTGTCTTTTAAGCTTATGCTGGCTTTGTTATTTGTTCCTTCCAAATACACTTCCGTATTAGCCGCATTCTCCAAATTTACAAGACCTGCTCCCTGAACTCTTGGTGAATAAGGAACACCGTCTTCCTGAAAACAGATGGATGCAGTAGACATCATCAATGACTGCTCCAAACTAACCTTATCTTCTGCGTCAGGATATTTATCATCTACATACTGATCCAGTAATGCGGCTGCTCCAGCTAAATGAGGTGTAGCCATTGAAGTTCCGCTTGCATATTTATACTTATTATTCGGATAAGAGGAATAAATATCTCCTCCCGGAGCGGTTATATCAGGCTTCAGTTCCAAATCAGTCATTGTAGCATAGGAAGAAAATGAACTAACTGCACCACCTCTACCAAGTATCTCCACTAAGTTTTCTTCCGAAGAAATAGTTATTTTATCTGCTACGTTTGAAAATTTATCCTTATCTGACGATGCGACAACCATAACGGGAATAATATCCTCATAATCTACTTGAAGAATCTCTGTGTCTTCATTATTAATTATGATAAGTCCTTCTGCTCCCGCTTGCACCGCTAAATTCTGCATATCCGCAAAATAGGCAACACCCCTTTGAACAACTGCTATTTTTCCATACAAATCTTTGCCTTCAAAGTCTTCCTCCAGTCCATATCCACAATCGACAAATTCCCATTCTTCTCCATCAAGCCACATATGTACCGTTTCAAAATCACTTGAAAAATAATTGACATCATATTCTCCAATACTCATATTTCCTACTTCAAAATACGACACTGAGGAGTCTGACGAAGCTACAGATGTTACAGATTGAAAATACTGTGGAGAACCTCCGGTTGAATAATCAACAATTGATGTTTTTAATCCGGACTTACCTGTGTATTCCTTTTCTTCATTTCCGGCCGCGCAGGAAACATATATTCCCGCTTTTCTCGCATTTTCAAAAGCCTCCTGCTCTGCATCACATGTAAGATTCTGGGAACCAAAGCTACAATTTATGCTGTCAACATCTAATTTTGCGGCGTCATCTAAGGCGGCTATTACCTGTTCATCCGTCAATTCAGGTACTGCGAAAAATGCCAGTTGGGCATCCGGTGCCACTCCAGTAAACTTTGTTCCGTCACTAAGTGTTCCATTGTTTCCCACTGCAATACCAGAAACATGACTACCATGTATTATGTCGCTATCATCTGAGTATACATTTTTACTATTTTTTGAATAGTTATATGCGAAAGGAATTTTTTCGCTTCTATATGCTTTGTCAGCTGTTACATTCGTATTAAATTTATTATCTGCAATAATTTGAGCAATATCAGCCTTTGTATATCTTGGATTTTCAATAGAGCCTGAGAAAAATTCATGATTTACATCAAGTTCTGTATCAATTACAGCTACAACCTGTCCCTGTCCACTATATCCATTTTTATGCATGTAGGATGCTCCAATTGCCTCACAGCACTCACATACATTATTTGCATTGTCTGCCTCACCTTCAACAGGGTCGTCTATTTTTATTTTGTTGGAAATGTAAACATCTTTAACGCCTGAAATATTTTTCACCGTATCTATATCATCTGCATCAATAGTCATAGAAAAACCATTTATAACATTTGTGTAACTATATCCGTAATCTTTTACACCAATCTTCCCTGATATTTTAGTTTTTACAGCTTCCTGCTGGTTAATTACACGGGCTAATAATTGTTTTGCCTTAGTTGTTTTGTGATAAGCCCTAATGCCTTTCTTTGAAATATTGGCTGGAGATAGAACTGCATCTCCCTCGAGCTGGACAATTACATTTACTGTTCCGGTAACATTGTTTGCTTCATTATTTTGAGCAACCACAACTTTTGTTTTCAAATTATTTTGCTTAGCCACTTTTTGTGAAGCCATAGCTTGTGGCGTCATTGCTGTTGATATGGCAATAGCAAGCAATATTGCCAGTAATCTTTTAAATGTCTTCATATAAAAACCTCCCGCTAATTTTCGATTGTTGGTGATTCCATCTCCAATGCTGTTGTATTCTGTTCCGTAGTTTCTTCTGTATTAGAAGTAGTCTCATTTGGCAATGGTATTGTATTGAAGGTCATAACCTTTGATATTCTCCATTTGCCATCGGCTTTGTACACAATTCGATAGTAATAGGTAGCATTTTCATCAAATGACAATTTTTTTCCTGAAGACGTTAAACTAATACCTGTATCAAAATTCAACGTTTTTTCATACACTGCTTTATCTCTCTTTATAAGAGAATAATATTTATATGCTCCACTTGATGTATGTGCTGTTTTCGTTGTTATACCTTTTATTTCATCATACTTTTTGCTATAAAAAATTCCCCAATTTTTGACCGGACGAGCCGCATACAAAGAAGCGTTTATTATTACGTTTCCATTTCCAATATATGTGGTCTGACTCTGTTCAACTTTATATGCCGCCGGACCATCTAACTGTGGAATTGTCACTGGAATATAGCTTGAATTATACAGTTCTCTAAAAGAATACTTCTTGTTAACAGCCCAGGTGGATCTTGTAAAAATATTAAGTGTTCCTGTCTGTTCAATAACCTTCACATAGCTTTTATCGTAATTGATTTTTCCGTTCTTCTTTTTCTTAACTTTGACGGATTTTACCATACGGGTATGCCCATCAGTTACTATGGCATCCGCCTTTTTTAATTTTGCATAGGCTTTTGAAATTTTGCTTATTCCATTCTTTTTACAAACGGTACTGTGGCTTTGGCCTGCCTTGTATTTGTAGCTTCCCACCTTTACCATAGTGGCACTTTCCGGAAACATAACACAGGTCGCAATATTCAGATTCGGATCAAATCCTATTTCTCTCCACGAATACATAATCGAAGAACTACAGTCATTCCGACCATAGTCCTTATTAATTTTCTTTTTATTCAGACTGTTAAAGTATTGTAGATTTACCTGACGTCCATTCTCTTTTTGGGAATATGGTATACCCTTATAATTTACTTTTCTGTACCATTTTACATAGTAACTCTTTTTCTTTGAAACCTTGCACAAAAGTGTGGTATGTCGCTTGCTCGTTTTCCATTTTACAGTAGCCATCTTGTACATATAATTGTATGCCATGTCACGGTTAACTGCCGCCTGAGCCTGTGTTGAAAAGCAAAGCGTTACAATCAAAATTAAACATAGTAGTTTCTTTAATTTTTTCATAATTATAGCTCTCTCTTTATTTTTTTACATAGAATAACATCACATTGTTATACAATTATAAAAGCTCTAGTGCTTATGATATTTTCTGTCGCTAGCTTCGTATTTTGCTTCGCTTGTAAGATTTACACCAAGCTTCTTAAATGTCTTTTCATCAACGGAAGACAAAAGAACTGTTGAATGTGCTTCGCATCCATTTAAATTAGCAATCTGATTGAGTCCCTTTTCTGCCAACTCATTTGTAGCAGCAGATGTTGAAAGCGCAATCAAAATTTCGTCTGTGTGAAGTCTTGGATTCTTGCTTCCAAGATATTCCGTCTTTAATCTCTGAATTGGTGCAATTGCCTCCGGCGAAATTAATTTCTGGTCGTGAGGAATATTTGCCAATTCCTTAAGCGCATTAAGTAAAGCTGCTGCAGATGCTCCAAGCAAATCACTTGTCTTTCCTGTAACGATAGTTCCATCAGGAAGCTCAATGGCTGTTGCCGGATGCCCTGTCTCTATTTCAACCTTTGCTGCTTCATCTACAACCTTGCGGTCCTTAACTGAAATTTCAGCCTGCTTCATCAATAATTCTAATTTGTATAAATCGTCCTTTGACTCGCCGAAACGCTTACGGTCACAAAGACATTTATAATATCTTCTAATGATTTCCTGGTTTGACGCATCACGACAGGCCTGGTCATCTATAATACAGTTTCCAGCCATATTTACACCCATATCTGTCGGTGACTTGTATGGGCTTTCACCAAATATCAGTTCAAACATTGCATTTACGACAGGGAATATTTCAATATCTCTATTGTAGTTTACAGTTGTCTCTCCGTATGCTTCCAGGTGGAATGGGTCCAACATATTAACGTCATTGAGGTCAGCTGTGGCTGCCTCGTAAGCAAGGTTTACAGGATGCTTGAGAGGAATATTCCAGATTGGAAATGTCTCAAATTTTGCATAGCCTGCCTGAATGCCACGCTTATGTTCATGGTAAAGCTGTGAAAGACAAGTAGCCATCTTGCCACTTCCCGGTCCCGGAGCAGTGATAACTACCAATGGTCTTTCAGTCTCAATATAATCATTTTTTCCGTATCCTTCGTCACTTACAATCTTTGCAACATCGCTTGGATAGCCCGGAATCTTATAATGATGGTATGACTTAATACCGAGTTCACTTAATTTTTTCTGGAATTGATCAGCTGATGTCTGTCCGTTGTACTTCGTAATACAAACGCTTCCTACAAACAATCCAACTCCCTGGAATTCGTCGATGAGTCTTAAAACATCCAAATCATATGTGATGCCAAGATCACCTCTTACCTTATTTCCCTCTATATCTTCAGCACTGATAACTATTACAACCTCAGCCTGATCCTTTAACTGCAAAAGCATCTGAAGCTTTGAGTCCGGCTCAAATCCCGGAAGTACACGTGATGCATGGTAATCATCAAAAAGCTTTCCTCCAAATTCAAGATAAAGCTTTCCTCCAAACTGCTGTATTCTCTCTCTAATATGCTCAGACTGCATCTGCAAATATTTCTCGTTACTAAATCCCTGTTTCATCTTTTCTCCTCTGTCACTTAAAAATTACATAATTCTACTTATTTCTCAAAAAAATTCACACTATATTCTAGCACAACGGACGTATTATCTTCAACGTTTTTTTGTGGTATGTCTGCAATATTTTACGAATATTAATAGCTGCTGTTCTTACTTCTTTTCTAAAAGAAATGTCTCTTTTAAATTATTATGTTATTATTATAGAAAGAATAAACATAATAAAAGAGGAATATTTATGGCAAATATAATTCAAATAGAAAATTTTAACAAAAAAGAGCTAGATGTGTATGCACGTTTAAACGAAGCTCAGCTTCAGCATTACTTTGAACCTGACGGTGGTATTTTCATTGCAGAGAGTCCAAAGACAATTGAGAGAGCTCTTGATTTTGGGTGCGAACCAATTTCAATTCTTATGGAAGATAAGCATGTTGAAACTCAAGGAAAATCAATTATCGAGAGATGTCCTGATGTGCCTGTATATGTTGCAAGGTTTGAAGTTATCAGTCAGCTAACCGGCTTTAATTTAACAAGAGGTGCATTGTGCGCTATGAAGCGACCTGTACTTAAACCTATGAATGAAATCTGCAGGGAAACACGTCGCATTGCAGTACTTGAAGATATTGTAAATCCAACAAATATCGGAGCAATATTCCGTTCTGCTGCCGCACTAAATATCGATGCAATTCTTTTGACTCCGAACTGCTGTGATCCTCTTTCCCGTCGTTCGATACGAGTGAGTATGGGAACAGTTTTTCAAATACCATGGACTTATATCGGTGATAAGAAAAATAAAATGTGGCCTGATGAAGGAATGGATGTATTGCACGAACTTGGTTTCAAAACTGTTGCAATGGCGCTGACAGATGACTCTGTAAGTGTTGATGACAAGAAGCTTTTGTCCGAAGATAAACTTGCCATCGTACTTGGCACTGAAGGCGAAGGGCTCTGTGCGAAAACCATTGACGGGTGTGATTATACTGCAAAAATTCCAATGTCACATAATGTTGATTCCTTGAATGTCGCTGCTGCTAGCGCAGTTGCTTTTTGGGAATTGGGCAAAAGAATTTAATTTTTTATAAAAATATTAGCATATTTTTTTTGAAAGGATTTACTTATGGAAAAGTATTTATTAGAAGTATGTGTGGACTCTGTAGAATCAGCAATTGCTGCCGCTAATGGCGGTGCAGATAGAATTGAATTATGCTCAAATCTCTTGATTGGAGGAACCACTCCTTCTCTTTCACTTTTTAATGAAATCAAAAGCTTAATTGATATACCTATCAATATTCTGGTTCGACCAAGATTTGGTGATTTCTATTATTCTAAATATGAGGTTCGCACTATGGTTGAAGATATTAAGGCTTTTAATAAATCAGGTGCAAATGGTGTTGTAATAGGATGTCTCGATGAAAATGGCGATTTGGATGTAGATAAAATGAACCGACTTATATCTGCTGCAGACGGAATTGACATAACACTTCACCGTGCATTTGATGTTTGCCGAAATCCTATGCAGTGCTTGGAAACAGCCAAGTATATGGGAATAAATACAATACTAACATCAGGGCAAAAGGCAAATTGCGTTGATGGAATTGATTTGTTAAAGGACCTTGTAAGTCACAGCGATGGTAAGATTGACATTATGGTCGGAAGCGGATTAAATTCAAGTAATATAAAAGAAATTGCGAGCTACACCAAAGCTACTTCTTTTCACATGTCCGGAAAAAAGGAAGTTGCCTCTCCTATGCTTTATAAAAAAGATGATGTGCCGATGGGATTACCTGTTGCAAGTGAATTTGCAAGGTGGGTGACGGACGAGGAGGAAGTTCGGAAGGCGAAAAAGGAATTGGAGGGCAAGCTTATATGAGTGACTTTGAGATACTATACGTTGTGATAATGATTATTTCAATCATAGTTGCAATACTTATGGAATACATCAGAGAAACAAAAAAGTAACCGCCCCTACAGTTCAATCAGTGCGGTTACTCTTTTGTAACTAACAAATATTGGACTAACCGTCTATCGGTAGTACCTTTTTATATGTTCATATTAACAAATCGAGTACGAGATGTCAATTATAGGAATCAAATCTTTTTTATCCCCTCTTGACAAAGAGTAATAAAATTCTATCCTTCATGAACTTTTTAGTTGTAATTATCAATGCATGGCTGGAACATGCTCTTGTCAATACCACAGATTGGGCAAACCCAATCATCCGGAATATCTTCAAAAGCTGTACCTGGTGCGATACCATGTTCCGGATCACCTACAGCTGGATCGTAAGTGTATCCACAAGGATTACAAAAATACTTTTTCATCTCTGCCATAATAGTATACTTCCTTTCTTTAGTAATTATAAATTTCTTCTATTTGAAATATCTGTTTAAGAGACCTTCAAGTGCCTTTCCATGTCTAGCCTCGTCTCTAGCCATTTCATGTACTGTGTCATGAATTGCATCGAGGTTATTCTTCTTTGCACATTTTGCCAAATCAAATTTGCCTGCTGTTGCACCATATTCACAGTCTACTCTCCAAGCAAGATTTTCTTTTGTTGATGCTGTCATATTGTGCTCTAAATCTGAACCAAGTAATTCAGCAAACTTAGCTGCATGTTCTGCTTCTTCATAAGCAGCCTTTTCCCAATATAATCC
>CAZWAG010000002.1:0-49175 GCA_964631845.1 uncultured Eubacterium sp.
TCATGTCGCAAAAGCGACCGCGCTCGGCGCGAGAATCTCGCAAGCGAGATTCTTTATTTTTAATTTACATAAAATTATAAAAAGATTAACATAATGTAGTCATAATTCGACAATAAAAAACAATAGTTATTAACATAAAAAAATAGGAAATCCTATAAAAAGGGGATAAAAATAGTTCAAAAAGGCAAAGTTATTAACATTCTATTAACATTATGTGGATAACTTTATGTAAATAAAGTATAATTTATGTAAATTAAAAGAATTAATAAAATATGTTTTATAAAAACTTTTATAAAAAAAAGTTGAAATTGTAGCAAAAATGTGGTTTAATTGTTAATTGACTACGAATTTCTTATGAAAATATAGTAATGATGTTTTACTATTAGAATAGAAAAGGAGGTGCCGTATCATGAAAATGACATTTCAGCCAAAAAAGAGACAGAGATCTAAAGTACATGGTTTTAGAAAAAGAATGAGTACAGCAGGCGGTAGAAAAGTTTTAGCTAGCAGAAGAGCAAAGGGAAGAAAGAAATTATCAGCTTAGGTCGCATTCTTATGTGACCTTTCTTTTTTTTGATAAGAAATTATTTAATATAGTAGGTTATATTATTATGAAAAATTACGAATCATTAAAAAAGAATAGTCAGTTCCAGAAGGTTTATAAAACCGGAAAGTCAAAAGCAAATAAATATTTAGTTATGTATGTAATCGAAAATGGATTAAACATTAATAGATTAGGTATATCAGTAAGTAAAAAAGTAGGAAATAGTGTAGTAAGACATCGCCTGACTCGTTTAATCAGAGAGAGCTACAGACTAAATGAAAATAAGTTCAATAGTGGTTTGGACTTAGTCGTAGTGGCACGCAATGCTGCCAAGGACAAAAATTATAAGGATATAGAAAGTGCATTATTGCATCTTGGAAATATCCAAAATATTCTGTCTGAAAATTAGATGGTAATTTTTATATTCAGAATATAGTAACTAATTAAAATAAGCTTTAATGATAATGAGGTTAATATGAAGTTTTTCAGATTATTATCAAGAGGAGTAAATTTAATTTTAATAGGTTTGGTTAAGTTTTATAAAAAATTTATATCACCTATGAAATTATATGGATGTTGTAGATACACTCCTACCTGTTCTCAATATGCATTAGAAGCTTTACAAAAATATGGACCGTTGAAAGGATCTTATCTTGCAATAAGAAGAATTCTTAGATGTAATCCTTTTCATAAGGGAGGATATGATCCAGTTCCGTAAGGAGGAATAATTGAATATATTAGTAGCTACTCAGACAAGTGGTTTCTTAAAGCCATTTGCATTAGCTCTTGGAAAAATCCTTGAGTATATATATTATGCATTAGCTGAATTTGGTGTTTATAATATTGGATTTTGTATTATTCTTATGACTTTTGTTGTAAGAATGTTAATGCTTCCAATGCAGATAAAGCAGCAGAAATTTAGCAAATTGACTAGCGTAATGAATCCGGAGATTCAAGCTATTCAAAAGAAGTATAAAAATAAAAAAGATCAGGCTTCTCAGCTTGCTATGCAGGAAGAGGTTCAGGCTGTTTATGACAAGTATGGAACATCTCCAACAGGTAGCTGTCTACAGCTTATAATTCAGATGCCTATTCTTTTTGCTTTATACAGAGTTATTATGAATGTTCCGGCTTATGTTAAACCTGTTAAAGAATTATATGCTTCAGTTATTAATGGTTTAACACAGGCACAGATGAATCAGTTTTTTGGAATCAATAAAGCAGGTAGTGCAATTACAGGTTCTAAGCTCGACAAATGTATTGATGCAATGAGTGGAGCAAGAGTAACCTATAAAGATGCTGTAACTCTTACAAAGGGAACTTCAATAAATGATATTCTTGAGGTTGCAGACAAAGGCATTGCAGATAAAATTAATCATATAAATGATTTCTTTGGATTTAACCTTAGCATGTCACCTAGTGCAATGTTTAAAGCAGGAACTATCACAATAATAGTTGCTCTTATTATCCCTGTACTTGCAGGTTTATTCCAGTTTTTAAGTGTTAAGCTTTCTACAGCACTTAACAAAATGCCAGAAGGACAAGATAATCCTATGGCAGGTTCAATGAAAGTAATGAACTACATGATGCCATTAATGTCAGTATATATGTGTTATGTATTGTCAACAGGTATTGGTATTTATTGGTGTGCGGGTTCTCTTGTTATGATGCTTCAGCAGTTTTTCATTAATCTTTATTTAAAGAGAATAGATGTAAATGATATTATTGAAAAAAATAAAGAAAAAGCTGCAGAAAAAGCTGAAAAGAGAAAAATTAAACAGGGAATTTATAGAGAAAAAGTTTTAGAAGCTTCAAAGATAAATACAAAAACTGTTTCAAGCAATGTAAAAAAGGACAATGAAGAAAAGATTAGAAGAGCAAGAGAGGCTTCAAATAAAGGAAGTCTTGCTTCTAAGGCAAACTTAGTTAACGATTATAATAATCGTAATAGCAAATAGAGGTAATAAAATGGAATATAGAAATTTTGAAGGAAAAAATGTTGAAGAAGCAATTACTAATGCTTGCGAAGAACTTGGACTTACTTCAGATAAATTAGATTATGAAGTAGTTGAAGAGGGCGGTAAAGGATTCTTAGGAATTGGTAAAAAAGCTGCTATTATAAAAGCAAGAAAAAAAGCTTCGGTTGAAGATATTGCCAGAGAATTTTTAACAAATGTTTTCGAAGCAATGGAATTGACAGTTAAGCTTGACATTCAGATTGAAGAAGGCGAAAAAGAAAATACAATAAATATCGACATTATAGGTGAAGATATGGGAATACTTATTGGAAAGAGAGGACAGACTCTTGATTCATTACAGTATCTTGTAAGCCTTGTAGTTAACAAGGAAAGTGATAAATTCAACAGAATTAAATTGGATACTGAAAATTACAGAGAGAGAAGAAAGGCCACTCTTGAAAACTTAGCAAAGAATATTGCTATGAAAGTAAAGAGAATTAAAAAGCCGGTTGCTCTTGAACCAATGAATCCATATGAGAGAAGAATTATTCATTCAGCTCTTCAGAATGACAAGTATTGTACAACTAAGAGTGAAGGTGAAGAACCTTACAGACATGTAGTTGTTATTTTAAAGAAAAATAAATAACTTATTATTATATTTGAAAGCTCTTAATTGATTTTAAGAGCTTTCTTTTTATGTAATAATTCACATTAATGTTTTAATATGATATACTTTTAGATTAGAATGAAGAAGACTGTCCTTTTTTAGGATAATATATAATTATTTAAAAATTCATTGTTATTTGAGCCAAAAAATATTGGCCACAGAATGGAGATAAGTATGAATATGACAGATACTATTGCTGCAATAGCATCAGCTGCAGGTAATTCCGGTATTGGAATTATCAGAGTAAGCGGTGAAGAATCAATTGAAATAGTTGATAAAATATTTAAATCACATATAGAGGGAAAAAGAATAACTGATATGAAGAGTCACACTGCATCGATGGGATATATTTTCGATGGAGAAGAAATGCTTGATCAGGTTCTCGTTCTTGTAATGAAAAATCCAAATTCTTATACAGGTGAAGACACTGTTGAGATTGACTGTCACGGTGGAATGTTAATTTTAAAAAAGGTACTTGACCTGGTTATAAAAAATGGTGCCAGAACTGCGCAGCCGGGAGAATTTACAAAGAGAGCTTTTTTAAATGGAAAAATAGATTTGTCTCAGGCTGAGGCAGTAATGGATTTGATTAATTCAAAGAATGATTTTGCTCTTAATAGTTCTATTGAACAATTAAAAGGAAAGGTATCTGAAAAGATAAAAGAAATAAGAAGTGAAATTATATATCATATTGCATTTATTGAATCGGCATTGGATGATCCAGAGCATATTAGTTTAGATGGATATGAAGATGAAATAAATGAAATGCTTAATAAAAATATAAATGATATTAAAAAATTAATTGATACCTTTGATAATGGAAGAATTATGAAGGAAGGTATTAAAACTGTAATTTTGGGCAAACCAAATGCAGGAAAGTCATCACTTCTTAACTTAATGTTAGGGGAAGACAGAGCTATTGTTACTGATATAGAAGGAACGACGAGAGATACATTAGAAGAAAATATAAATTTTAATGGAATGAGTCTTAAAATAATTGATACTGCCGGCATCCGTTCAACAGATGATTTAGTTGAACAGATTGGTGTAAATAAAGCAAAGGATATTGCAGCTGAAGCAGATTTAATTATTTTTGTAGCTGATGGTTCTAAGAATATAGATGAAAACGACAAGGAAATACTTGAACTTATAAAGGATAAGCAGGCTATTGTATTGATTAATAAAACAGATATGGATGTCAATGTAAATATTGAAGAAATAAAAAATATATCAGGAAGAGAAGTTATTTTCTTTTCAGCTAAGTATGGAACCGGAATAGAAGATTTAGAAGAAGCAATCAGAGAAAAATTTTATTCCGGAAAAGTTACTTACAATGATGAAATATATATTACAAATGCAAGACACAAAGAGGCATTGACAAATGCTTATGAAAGTTTATTAAAGGTTAAAGATTCAGTAGATGCAGGAATGCCGGAAGATTTTTTCTCAATAGATTTGATGGATTCCTATGCCAGTCTTGGACTTATAATTGGAGAAAGTGTTGAAGATGATTTGGTAAATGAAATATTTGCTAAATTCTGTATGGGTAAATAATATAATTTTGAAAATAGATTTAAAATTTTGGAGAAAAAAATGACAAGTGTAGTTGAAAATTATGATGTTGTTATAGTTGGTGCAGGCCATGCAGGATGCGAAGCAGCTCTTGCATCTGCAAGACTAGGATTTAATACAATAGTGTTTACCGTAAGTGTAGATAGTATTGCTCTTATGCCATGTAATCCTAATATAGGTGGAACTTCTAAGGGACATCTTGTAAGAGAACTGGATGCTCTTGGAGGAGAGATGGGTAAAAATATAGATAAGACTTTTATCCAGTCAAAGATGCTCAATAAGTCAAAAGGGCCTGCTGTTCATTCACTCCGAGCTCAGGCAGATAAACAGGATTACACAAGGCAGATGAGACAAACCTTGGAAAATACAGATAATCTTACTGTAAGACAAGGAGAAGTTTCTGAGATAATTGTTGAAGAAGGAATTATAAAAGGAGTTAAAACTACTTCGGGTGCTACATATTATGCAAAAGCTGTTGTATTGGCAACAGGTGTTTATTTGAAAGCAAAATGTATATACGGTGATGTATGTCAATATACAGGTCCAAATGGACTTATGGCTGCAAATCATTTAACACAGTCACTTTTAGATAACGGAATAAAAATGAGAAGATTTAAGACCGGCACACCTGCAAGAGTGGATAAGAGAACTGTTGATTTCAGTAAGATGGAGGAGCAGTTTGGTGATGAGAGAATTGTACCTTTTTCATTTTCAACTGATCCTGAAAGTATTCAGAAGGAACAGATTTCATGCTGGCTTACATATACAAATGAAGATACACATAAAATAATAAAGGAAAATATTGACCGTTCACCTTTATTCTCAGGAATGATAGAAGGAACCGGACCTAGATATTGTCCTTCAATAGAAGATAAGGTAGTCAAATTTGCAGACAAAAATAGACATCAGGTATTTATTGAGCCTGAAGGTTTATATACAAATGAAATGTATCTCGGTGGAATGTCTTCATCACTTCCGGAAGATGTTCAGTATGCAATGTACCATACAGTGCCAGGTCTTGAGAATGCAAAGATTGTACGTAACGCATATGCAATAGAATATGACTGCATAGAGTATGGACAATTGTTACCTGATTTGCAGTTTAAAAATATCAAAGGTCTTTTTAGTGCAGGGCAGTTTAACGGAAGCTCCGGATATGAAGAGGCTGCAGCACAAGGTATTGTTGCAGGTATAAATGCGGCAAGATATGTTGATGGAAAAGAATCTTTAGTTCTTGATCGTTCACAGGCATATATAGGAGTTTTGATTGATGATCTTGTAACAAAGGAAAGCCATGAGCCATATAGAATGATGACTTCAAGAGCAGAGTACAGACTTCTTTTGAGACAGGATAACGCTGATCTTAGACTTACACAAATAGGATATGATATAGGATTAGTTTCAAAAGAAAGATATGACTATGTTTGTAAAAAAGAAGAGCTTATCAATAAAGAGATAGAGAGATTAGAAAAATGCAAGATTGGAGCAAACAAAAAAGTGCAGCAGCTGTTAAGTGATTTAAATAGTACACCACTTAAGACAGCAACAACTCTCGCTGAGTTAATTAGAAGACCGGAATTAGATTATTATAAGATAGCTCCTCTTGATGAAGAAAGAGAGGAACTCTCATATGACGTTATTGAACAGGTTGATATAAATATAAAGTATGCCGGATATATTGACAGACAGAAAAAGCAGGTAAAGAATTTTAAGAAGATTGAAGGCAAAAAGATTCCGGAAGATTTTGATTACAGTAAAGTAAAAAGTCTAAGAATAGAAGCTGCACAGAAGCTTGCATTTTACAAGCCTATTAATATTGGACAGGCATCAAGAATATCAGGAGTGTCACCAGCTGATATATCTGTTCTTCTTATATACATGGAACAACAAAAACAAAGAGAAAAGAAGTAGAGTTAATAAATTGTTTAATAGGCATACATAATGATATGTAAAATAAATATATGTAAATATTTCTCTTATGTAGAAATATAAAGCCTATAAAATAAAAGCAATGAGTAGCATTATTAGTTTACATATAAATAATTATGTAAACTAATGTTTTTAGGAGAAATAATTTGAGTATTAATTTATTAATTAGAGGATTAGAAGAATTAAATATTTCAATAAATGAAAAACAAATTGCACAGTTTGAAAAGTATTACGAAATGCTTGTTGAAAAAAATAAAGTTATGAATTTAACTGCTATAACTGAAAAAGATGAAGTTATGGTGAAACATTTTTTAGATAGTGTTTTAGCAGCAAGTGTTTTCAATATTAATAAAGAATCTTCATTAATAGATGTAGGAACAGGTGCCGGCTTTCCCGGCATACCATTAAAAATAATGTTTCCCCATTTAAAAGTAACTTTGTTAGATTCATTAAATAAAAGATTAAATTTTTTAGATGATGTAATAAACGAATTAGAGCTAGATAATATTTCTACAGTTCATGGAAGAGCTGAAGATTGTGGTAGATATTCTTTGTACAGAGAAAAATATGATTTGTGTGTTTCAAGAGCAGTAGCTAATCTTTCTACTTTATCAGAGTATTGTATTCCTTTTGTTAAAGTAGGAGGACATTTCATTAGTTATAAGTCTTCTATGAGTCAGGAAGAGATTGGAACTGCGACAAAAGCTATTTCTGTTTTAGGAGGAAATGTAAAAGAGGTTAAGACAATTAAACTACCTTGCTCTGATATGGAAAGAAAGTTTGTAGTAATTGAAAAGAAAAAAAGTACGGGAAAGAAGTTCCCGAGAAAAGCAGGAACCCCATCAAAGGATCCAATACATTAGGAGGTAATATGTTAAAAGATTATTTAGATAATAGAATACAATTATTAAAAAATGAAATAGATGAGTATGAAGATAAAGTATATCATTATCAATCTAATATAAAAGAAATAGATTCTCAGATATCAAAAATGAAAAAAAGTGTAGATGAAGCATCTGGTATATTTTCAATTAAGGCCAGAGAAAATATTGATTCCAATAATGATCAAGCACTTGATTTGGAAAATGAAAAAACAGAGTTACTTGATAGAATAAGTATTTATAATTTAAAAATAGAAAAAATACAAGAAGAAATAGATTTGATTAGCGATGGAATAAAGGAATTGAATGTTTCACGTGAAACATCTACTAAAAATACTTCTGTAGTTACGTCAGATGATTTACTTGAAAAGATTGATATGTGTATAAAAATATGCAAGGTCGACCCCAATAGGGTAGAAATTGAATTAAAAGAAATACTCAAAATATTGAAAAAATAGGATGTTTCACGTGAAACATCCTATTTTCATATGGAAATAGAAAACTAGTTGTGCTAGAATAGAGAAACGGGGAAAATAGAAAAGAGGTATTATTATGGGAAGAATTATAGCAATAGCTAATCAGAAAGGTGGAGTAGGAAAAACTACAACGTCAATTAACCTTTCATCATGCTTAGCTAATAATGGAAAAAAGGTATTATTAGTAGATATTGATCCACAGGGAAATGCAACTAGTGGAGTTGGAATTATAAAACAGGGATTAGAAAATACAATCTATGAATTATTTTTAGGAGAATGTGTTTTATCAGAATGTCTCGAACAAAGTGTAGTAGATAATCTACATGTGTTACCTTCAAATGTAAATCTTGCCGGAGCAGAGATTGATTTGATTGGAGTTGATAACAGAGAATTCATTTTAAAAACAGAGTTAGATAAAATTAAAGATTTGTATGACTATATAATTATAGATTGTCCACCTTCTTTAAATATTCTTACTGTTAATGCAATGGTTGCAGCAGATTCTGTAATTGTTCCAATACAGTGTGAATACTATGCGTTGGAAGGATTGTCACAGCTCATCCATTCAATTAATCTAATCCAGGAAAGAATAAATGATGGATTGGAAATAGATGGAATAGTATTTACTATGTATGATTCAAGAACAAATCTTTCCGAAGAAGTTGTTGAGAATGTAAAAGAAAATGTACACTTAAATATTTATAAAACAATAATTCCAAGAAATGTAAGATTGGCAGAAGCACCAAGCTATGGTATACCAATTCATATGTACGATGCAAAATCAGCTGGAGCAGTTGCTTATAACAAATTGGCAAAAGAAGTAATGAAAAAGAAGAAGAAATAATTTGAAACAAATTTCTAATATAAAAGTTATAATAGATATAATAATCATGTTATAATTACATAAAATAAGCAATAATAAATTAGTTTACATAATTAATTATATGTTAACTAAAAAGGAGTTAATATGGCAGTAAAGAAAAAAGGACTTGGAAGAGGTGTTGATGCATTAATTCCTCCAAGTACAGGAACAAAGTCATCAAAGAAAAATGAAGAACAAAAAACAGTTGTAAAAGAAGTTATAAAAGAAGTTGAAGTAGTAAAAGAGGTTAAAGTTGCTGCTGATACTATGTTGAAAATTTCAGATATTGAACCAAACAGAGATCAGCCCAGAAAGAATTTTGATAAAGAAGCTTTAGAGGAACTTGCTGATTCAATAAAGCAGTTTGGTATTATTCAGCCAATCGTTGTTCAGAAAAAAGATGATTACTATGAGATTATTGCAGGTGAAAGAAGATGGCGTGCTGCTAAAATTGCAAAATTAAAAGAAGTTCCTGTTATAATAAAAGAGTATTCTCCTCAGGAGGTTATGGAGATTGCCTTAATCGAAAATATCCAAAGAAGAGATTTGAATCCAATTGAAGAAGCCTTGGCTTATAAGAGCCTTATTGATGAATATAATTTGAAACAGGATGAGTTAGCCCAAAGAGTTTCTAAATCAAGATCTGCTATAACAAATTCAATGAGATTGTTAAAGCTTTCAAAGGTTGTTCAGGATATGCTTGTTAACCAAGAACTTTCAATGGGACATGCAAGAGCTTTGCTGTCGCTCGAGCATGAAGAGCTTCAAAATGATGCAGCAAATCAGATTGTGACAAAGGGGCTTAGTGTTAGAGATACCGAAAAGCTTGTAAAATCAATTCTTAATCCAAAGCAGTCCAAATTACCGATTCCTTCAGTTAAGGATGCAGCATATTCCAGTCTTGCATTAAGAGTTGGAGAAATAATGGGTACTAAGGTTTCAATTAACCATAAAAAATCAGGAAATGGAAAGATTGAAATAGAATATTATTCTCAGGATGAGCTTGAAAGATTATTGGAATTATTTGAGGGTATACAAAATAATTAAATTATACTAGACTAGATACGTAAGGAGTAAATAAAATGAAAGATTACATATATATAGGAACAATAGCATTTATGTTTGTATTTTTTCTAATCTTGCATATCAGAGAAAATACAAAAGTAAAAAGACTTATGAAGAGATATGAAAAGTTTATGAGAGGAAAAAATGCTGAGAATCTTGCGGATGCATTAGAAGAAAACTTTCAGCAGATGGAAAGACTTGAGATTTCACATCAGAAGAATGAGCTTAAAATGGATAATGCTCTCAATAATATCACATCAACCTTCCATAAGCTTGGAATAGTAAAATATGATGCTTTTAAGGAAATGGGTGGTAATTTAAGCTTTGCATTGTGTATGTTAGATGACAATAATACAGGATTTATTTTAAATACAATGCATGGACGTGATAGCAGTTATTCTTATATAAAAGAAATAATAAAGGGCGAGGCTTATGCTACTCTTGGAGAAGAGGAAAAGGAAGCATTAGATAAAGCACTGAATTCATAGAAATAGAGGTATGGTAAAAATATTTTTATCATACCTTTTTATAATAGGATTAGAGTGTCAAAAAGTCGACCGATGAAGCTTTATTGTCAAAATGCACAAAAGAATAAATAAAAGGGTATATTTCAAAACATGTTGTTGTCCTTGTTTTTCTGCGCCGCCTATTAACTGCGTCCTTCGCAAACTCGCCCTATCGGGCTCAAACAGTGCTCCGAACGCAGTAGCTATGCTCGAAAAACTCTGCGGACAACTGCCTATTGTTTTGAAATATACCCTTTTATTAAATTCTTATTTGTGCATTTTGACAAAAATATTTTATCGGTCGACCTTTTGACATTCTAATCATCATAGAAAATTCTCCGGATTTCCTATGATATAAAAATGTTCCGCTAAGGATTTATAAAATTACCTGTTAACCCTAAATATTTACCACTTACCTTTTTTCTATTTACATTATTTTATTTTGACAATAAAATATGATTATTCGATAACCAAAGAGGGAAATATGAAAATTAAAGTTGATATTAATGAAAAATATGAAGAGGATGAAATCATAATTAAATGTTCAAAGTTATCAGAAGAAATTGTAAAACTTCAGCAAATGATTTCAAATCAAAAAGTTAATATTAATCATATTGAATTGTTTAAAGATAATATAGAATATTATGAAGATATTCAAAATATTATTTTCTTTGAAACTGAGGATGATGTGATTAAGGCTCATACAAGAGATGATATTTTTACAACAAAAAAGCGATTGTATGAGTTAGAGGAAATGTTGCCAAATTATTTTTGCAGAATATCAAAATCCGCTATTGTTAACGCAAAGGAAATATATTCAATTTCAAAAAATATCACTGCAGCTTCAAAGATTGAGTTTAGAAATTCTTATAAACATATTTTTGTTTCCAGAGGTTATTTTAAACCATTAAAAAATAAAATTAACGAAATGAGGAATGTATAATGAAAAAGAAAAATAGCAATATATTATGGGGACTTATTTTAATAGCAATTGCAGCTTTGTGGTTATGTTCAGGAATGGGACTTCTACATGAAATTAAAATAACACAGATAATATTCACAGTACTCTGGGGAGGCCTGATTATTGATGGGTTACTGAAATTTGAACTAACAAAAGTCTTTTTTGGGTTGTCTTTTTTGGCAATTGTATGGGATAGAGAGCTTGGTATAGAAGCAATAACGCCTTGGCCGGTTGTAGGAGCAGCATTACTTTTGTCGATAGGCTTTTCCTTAATAATAGGTGGAGAAAAGAAAGGAAAAATGAAGGAGGCTATTAGAAATAAAGCAAGTAAGAGCTATGAAAGCGGAGAATATGTATATCATACGAATAGATTTTCCGGAACTCAAAAATATATTGATTCGCAGAACTTAAAGGAAGTTGAATTGATTAATAAAGCCGGTGGAATGGAAGTATATCTTGATAAGGCAAAGGCTGCTGACAGAGAAATTAAGATGCATGTAGAATGTTATGCAGGCGGAATAGAAATATATATTCCAAGAAATTGGAATGTTGTGAGCGATGTTAGCTGCTTTGCAGGAGCTGTAGATATACAGGAGGGGGCTCCAGATGATGCAATTAATGATACTGTTTTAACTATAAGTGGAGTTATAAAGGCAGGCGCTTTAGAAATCACAAGAGTTTAATAGAAAATAATATAATTATAAAAAACGCTCCGCGGGATCGCAGAGGTGTGGAAAGGTAATTATTCTTACGAATCCGCGCCTCGCGAGAGAGTTCGCAAGCGAACTATTTGTTCTGTAAACCCTCAACAATAAAAAATGCACTTACATTAAAAAATAATACTAATATTATTTTTTATAAAATGGTAGAATAACTAGTAATTGAAAAAAGGTTAAAATTGCCATAAAAGGCAAAGAATTAAAAATTTATGAAAGGGTTTAATATGGTAAGAAAGATTAGTAGAAGAGCTTTAGCATTGTTTTTATGTTTAACAATGGTTGGCTCATTATTTTTTTCAGGACAAAGTCTCAATTTATTTGGACTACTAAAAGATGTAGATGCCGCAACATCAGGCGTTTCTACACAGACATTTGGGGCAGCAACTATCGCGAACGGACCAACAGATAGTGATGTTAACAAGTTGCCAACAGATGATAACAATGGAACATACAGATTTACTACTGATTCATATAACAGCAAGTATAACACATTGCCTACAACTGACTGGGCCACAAACTGGTTGTGGGATTTGGAAGGAGACAGATATACAGATTCGACAAATGCAATATCCGGTACAGCATACGCCCTTCCATTGGCATATTTAATGAAGAAGGATGGATTGAGAGTAAACAAACCATCAATGACTTCAAATGCTACAAATATCAGTGCTTATAATATCAAAGACAATGATACATTAGGAGAGTTCAATATTTATCCTGATTTTACATTTGAAAAAAATGAAATAGATGACGCAACAGATTGGACCTATGTCGCACAGTCATCAAATTCATCCGGAAGCAAATATATGAAAACTACAATGACACAGGGTGTGCCATTTGCTTATATGGAGCTTTCAGGTTCAACAACATTGTACATCGAAAAATTAAGAGTTACATTCCCAAGTACAATTGTATTTAATGGGACATATAACGGATGTCAGATGGTTGTATTTAGAACAATGGATATTACAAGTAGTGTAAATGGATTCCCATCATGTACATATCAGTATTATGCATTGTATCTTCCATCAGGGACAACTGTTACAAGCCTTGGTACAACAGATACAACTAATAATGATGGAATTGGAAAGCTTCAGCTATCATTGCCATCAGGAAGAGCATACGCTTCTCTTGCATGGTTGTGCGAAGGAAAGAGTATTGATGACAATAATGGACTTAGTGTGGCACAGAGCTACAGACCATATGCTTTTAACTTTGTAAAAAATACAACAGCAAATTATTCTTACAATGAGAGTACAAGTACATTGTCAACAACATACACCTATACCTTCGATAAGAAGAATGAGAGTACAGCAGATGGAACAGTAATGGGAATATTATCTCACCAGTATAAAAATATGAGCGGTTATTCTTACTTAAGTCATAAAGCACTTACTGTAAGAGGTTACATGAAATTCTTAATAGGTTCATCTTATACTACAAATATGACATATACAGGTATTCTTCCATATATGCCTGAATTAAAGAGCAGTGATACTGCAGGAAATCAACAGCTTCAGAATTATGTTGATAATTTTGTAGATACATATTTGTCTGGTTCAGGAAAATGGAAATTGTCAAATGATGAGGGTGCTGATACATATTATCACGCAAAGAAGCTTAACCGTTCAGCGCAGGCTATTGCTGCAGCAAAAGCGGTAGGAGATGACGATAGTGCAGACAAGATTCTTGCAGCATTAGAAAATAAGCTTGAGGACTGGTTCACATATGATGGAACTAGCGACAAGTGCTATTTTACATATCTTGGGGATGGTCTCGGAACACTTTTAGGATTTCCAACTTCATTCAATGCAGTAGACCAGTTAAATGACCATCATTTCCATTATGGATATTTTATTGAAGCAGCTGCAAGTGTTGGATTGTATGATCCCGAATGGTTGAATGAACATAAGGAAGTTATAAAGCAGTTAATATATGACATTGCATGTCCATACAGAGATGAGGCAGATTCTGTAGCCAATGGAGGAAATGCATATCCATATTTGAGATCTTTTTCTCCATACGAAGGACACTCATGGGCATCAGGATATGAAGATGAGAGAACAGGAAATAATCAGGAATCAACATCTGAAGCAATGAATGCCTGGGGAGGAATTATTCTCTTTGGTGAGATGACAGGAGATACTGAAATAAGAGATTTGGGTATCTACTTATATACGACAGAAGCTGCTGCAGCATACGACTATTGGTTTGATGTAGATGAAACAACATATAAAAATGATGAGTCAAAGTATACAGCTCCGATGGCTTCAATGGTATGGGGCGGTAAGGTTGACTATGCAACATGGTTTGGCGAGCAGTATGTTCAGGGCATTCAGATTTGTCCAATTAACGGATGGTCATTTTACCTGTTACAGGGTGGCTCAGATTATATAAAGAAATATTATAATGCAGATCAAACATATGAAAATGCCAGTGGAGGAAGTGTTTCTATTTGGAATGATATGTGGGCAGAATATTATGCATTAGCGGATCCTGCTACGGCAATGAATTCTGTTTGGACAAAGGAAAATGTAAATGATGGTGATTCATATGCGCATACATACCATTTTATTGAATCATTGATTAATTATGGAACGCCTGATTTGTCATTTAAGTGTTCAAGTGCAATGGGAACTGTATTTAACAACAATGGAGAATATACATATGCTGTATATAACCCAACAAGCAGTACACAGACAGTAACATTTACAGCAGAAAATGGTACACAGACAACGATAAAAGCAGTTCCAAATGAAATGACATTAGTAAATTCAAATGATTTGGGCAATTCAGATTATACAATTGAGTATTACGGAAAGAATTTAAGCGGAAATGATTACTCACTAATCAGCAAAGAAATTAAGTATGCTGATGCTGGAAATTCAGTAACAGTTTCATCAAAGGATATTATAGGCTATACTTTTGATAGCTCAAATTCAAATAATGTTATGACAGCTTCAGTTTCAGCAGACGGTTCAACTACATTTAAGCTATACTACAATAGAGCAAACTATTCTATTTCATATAATATGAATGGCGGTTCGGCTACAAATTCAAGCTTATATCCATCCTCGTATACATATGGTGAAACATATACGTTAGATGTACCTTCAAAAGAAGGATATACATTCTTTGGATGGTATAAAGATTCTGAATATAAGACAAAAATTAACTCTATTAATGAAAAAACAAATGGAAATCTGACTTTATATGCAAAGTTCCTTCCAACAGGTACAATACTTATTGGAGATACATATTATATGGAATTGGATGATAATTATACTGCTACATTTAAGATTGAAGGCGATACAAAATATAGTGCTGCAAACGTATTGTATAGAATTTCAGATACTGAAGCAGAGGCAAAGGAATTAGCTGACAATGAAGTAGCAGAAGGTTTTGTTTCATGGGGCTTTACATTATCAGGAAACACATGGACATATTCAACTGACTTTAAAGCATATAAGGACAAGTATATAACATTCTATTACATAAGATATGATGATAATGGAGGATACAAGACAGATTATGCTTATGGAAAGATAAGTAAAGAACAAACAAGTTCGGGTGGAAGCACAACAACATCTCAAAGTTCAGGCTCCGTAACAACACAAACAGTTACAACGACAAATAATCAGTCATCAAGTGGTCCGTTAATCCCATTCGGATTAAATGCATATTGTTCAGGAGATAACACAATAACAGTTGTCTGGGGACAGGATGATGATAGAATTAACAATGGACAGAAATACAATATTTATATTGATGATAGCATAGTTCTTTCATCTGTTTCATGTGGAAGCTATGATATAAATGATGTGAATGCAGGTGACAGAACAGTAAAAGTAACAGCTGTTTTAAATGGTGTTGAGTCAGATGCAGTTTCATCCGTAGTAAATGTTACAGGAGGAAACATCACAACAGAAAAGCCTACTGAAGCACCAACAACAACAGAAAAACCAACGACAACTAAGGCGCCGGAAACAACAACAGAAAAGCCAACAACAACTAAGGCTCCGGAGACAACAACAGAGGAACCAACAACAACTAAGGCGCCGGAAACAACAACAGAGGAACCAACAACTAAGGCTCCGGAGACGATAACAGAGGAGCCGGAAACAACGACAGAGGCTTCATCATCAATCGCAGCACCAACAGGATTGGTTTATGCAGGAAATAATGATTTACCATATTACTTTGCATGGTCGGCTGTTGAGGGTGCTGAGTCATACAATGTATATCTTAATGGTATATTAGTTACATCTGTGACAGGAATTGCAGTAAATCTTGATGCATCATTATTTACTACGTCAGGAAATTATACAATTGGTGTAAGTGCAGTTAAGGGAGATGAAGAGTCAGCTATCACAGAGACTACAAAAGAATTTATTATAGAAGTTTCTACAACGGCGGAACAGAAGGAAGAAACTACTACAATAGAAGAAATTACAGAAAAACCTACAGAAGCTCCAACGGAAGTGGAGACAACAACAGAAATAGAAACTGAAAGTGTCAACACAGACCCAAGTGTAATTACTTTAAGTGATGATTTGGCTGTAGAGGGATTTCAGATTAGTTCAACTTTTGTTGACAGTTCGGGAAGGACAGGAGGAATAAGAGCAGTTGCTTCAGTAGAGCCTACAATTAATAATTCAAAAGTAGAAACATGGGGGTTAATTTATTCTATAACAGAGTACAATGGAACTATATATGAAGTGTCAGAAGACGAAATGTATGTAGGCTGTGATAATCCTTTTGTTAAGGCATATGAATCAACAAGTAATGGTACATTGAATGCAGTTATGGGTGAATCAGGAACAGCCACATATTTTGCAAGAACAATGGCATTTGGTGGAAGTTCAAAAGAAGTTCTAGGTGCTAAATATAAGATTAGAGCTTATGCAATTTTGAGTAATGGCCAATATGTATATAGTACAGTTAAATCGTACTCAATAGACGCAGTATGTGACTATTTGTATCAGAATTGTTTGATGTCTACATATGACGGTCACCAATTTATATTCAACAATGTACTTTCAGTAGTAAACCCAGAATACAAAGAAGTGGATTATAATTGGGGTAACACGATAGTTAAACCTACAGATTTTGAATAAAATCAGTATGAAATACGGAGGGATTTCATATAATGATTAGGATGCTCTTTCGACACCCTAATCCTAAAATATAAAAAAGATGTCGATAATTATATCGGCATCTTTTTATGTAGGGGTTTAGTATTCAACTACTAATATTTGATCTCTTAAAATTTTAATTTCATCTGGATTGTTTTTTGCAAGTCTTGATGCTGCAACAATAGGAATCCAGTTTCGAACATATCTTGAGGAAGTGCTTGTCTTTTCACAGAACTTGTCCAAATACAAATCAGCGTATTTTGGCATATTCACTAACATCCATAAATATGTACGGGCTACATCAGCACTTGCGTTACCCTGAGTTGTATGGTTCCAATCCGTTATGTATATCTGACCGTCACCACCAATAATTACATTGTGAGGTGTAAAATTACCATGGCAAAGCTTTTGATGCTTTGGTGAACTGTTTAACATGTCAAGAATGTCTATTTTCAAATACTTGTCAATGTCAGCTGTATTGATGTAATCTGAAAATTTATTTTTTTGAAATGGAATATTTGGACATTTGTGAGTATGAATAGATGTCTGAACTTCAACGAGCTGATCTAAATATTTTTCAATATTTTCAGAATCTTCATTCATATAATCAAACAAAGTTTTTCCGTAAAAATCAGGATAAACAAATACCCATTGATCGTTTTCATCTTTATATATTTTTTCGAGAGTGGGACTATTAATACCTAAAGCTTCTACTTTTGAAGAAATATATACCTCTAAAAAAGCATCCTGCTTTGAGTAACCTTTTTTAAAGATTTTGTAAATATGATTACCATCTCGATATAATGCATTGTTTCGTCTTTGGTTAAGCAATTCCATAATTTTTACTCCTTTTTCCCAAGTGATATAATTATATCACAAAATAAAGGAATTTGTCATTATATAATATGCCTTGAGTTCTTGCAAAATAAGGGGGATAGGGGTATAATCGAAATGTTAAAATGTAAATAAAAAAGGGAGAAATTATGCTAGATATAAAATTTGTAAGAAATAATCCTGATGTAGTAAAACAAAACATCAAAAATAAATTTCAGGACCACAAGCTTCCATTGGTTGATGAAGTAATTGAATTAGATCAGCGTAATCGCGATATTAAAAAAGAGGTTGAATCTCTTCGTGCTGAAAAGAACAGTTTATCAAAATTGATTGGTGGACTTATGAAGGAAGGCAAGAAAGAGGAAGCAGAAGAAGTTAAGGCAAAGGTTGCTGCCGGAAATGCAAAGATTGATGAGCTTACAGCAGAGGAAAAGCGCCTTGCAGAAGAACTTAAGAAAAGAATGATGGTTATTCCAAATATCATTGATCCATCAGTTCCTATCGGAAAAGATGACAGTGAAAATGTAGAACTTGAAAAATTTGGAGAGCCGTTTGTACCGGATTATGAAATTCCATACCATACAGATATCATGGCAAAATTTAATGGTATCGATTTGGACGCTGCAAGAAATGTAGCAGGTAATGGATTTTATTATCTTATGGGAGATATAGCAAGACTTCACTCAGCAGTTATCTCTTATGCAAGAGACTTTATGATTGATCGTGGATTTACATATTGTGTACCACCTTTCATGATTAGAAGTAATGTTGTTACCGGTGTTATGAGTTTTGATGAAATGGATTCTATGATGTACAAAATCGAAGGTGAAGATCTTTACCTGATTGGTACTAGTGAGCATTCAATGATTGGTAAATTTATTAATACTCATACAGATGAAGACCAGCTTCCATATACACTTACAAGCTATTCACCATGCTTTAGAAAAGAAAAGGGTGCACACGGTATTGAAGAAAGAGGTGTTTACCGTATTCACCAGTTTGAAAAGCAGGAAATGATTGTTATCTGTAAGCCGGAAGATAGCATGGAATGGTACGATAAGCTTTGGAAGAACACAGTAGATTTGTTTAGAAGTCTTGATATACCTGTTCGTACACTGGAATGTTGTTCAGGAGACTTGGCAGACCTTAAGGTTAAATCTGTAGACGTTGAAGCTTGGTCACCAAGACAGAAAAAATATTTTGAAGTTGGTAGCTGCTCTAATTTAGGAGATGCTCAGGCAAGAAGACTTTCAATTAGAATTAAATCAAAAGAAGGAAATTATTTTGCTCATACTCTCAACAATACGGTTGTTGCTCCACCTAGAATGCTCATTGCATTTTTGGAGAACAATCTTAATGAAGATGGAAGTGTTAACATTCCGGAAGCATTAAGACCATATATGGGCGGTCTTGAAAAGATAGAGGTTAAATAATTATTTAAGATATAAAATTTTTGGGGCAGGGATTTTATTCTTTGCCTCAAGTTTTTGTAAAGGTCTCCTTAGTTTAACGGATAAAACAAGCGCCTCCTAAGCGCTAGCTGTGGGTTCGATTCCCGCAGGGGACAGTAGAAAAAAGGAAAGTTCTGGTCAACACCAAATCTTTCCTTTTTTATATCTATATGTTATATGTGAAAACACTTTTGCAAATCTTTACTTTTTCCCAATACTAGTAAAGTATCCTGTGGAGAAAAACAGGTGTCCGGTGTAATGTTTAAATTCATTTTCCCATCTCTCTTCAATGCCATAATATTAATATTATACTTTTTACGAATATTAATTTCTCCAACAGTTCTGTCAATCCATGATTCCGGTACTTCAATCTCAAAAATGGCATATTCATTATCCACTTCAATATAATCAAAAATATGGTTTGAGCTGTATCGGATTGCTGTCCATGTAGCCATCTGTTTTTCAGGATAAACAATTTCGTCTGCTCCATTGCGCAACAGGAATTTTGCATGAACGTCGCTGGCAGCACGGGAAACTACCATTTTTGCGCCCAAGTCCTTCAAAAGAGAGGTTGTCTCTAAAGAACTTTGAAAGTCATTGCTGATTGCAACAATACATACATCATAATTACCGACTCCTAAAGATCGCAAAAATTCCTCGTTTGTGCTGTCACCAATCTGGGCATTAGTTACAAATGGCAAGAAGGCTTCAACCCTTTCTTCGTTTTTATCAATTGCCATTACCTCATGATGCAATGTATGCAATTTTGCTGCAACATTCTTTCCAAATCTTCCTAATCCTACCAATAATATAGATTTCATAATATTTATTCTCCCTATCCTACAGTGATTTTTTCTTTTGGAAGCTTTGAGACATTTCTTACTTTATTTGACGATGCTGCAAATACAAGTGTAAGACCGCCTACTCTTCCTAAAAACATCAAAACAATTAAAATCAATCTTGATATTGATCCTAATTTTGTTGTAATACCTAGTGTAAGACCTACAGTACCAATTGCTGAAGCAGTTTCAAAGAGACAGGTCAAAATAGGAATTCCTTCAATACAGCTAATTATAATTCCACCTGTTATAAATAAAGTAATATACATCATCAAAATTGTTGCTGCATATTTAATGGTACTGTCCTCAATTCGCCTTCCAAAGCACTCTGTATTTTCTTTTCTTTTAAACACTGAAAAAAGTGTAACAAACAAAACAGCTATAGTTGTTGTCTTCATTCCTCCGGCAGTAGAACCAGGTGAACCTCCAATCAGCATAAGCAATATCATAACTGTTTGACCAGCTTCGCTAAACAATGCCAAATCTGCTGTATTAAAACCTGCCGTTCTTGGTGTTATAGCCTGAAACAGCGAACACAAAAGCTTTTCACCTTCGGGCATTCCATCGAAAGCCGGTCCGGAAAATTCCCGGAAAAAGAAAAACAAAAATGGAAATAGAATCAAAAGAAATGTCATAACCAAAATTATTTTACTTTGCAATCGGTATTTTCTAAAATGAAATCCATTGCATTTCAAATCATTCCAAGTAAGAAATCCAATTCCACCTATGATTATTAAACAAATAATTACTGCATTAATTAAAATGTTGTTAGAATACCCTGTTAAAGAAGAATATTCACCAGTACTTCCCATCAAATCAAATCCGGCATTGCAAAATGCAGAAATCGAATGAAACAGTGCATACCAGGTACCTTTTATTTTACCAAAGCTCTTCCAGAAAGTAGGCATCATAAGAAGCGCTCCGGTTAACTCAATCGCCATGGTCAACTTTAATATAAAACCTGTAAGTCTCACAATTCCACCAACATTAGGAGCTGCAATTGCTTCCTGCATGGTACTTCTTTGCATCAAGCCAATTTTTCTACCGGAAATATATGCTATAGATACGGCAATAGTAACAACGCCAAGACCACCTATTTGAATCAACAAAAGAATTACTGATTGACCAAAGGTTGACCAGTAGGTCGCTGTATCATGAACTACCAATCCTGTCACACAGGTAGCAGAAACCGCCGTAAACAAAGAGTCAAGAAATGATGTAGATTCTCCTGTTTTTGTAGCAATAGGAAGCATCAATAAAATACTTCCCGTCAATATGACTCCCAAAAATCCTATTATTATAATTTGAAAAGAAGTTAAACTGATTTTTTCAAATTTTAATGATCTTATATTCATCTCAAAAAACCTTCCTAAGTCACTTCTAATTTGCTATGTAAGATTAATATAATCATAGTCTTATTATAAAATACTCCTTATTGTGAATTTTTACAAGTACAGATAGTATAATAAAATCAAAAAATGAGAGAATTGAAATTGCATAGACAAATTACTGATAAAAGTGTATAGTAATAGGGGCAGGAAAAGCATTCCTAAATAGAACTCGCTCAGCGTAAGTATATTGAGAGCGAGATTTTTTCTTGTTCATTAAAATTGAAAATGGAGTGTAATGATGGATTATATTGTAATGGATTTGGAATGGAACCAAAATCCATACGGAAAATGTAATTATCACGCAGATATACCGTTTGAAATTATTGAGATTGGAGCTGTAAGGGTAAGCGAGGATAGAGAAATACTGGACACCTATCAGCAGGTTATAAAGCCTAGAGTTTACAAGAAGCTTCATTACAAAATACAGGAAATTACTCATTTTACTATGGATGAATTGAACCATGGTAAAGACTTTAGAAAAGTAATAAGAGAGTTTCTGGAATGGTGTGGAGATGATTACATGTTCTGCACATGGGGAACCATGGATCTTGCAGAGTTGCAGAAGAATATGAAGCATTATAAATTGGAGCGTGTTTTGGAATTTCCTCTTTTTTACGTGGATTTGCAAAAGATGTTTAGCTTGAGATATGACGATGGTCATATGAAAAGAAACTTGTCCAGCGCCGTTGAATATCTGAACATTGAAGAGGACAGAGGATTTCACAGAGCGTTGAGTGATGCTTATTACACTGCAAGAGTGATGCAGGAAATGGATTTTGAAAAGTACAAAGAGAGATTATCCATAGACACATTTTATTCTCCAAGAATAAAAGAAGAGGAAGTGTTTGTTCGCTTTGATGAATACACAAAGCTTGTGACACGAGAGTTTTTGACTAAGGATGAAATGTTTCGAGATGAGGATGTAAGCACAATGAAATGTAATCAGTGTGACCATCCGTTGGATATTATTCTCGATTGGTTTTCCGACAGTGGCAAGACATATTATTGCCTGGGTAAATGTCCGGAGCACGGATACGTAAGAGGAAAAATCAAAATTAAGAAGAGGGAAGAGGATAGCTTCTTTGCAATTAAGATTATGAAATCTACCGACAAAGAAGGAGCAAACTCAATATTTGAAAAACAGGAAAGTATCAGGGAAAAGAGACGTGAGAGAAGACAGAAGTCTCTTGATAAGGAAATTGTCATCGAAGAACTATGGGAAGATGAATCGGAAGATGATGACGATGACGATTAAAAAACGAGCTGCAAATCTTTTTAGATTAGCAGCTCGTTTTTTGTCAGCTAATAAACAAAATATGTAATGATATTTAATGGCAAAATATCTGTTTTAGTTATTTTGTGTTTTTGTAATTTTCCATCAGTGAATCCAACTCTTCGAGCAGACAGTCAACCTTTCCGTAGAAAGCATCGTTGTTTGCCGGGCTGTCGAGATCATCACGTATATCTGAGAGAGTTTTGATAATGTTATCAATTCTCTTTTTTCCGTTTCCGTTTAGATACAAAACATATCGACTTCTCTCATTTTCCTGAGGAGTCATTTTCTTCAAAAAGACTTCAATGTTTGGCTTTTCACCAATAAATCTATAAGTGATAGATGGTGATGCGTGATTAAATAAATTTTGAAGATAATAAATATCGCCGGTTTCTTTATAATAGTTGTAAGCAAATGTTTTTCTCATTGTCTGGGCACCGATAGAATTTAATCCAATCTTGTGTCCGGCGGAGCGGAGCACTCTGTAAGCCTGCTCTCTGGAAACAGGCTTGTTTTGAGTTTTGTGTCCCAAAATCAAATAAGAGTCAGGATCCTTATCTTTTGTGTAGTCATTTATTATCTTCTGAAGATCTTTTGGAATCTTAAAAGTATTTTCTATTTTTTTAGTACCAATAGATACGGTTATTTCTTCTTTATTTGTCACATCCTTGTTTCTAAATGAAAGAATGTCCTGAAGCTGAAGACCTGTCCCGATGCCTAATTCAAACATAATGTAATATTTGTAATCAATGTCTTTTAATGTCTGACCGAATAAGTCTAAAGTTTCTTTGTCTTTTATAGGTGCAACCCAATTCATATTAGACCTCCTTATATTTTCTATTATATTAAGAACGATTTCTATGTCGCTTCATTTGTCTGATGTGGTCAAGTCTTCTTTTTTGTAAAATCATAAAGATAATAATTACTGAAAGAATAAGCACAACAACAAAAACGCGAATTAAAGTTTTTGGTATTTTAATTCTGGATTTAGGGGACTTATTTGCTGTTGATGTAGACTCTTTTTTAGTAGCTTTCGTATCTTTGTTTTTTTCTTTTACAGCTTTGGCTGTAGTTCCAATCTCTTTGTTATCGGAATCCGATGAACTGCTATATACGAGTTTGGCAGAACCTACAGTTCTATCATAATAGTTGTATGTAATAGTAGCAAAAGAATCTGCTGTCTGATTGAATTCAACGCTGGTCTTCAAAGAAGAGAAGCTTGCCTTCTTTGGAAGAACAACAGTCGACTCTTCGTCTAAATGAATTGAATCTTTTGTGTCAGTAAAAGGTGACTGGAAAGACATGCTGTCATCTTTAAAACGAGTGTCATTTGCTGAAACATTTTTGAGATTGAAATTATCAAAACCAAAATCTAAAAGAGCAGCAGTATCTTTATATACATTAGTTCCGTTAGAATGAAGTACTACAGTAATGAGAGTCATGCCATTTCTCTTTGCCGCTGTTACAAGAGTAGTGCCAGCCTGGTCTGTGTATCCGGTTTTTCCGCCAATAATGCCTTCATAGTAGTAACCACTTGTTGGCCATACCATTTTGTGTCTCTGGTATGATGCAAAAGAATCTTTTCTCTTGTTATTCTTCTGAATAGTGTATTCTGTTGTATTTATAATCTCGCAGAAAGAAGGATATTGCAAAACGTCCTTCATAATCATTGCCATATCGTATGCAGTCACATAGTGATTTACATCGTGTAAGCCGTTTGCATTTTCGAAATGTGTGTGTTTTGCACCTGCTTTTGCAGCTCGCTCATTCATCATCTTAGCAAACTCTTTTGTTGAACCGGCAATATGTTCACCAAGTGCTGTGGCAACCTCATTTGCTGAAGAAAGCATAAGAGCATAAAGACACTCTTTTACAGACATTTTTTCCCCGACCTGACATGCAATGTTTGCGTCATCATAGCTCAAGCTGTTAACTGCAGCGTCAGAGTAAACTACAGTTTCATCCATTTTACAATTTTCAATAGTAAGCAGAGCAGTCATAATCTTTGTGATGCTGGCCGGATACATTTTTTTATCCATTTTCTTTGAATAAAGAACTGTACCGGTAGATGCCTCAATCATTACAGCAGATTCGCCGTAAAGACCGGGTCCACCGGGCCACTCATTCTTTTCTGCTTTGACATTGGTAGCTGTGCAGAAGCTTAGGCTGCAAACTGCCAATGCGACTATTAAAAATGAAGATATTAATTTTCTCATTTTAACCTCTTTGTAATATTATTATTCAAAATAATTCTACATAAAATAATAGGAAAAATCAATGTATTACTTAATATTTTTAAAATGTCATATATTAAATAAAGACACACCGTATTTTATTATGCGATGTGTCTTTTAAATTTGAAAATATTTAATTATTTCATACGGGATTTTATTACCTTAAGTCTCGTGAATTCTTCCCTCTCTTTTTCCTCTAAAGCGTTTCCGATAGTTTTTACTAAAGATTCATAGCTTGGAATTGTAATATTCTTTAGTGCGTTCGCACGCTTCTGCGTCTTCTTGATATTGTACGCAAGTCTGTAAGCCGAGTTTTCAATCATAGACAATTTAATAGTCAAATCCTTAACCCTTTCAAAAGAAGCTTTTGCTTTGTCCAAAGACTCTGTTGTTCCATAGAAGGAGTACACAGGATTGCGTTGTTCCTCCTTATGCCTTACAAGCGGAATCTCAGTGCCCATTACGCTTCGACTCTTGATTCTAATGTCGTTTTCCGGAGTGACATTGAAAGCAAATGTTTCAACATTTCTGATTCCAAGCTCAACATTAGCTTTTTCAAGAGAATCATAAGCTTCACAAAAGGTCTTATCAATTTCAGACTGAATATCCTGAGCTCTTTCATTAAGATCCATGATTTCTCTTATAAGAATATTTCGTTTTTTATCCATAAGCTCGTAGCCTTGCTTTGCAAGGGCAAGAGAACTCTTGGCGGACATTAAATTTCCCTTGGTTGGGACTGTATTTAAATTCATATTAAACTCCAATAATCTTTTTATTCAAAAGCATCATAGTACTTTTCGAGTATCTTTGTATCAATTCTATCAAGCTCTTCCTTAGGAAGAATGTGGAGAAGCTTCCAACCTAAATTGAGAGTTTCAATAATGTTTCTGTTTACACCAAGACCCTGGCCAACAAATTCCTGCTCAAACGCTTTACCAAATTCGAGATATTTCTTGTCAGTAGGAGACAATTCATCTTCACCGATAACAGAAGCCAATGCTCTGGCATCACCAACCTTTGCGTAAGCCGAGAAGAGCTGGTTTGCAATATCCTGGTGGTCATCACGGGTAAAGCCTTCACCGATACCGTCCTTCATCAAACGTGAAAGGGAAGGGAGAACATTGATTGGAGGGTAAATACCCTGGCCGTTTAAATCTCTAGCGAGAGTAATCTGTCCCTCTGTAATGTATCCTGTAAGGTCAGGAATTGGATGTGTGATATCATCATTAGGCATTGTAAGAATAGGAATCTGAGTAACAGAACCCTTTGCACCCTTGATAATACCTGCACGTTCATATATTGTTGCAAGCTCGCTGTATAAATATCCCGGGTAACCCTTTCTTGAAGGGATCTCTCCCTTTGAAGAAGAAACCTCACGCATAGCCTCTGCAAATGCAGTCATATCTGTAAGAATTACCAAGATATGCATATCCTTTTCATAAGCCAAATATTCCGCAACAGTTAAAGCAACCTTTGGAGTAATAAGACGTTCTACTACAGGATCATTTGCCATATTAAGAAACATAACTGTATGCTCTAAGGCACCGGACTCTTCAAATGATTTTTTGAAGAAATCAGCAACGTCATTTTTTACGCCCATTGCCGCGAAAACAACGGCAAATTTTTCATCTGTGTCGTCTCCTAATGATGACTGGTTAACAAGCTGTGCAGCCAACTGATCATGTGGAAGACCGTTTCCTGAAAAGATAGGAAGCTTCTGCCCACGAATAAGTGTTGTAAGACCATCGATAGCTGAAATACCGGTACGAATATAGTTTCTTGGATATTCACGGCTTACCGGATTGAGTGGCATACCGTTTACATCTCTCTTTTCACCTACGACAGGAGCAAGACCATCGATAGGTCTTCCAATACCATCAAAGGTACGTCCTAAAATATCAGGAGAGAGAGCAATCTCCATTGGATGTCCTGTAAGCTTTGTATGGGTATTTGTGAGGGACATTCCCTCTGACCCTTCAAATACCTGAATGATAGCTTTGTCCTCATATATTTCAATAATACGACCAAGTCTTTTTGTAGCACCTTCATCAATTGAAAATTCTACTATTTCATCAAAGGCAGCATCTTCAACGCCTTCTAAAGCAATAAGCGGTCCATTTATTTCGCTGAGTCCTAAATATTCTATTGCCATGATACTACCTCCTTATGCGTTTTCTTCCATAATCTTGTCATAGAAGTTGTCGATTGCAATTTTGTAATCATCAAACATCTTAAGCTTGTCATTTGGAACGTCGTACTTAATTGCAATTATTCTTTCAAATATATCACTCTGCTTCAAAACTGACATTGGCATTCCCAATGAAATGAGCTTTGAACATTTTTCAGAGAGATACAATATTGTTCTCATCATCAAGAGTTGTTTCTTTAAAGGAACACAAGTATCCTGGTCATGGAAAGCATTCTGCTGAAGGAATCCAAGACGAATAACTCTTGCTATTTCCAAAGTTAACTTCTGATCGTCCGGTAAAACGTCGCTACCGATAAGTTTAACTATTTCCATCAATGAGCTTTCCTGGTTGAGAATTGCCAGAATATTTGCTCTGCAGGAAATGAAATCAGGACCAACATTTGTGTTGTACCAGCTTGTCAAATCCTCAACATATTCGCTGTAGCTTGTGAGCCAGTGAATAGCAGGAAAGTGTCTTGCGTAAGCTAATGACTTGTCAAGTCCCCAGAAAGTACGAACATATCTCTTTGTGTTCTGTGTTACCGGTTCAGAGAAGTCACCACCCTGTGGTGAAACAGCACCTATAATTGAAATAGAACCGTCAGTTCCATTCAGGTTTTCCATATAACCGGCTCTCTCATAGAAAGCTGAAAGCCTACTTGCAAGGTATGCAGGGAAACCTTCCTCTGCCGGCATTTCCTCGAGACGACCGGACAATTCACGCAGAGCCTCGGCCCATCTTGATGTTGAGTCAGCCATGATAGCTACATCGTATCCCATGTCCCGATAATACTCAGCGAGAGTGATACCTGTATAAATGCTGGCTTCACGGGCAGCAACAGGCATGTTACTTGTATTTGCAATAAGAGTAGTTCTATCCATCAGTGGATTTCCCGATTTTGGATCGACCAATTCAGAGAATTCCTCTAACACTTGAGTCATCTCATTTCCACGCTCGCCGCAACCGATGTAAACGATGATATCGGCATCTGCCCATTTTGCTATCTGATGCTGGTTCATTGTTTTACCTGTACCAAAGCCGCCCGGAATAGCAGCAGTTCCACCTTTTGCAAGAGGGAAAAGAGTATCCATGATTCTCTGTCCGGTTACTAAAGGCTTTGTGGCACCGTATCTCTTTGTTATAGGTCTAGGTTCTCTGATTGGCCATCTCTGAGTGAGAGATAATTCCATAGTAGAACCATTTTCCTTCTTGATTGTAACAATAGTATCGTTGATTGTATATTCACCATCGCCTGCGACGTCAATTACAGTACCTTCCACATAAGGAGGAACCATTGACTTGTGTACGATAGCACGAGTTTCCTGAGTCTGGGCAATAACAGTTCCACCTGTAACATAATCGCCAACAGATACAGTAATGTGAACATCCCATTTTTTTGTAATATCAAGTGAATTTACATTAACACCTCTTGAAATGAAGGCACCTGACTGCTTTTCAATCTCACTAAGAGGTCTCTCGATACCATCAAAAATATTGTTTAAGATACCAGGGGCGAGAGTGACGAATATAGCACTTCCTGTACCATATACTAATTCTCCGGGCTTTAATCCACTAGTTTCTTCATATACCTGTATTGTAGTCTGTTCAGAAGTAAGTCCAATTACTTCTCCTACAAGGCGCTGGTCACTAACGTACACCATTTCGCCCATCTTAAAGTCTGTCTTTCCTTTAATATAAACGACAGGCCCGTTAATTCCATAAATCTTACCTGTTTTTTCCAACCTTCTGCCTCCTACAATGTTATGTTAAACTGTTCCTGTTCATCAGCAAGGCGTGTTTTGAAAGAGTTATCAACCAAAATATTCTTTTCCGGAACAATAGTTCTTGTACCACCTAAAAATTCTTTTGAGAACACTTCGATACGAGAGTCAACTCCTTTTTTTAATTCATCTATAAGTCCTGCATCATCAGGGTCAACGTAAATAGTTATGTCATAGTTTCCATATGTCTCAATAATGCTTGCAATCTGATTTCTTAAATATTCAACGTATTCAGGTGATTTTCTAAAATCAGAAATTTTTTCGCGCACAGCATCAAAGACCTTTGCCTTGATTTCAGCCTGTTTTTTTGTTACATCTTTTTTGATGACCATTTGAGCTGAAGACAATTGTTTTTTTAATTCTGCATTTACCTGTCTCTTCAATCCAAGTTCACGCTCTTTAGCAAGAGCTGTTGCAGATTCTTTATGAAATTCTAATTCTTCATCTAAGGATTGCTTATAACTACTTAGAGATTCTGAACTTTGAGTTGTTGCACTTTCAAGCGAGATTGCACGAAAGTGTTCCATTTTTTCTTCTATAGTCATGGCAAAATTCCTTTCTACAGTTTAATTCCAATAGCTTCATTTATATAGTTAGTAATGAAATTGGCCTGACGACCTGAACCATGTCTGTCGGGAATCTCGACAAGCAAAGGCTTTCTTCGATTTAACTTAATATCATCGATGATGTCAGGAATTTCGGAACTAACCTTTTCTGTGACAAGCAGTATACCAAGGTGCTTATCTTCAAGTACCTTTTCGACTGCCTCCTTAGTATCTTTGCGACCGTGAGCAACAGTGCCTTCAACACCTGCAAGTCGCATACCCGTAAGAGTATCAATATTGTCACTTATTAAATACATTTTCATATTAATCTCCATTCTGTCACCTAAGCTGGCGGCACAAATAGTAATGAAAATATTTCACACTACTTTTTTGATAGTGAAAATTTATTATGCAACGTGTCCCAAGATAAGGAATGCAACAATGAATCCCCAAAGAGCAATACCTTCTGCAAGAGCAACGAAGATAAGAGCTTTACCAAATACACTTGAATCTTCACTTAATGCACCAAGAGCAGCACTTGCTGAGCTTGCAACAGCGTAACCGGAACCGATACATGAAAGACCGATTGCAAGACCTGCAGCAATAAGACCAAGACCGCTTGAAAGAGTAGCATCTGCTGCTACAGCAGCGCTAGCTGTATTTGTGAAAAGGAAAATAGTTGCAAACAAGAAAACTCCAAAGAATGCAACACAGTTTGTTAAAATAGTTCTTTTAAATCTTCCTTTGCTATGTTCTCCTGCAAAATAACCAACAACTGGAAATACAATAGTGAGTAATAAAGCTACTACAAATAAAACATTTACTAACATAATAAAATCCTCCTTAAGTTTACATCGTGTTTTTTATTTTTTATATTTTTTTCTATATGGAACAAATTCTCTTCCGCTTCCTTCATAGAAACGTCCGAAAATTTCGTAATATTCCAAACGAAGAACCTGTATACCTACAACAAGACCTTCGAAAACAAGTACAATAATGTTACCAATAATTACAACCGGAATACTCGCTGAACCACCGTTTTCCGCTCCGGCAAGAGTCATTACTACCTGCATCATAGCGGCGTGGCTTATTGCAAAAACGCCAATACGTAAAAATGAAAGTGCATTTGACAAGTAAGTAATGAGGTAATCAAACAACTCGAAAAATGCAGTTGCTGCAAATATACCAACTGACTCATCGATTAGAGGCCCCTGCTTTTTGTTTACAAGATTTTTAAGAGGAGTCTCAAGGAAAATGAGAAGTAAAGGTACTCCGAACATTATAATCATAACTATAGTTCCAGGAAGCTGACGGCCTGTCATAAATAAAATTATAACTGCCATAATGCTTGCGTAGAATATAAGTCCTGTCAAAGCGTTTGGTCCAAAAAGAACCTTTCCTAGATTTTTCTGTTTTATTCCATTTGCAATGTTGAGTATCATAGTGGATATGATAACAAATGCACCAAATAGGAATGCTGCTACCAATACGACGTTAATCTCACCTAAAAACGGGAGTGTCATCATCGAGTGAAGTGGATTTATAAGCGACTCGAACTCGAAACCAAAGAAGCTTCCAAACAGTGCTCCAAAGACACACGAGAAAAATCCTGCAGCACAAACGATTCCTGCCAAATCCATTTTCTTCATCTTATATAATATGCCGCCGCCTAAGAATAAGCATAAGCCCTGACCTAAATCGCCAAACATAATACCAAAAACAAAGGCATAGGTAATTGTGAGGAACAATGTTGGGTCAAGCTCGTTATAGGCTGGAAGACCATACATTTTTACGAACATTTCAAAAGGCTTTAACAGCTTAAAGTTTTTTAACTTTGTAGGTGGCTTTGTCTTGTGATCATCCACATCGTCACTGACAATACATACAACATTAACATCATCATCAGTTTCCTTTTGAAGCTTCTTAGCTTCCTTGGATGACATCCAGCCACATAAAACCTGGAAGGTGACGCCGGAGTCTCTTGTTACCGCAGCGAGCTTTCTAACATCGAAGTTGCTGTAAGCCATTTCGATACGGCGAATTGCAGAAACAAGTTCATCTCTGTTTGATTCTATAATGGTGTTGATGGAAGCATTTTTTGTATTTATCTGCTCATCAATCTCAGCTTTTTTTCTGGCTATCTCAACGCATTCGTCATTAGGAAAACCTTTGTAAGCTTTTGGGATAACAATCTCTTCAAAACGAATACTTTTGAAATCCTGTTCAATCTCATCAAAATGCTCTATCGGTGCAAAAAATGTACCATATACATAATCCGTTTCCACTAATGTTGTAATAAATATCTCGTTAATGTCCGGATCAAGATAGGATTCGAATTTTTCAAATTCGATACGGGGAATTCGACCAAACTTATATTTGAAAAACTCCATTTCCCTAATTTTTCTGATTGAGTAATTGAGCGTCTTGAAAGGAGCAAGTAAAGCATAGTCAGCATCTAACGCTTGCTTTTGCTTTTCAAGTTCACTGATTTCGTCTCGAACATCACATAGCTCGTCGTCGATTTTGTCAATAAACTTTTCAGCTTTGTTAATTCCTATCTTTGATGTTTTTGCCTTGTCCGGATCTTTAATAAGAAGCATGAGTTCATGACTCTTGTTAAGCATTGCCTTAAAAGGATTTTCTTCAGTGAAAGTAGTGAACTGATCTGAAGAACTAAATTCTGTCAAAGCATTTTCTAAATGAATATCATGCTTGCTTAAATAATGGTTGACCAAGTGGTCAATTTCCGTTTTTGGGCCGGCCAGTGTAACGAAGCTCATTTTTTCTATCATTACATAACACCTCTTTTCTGTTCTATATACTTAGAGATGACGTCGGGCTTGTAACCATAACGTATACATTCCAGAGCTGTAACAACTCTTGCAATTTCCAAATTTTTAAGATGGAAGTATGCATTTATCGCAGCCAGTGAATATGGTGACTTTTTAAAATCCTCCATATATATCTGGTGCATTATCTCATTAAACTGAGTTTCGATTGATGTAAGGGGATCGAAACCGTATGTTTTGCCATAATAGCATTGCTTTATATTTTCAAATAATTCCTCGTTGCCCCCAGCTTCTACCATTCTTTTAATTTCTGAATTGCTAATCCGGTAGTTTATAGGAATCAAGAAAGAATATATCTGTGCATCAGATACAGTGTAATAATTTTTGCATCTATAAATCCACAGAACATTCAGTAAATCAATGTTTGCACCAAATGAGTTTACAAAGTATTTTCTCTCACCCCTTGGAACGAATAACTCCTGATGTGTCCAAATATAAGTGAAGAAAAATAAATCAAGAGTTAACTCGTAGTCAAACAAAACAGGATATTCCAAAGCATGAATCTTGCCAAGAGGCTTCTCGTAGATTGTTCCTGCGAGATTTGCGATGAAGTCATCCATGTTTGTGCAGCTGATGAGTTTGTCAATATCAAGCTGTGTATGTTGTTTGAAATGCTTGTCCGTCAAGATGGGATCTACCTCAGTACGACTATCCATTATGTTACGCATACAAGCTTTTAATATAGAAACTTCATATTTTATAAAAAAGTAGTTTAAATACTTTTTCTGTGCAGTTCCTGCAAAATGAAAAATCTTTGAAAAATCATAATAAGTAGAGAAAGTCATCTTTGCTTCCACCTCGCCTCTGTGTGCAAGCGCAGGGTCGATGCTGGCAAGAACATCCGCATAAGACGGAAATGTCTGTAGGTAGCTAATCAATTCAGCTACGGATGTGAAATGAGCAATCTCTTCAAATTGTGCAGGAGTAAGCAGTTGTTTCTTCATAGCCCGAATCTTTGTCGTAAGACCACTATAGGCTGTAAGCTTTCCGCTAGTCATGCAATCACTCCTTTACAATATTATTAAATATTTCTGTGACCCAGGCTTCACCATTTTGGTCAAAATTTTTATCCAATTGGGAAAGAGCTTTTTGACAGTCTTCTTTACTTTTTTCGAGAAGAACCTGGTTTTCCTGCTCTATAGATTTTTTGTATTCCTCAACTGCAGAGTTGATTTGTGCTTCCAACTCATCGTTAAAAGCGTGCTTCTTTTCTGTAATCATTTCAGAATACTTTGTTTTCTCAACCTGAGATTTTTGCATAATCTTTGCTGACGCAGAGTCAATCTCTGCAAGCTGGTCAATAATAGTATTAATATCCTGACTCATATGCAACCTCCTTATAAAATAAAAGCCCCGGTATTCCCAACCGAGGTTGTAAAACCAAGCGTGGAGTACTAATACACCGTCTTTGGCATTTCACTGTCTATAACTTTACCACTTTTTTTGAAAAAAACAATATTATAAAAAAAAGTTCTACATTTTATTAGCAAATTGTATAAATAAAAAACCTTATTCAACTATTTTATGTAAAAGCTACTCGGTCTATGCTTGATTAATAAAAAAATATATCGTAAACTAGCAAAAGATAATTTAACAAGGAGAGGGCAATGAAATGAGATTGAGAAATGTACCGGGGTCAAGGGAAGCGATAGCAGACAGCCCACTTTCAGTAAACGAGCCAACTGAGAATAAAGGAAAATGGAATAAAATATTTGGAAACAACAATCCAATACGTATAGAAATAGGTATGGGAAAAGGAAAATTTATAACAACTCTTGCCGAGCAGAATCCGGATATTAATTATGTAGGAATTGAAAAATATTCAAGTGTTCTTATTAGAGCAATTGAAAAATGTGAAGATAAAGAAATAAACAATCTCAAATTCATCAGAATGGAAGCTGAGTACATAGAAGATGTGTTTGCGGAGGGTGAGGTAGATAGAATCTATTTGAACTTTTCAGATCCTTGGCCAAAGGACCGCCATGCAAAGAGACGACTTACATCTAAACAGTTTTTTGACCGATATGATGTGATTCTCAAGAAAGATGGAGTTGTAGAATTTAAAACTGATAATGATCAACTCTTTGAATTTTCATTAGAGCAGGTTCCGGAGGCAGGATGGCAGCTCATAGCTAACACATGGGATTTGCACAATGACGAGAAGCTGGGAGAGGGAAATGTAATGACAGAATATGAAAGTAAGTTTTCTTCTATGGGAAACCCAATTCACAAATTAATAGCAAAAAGATAGAAAAATAGAAGCTTCTGATTTTGATGATTAGTCAGAAGCTTCTTTATTATATATAATTATTTTATTTTACTATTTAGCTTGTCAAAAAAACCGGGCTTTGCTTTTTCTTTTTGTCTAACCTTTTCATTTTCAACAACCGGTAAATAAATATTCTTTTCTTCTAAACGTTTGTCTACTGCGTCTCCAAGTAATCCGGAAACTGTAGCTACACAAGGAACACCCAAAAGCATACCTATAACTCCTCCGAGCCATCCTCCTACAGTGATAGCAAATATAATCCACAATGGACGAAGTCCTGTAGATTCTCCCAAAATCTTTGGGCCGATAACATTTCCGTCTAACTGCTGCAGCACAATAATAAGTATTGTAAAGATAATAGCACTCTTTGGTGAATAAATACAAAGCAATAAAGCGCTTGGAATACCACCGATGAAAGGTCCAAAGTAAGGAATCATATTTGTAACACATACAATAATGCTCACAAGCAATGCGCAGCTTGAGAAACCGGGTACATTAAATAAACTGATAATGAGCATCAGGAAGAAGCAAAGGATTCCGATAATAAGTGAGTCAATCATTTTGCCATCAAAGAAATTACTGAAAATAGTAATAGCTCTTCTAACAACCTTCGAAATTGTATCAGCTTTCTGCTTTGGAACAAACGCGTATAAAGTGCGCTTCAAGCTTCGACCCTGCATATTCTTATCAATAAGAAGGTAACAGGAAACAATAATTGCGACAATAAAATTGAACGCAAATTTTACAATGCTGACACCGGTCAACACAATAGTAGTTGTAATGTTGCTGATAAATTTCTGCAGAGTGCTCTGCAAAGTGGAATCAGCCTTGCTTATATTATTAAGTAAATATTCAAAATCAATGTTAGGATACTTATGTGCCAAATCAGTAACAAACTTAGTGATTGACTCAGCCCACTCAGGCATCTGCATCAAGAGAAGCTGAAGGCTGTTAATAATTTCCGGAATTATATAAATAAGTCCGATAATAATAACAAATAAAACAGTGACATAAGAAATAACAATTGCCAGTAATTTGCAAAGTCCCTGATTATTAATATGAAGCCATTTAGAAAGTACAGTGTGTCGAATCCATGAAACCAGAGGGTTAATTAGAAACGCAATCAAAATACCAAGGAAGAATGGCGAAAGGGCTGAAAGCATGTTGTTGATAAAAGCAGAAGTTGAGCCCCAGAAAAAAACTGCCTTAATAATCAGGCAAATAACCAAAAAAGTAAGCACGGTATAAATCGATATAGTAAAATACTTGCTGCTAGCGGTAAATTTATTTTTATCTTCCATAAAAAACTCCTAAATAATAAAAAGTGTCAAAGATTTCAAGCGTGTAAAAACAAAGAAATCCATGAGTGGTATATAGTAAAGATTCTATAGAATAATCCCACACAATAATAGTATAAAGCAAATAAAAATAATAACAAGATTAATAAAAAAATAAATTGTATAATAATAAGTAATAAATCGAATATTAATAATAAAAGAAAAAAATTATAATTTTTTGTAAATATATCTTGAAATTGTTTCAAAACTGTTATATAATAGCAAGGCATTCAGCAAAGAGTGCTAAATAAAATGCGCCTCTAGCTCATTTGGTAGAGCACCTGACTCTTAATCAGGGTGTGCAGGGTTCGAGCCCCTGGAGGCGCACGCGGGTACCGTTTCGGACATTAAATTGCCTGGGGTGGTACTTTTTTTGTGCGTAAGCAATGAGTCACGTAAAATGGAAAGAAAAGAATTTGGAAGAAAGCTTGCTTTCATGACGAATTCTTTTCTTTTTATTTTATGCGGCGAATGCCGCATCAGCGAGAAGTAGCACCAAAGGTGCGAATTCGAGCTGTCAGTGACTCATTAAAGTGAATCAATCAAGGCGAATGCCGTGAAGTGAGAATTAGTACCGTAGGTGCGAATTGAGTCTCCTGCTTAAAAAGACGGTGTTAATAGTTTAATTTTTTGGTATAATTCTACTGAAGGTACCAGTAGAACACGAAAAAAATTTATAAAAAGAAATCGGATTCATTAGATATATTTCCAATAACCATTGCCTTATTTCTTTTGGGAATGGTTTTATTATAGCAGGAAGTGTATTTATTAATATTTTTGTGATAATATATAGAATAAGAAGAAGAGAGTGTAATTTAAGAAAGGACTTTATGTATGCCAGAGTTAAGTAGATTTGGAGGGATGGTTATTTATATGTTGTTCATGGACACAAAGCAACATAATAAGCCACATGTTCACGTATATTATGGAGATTATGAAGCTGCAATTGGTATAGATGGAGAATTATTAGCAGGTTCATTACCACACAAGCAACTAAAAATGGTAGTAGGTTGGTTGGCATTCCATGAGGAAGAAGCATATACAGCTTGGAATTTAGCTGTAAAAGGAGAACACTTTAATAAAATTGCTCCAATGTAGCTTAGGAGGTGTGATTATGTATATTATAGATGGTATATGTTACGCAGGAAATGACGCAAAGGATATAAAGATAAAAGAAGCAAAACCACTTAGAGGAGGAATGCTTCTGGTTACATTTACAACTGGAGAGAAAAGGTTGTATGATACAACACAATTACAAGGAAAAGCTTTTGAACCATTGAAAAATGATGAAGTATTTCAAAAACTTAATATTTTTCATGGCGTAATAACATGGTTGGATGGACAAATCGATATTGCCCCAGAAACAATATATGAGGATAGTTTTCCATATGATACAACAGTGGAAGCAGTGTAATGATTTAAATTAGATAACAATCTAAATTACTTACCACAAATCCTATACTTTTTTACATTTTGTTATAAATTTTCATAAAGTTTCATATTCCACGAACCCTCTGATAAACAAAAGTAAAAAAGGCCATTCTTAGTTTGTTTTCTTTAGTATATCTAGAGGAGGATATGAGGTGAAAAGTGCGAAGAAAAAATTAATAACAAAGGTTACGTTAGCATTTTTGATTGTGCTAATAGTAGGCGGATTTTCCATTCCTAAGATTTTTCACTTAGGAATTTCAAAGTCGCTAGAAACAGACTATGGAGAGCCAGTGTCAGTAAAAAATGGAATATCAGTATTACCGTCAGCAAAAGGCGATGTAAGCGATAAAGATGTTGATGAACTTATTGATGAGTATGGTACAGATTCAAATATTATTATTTATGACGTAGGAAGATAGGAGAAACTAATAAATTACGGACTATCTAACATTGACGTAACAAGGTAAAAATCATTGTAAATAAACGCAATGCTAATTTGTATACCATAGTATGCATATAAAGCTTCAATGTTGGTAGTTTATAATCAGCACATACTTGTGAGCTTTTGTAAATATCCCTTGAGCATTTTTCAACAATATAAAATAAATAAAAAACTCGCATCAATAAATGGTGCGAGTTTTAATAATTAAATTATATGTGTATTTTGTTGCCTAAAGACATAGTTGAAACCGGTTCATACACAACCGCTTGCATTCCTCCTTCAAAATAATTTCAACATATATTTTGAAATCATAGGCTTAGAGAAATATCTCTGTGTAATAATATTATATGATTATTTTACAAAAGTAAACACTATATGTGGAAATGATTTTTTAACCGTTATTGAAAACTTAACACAAAACATTGACATTATTTTAGGAAAAATATATAATCAGCTAGCTATATTTGCAAGACATTTGCAATACTAAAAGCAGTTGGGGATTTTTCAACAAATAGTTATTTGAAGGAGAAGAAAAATGGTTGAAATAATTGGCAAAATATCAGGTTTAGTACTTCCTTTTTTACTTATAATAATTGCAATTAAATTATCACGTCAAAAAAGTAAAGTCACAAAAATAGCTATAATAATAAGTGTTTTAATTGCATTAATTATTTTTATGCTGGTTGGTATATACACTGCTAATATTTTACTTACTCTTAAATAAGTCTAAGGAATTTTAGAATGATAAAATTATTTTTGAAAAAAGAAACGTATTTTTACTGTTTTTACTTTTTGTTACTGTATTAACATCTATTATTTATTTTAAAAATTATAATAAATTAAAAAATATTCGTTGTATTATAAAAAATGATTAAAGGCTGTTATAGCGGAACAAGCGAAGCATGCGCAATTACAAGTGGATATATTGCTTTAATGAAGAGTTATTACAACTTGAAGAAAGGACATTTAGATAATTCAGCCATAAGTAAAATATTTAAAGATATTAAAAGAAAGAAATATTCTTTTTTATATCTATTTATTAAAATTGATTAAAAATAGTATTGTGAAAAATAGTATTGTGATAGTAGGAAAATATTATAAACATAAAATCCTTCCCACAAATTCCTAAACCTTCTACATTTTATTATAAAATTTTATAAAGTTTCATATTCCACGCACCCCCCGATAAATAAGGGGAGTGCGTGGTTTTTTGTGACATAAATAAGCTATAATAAATAGATATAAAATGCCTTAGGGCTTTGAGTGGAGTAGTGATAGTCATTGGCGAATACCGTATCAATAAAATGATGAACTGACCTAAAAAGGAACGTTTATGTAAAATAAAACAACGTTGGTGCAAAAACTATTTACAGAAAATTAAAAAAGGGTATCCTATCAGTTGTCTGGACAATACAAAAGTATATACGGAAAGTATAAACCTTTGGTTGAAAGATGGTATAAATGGTTTATTAGTTTTCTTTAAACTTTTAGAATGAACATCAATCCATTAGTTTTGTGATGGAGATGATTATAAGGTAACTCTTAAATTGCAAAATATGTTATAATAAAGCATACTTTGCAATTTAGGAGGGTAAAAATGAGTATGCTGTGGAGTACTGTTGCTGATGTTATTCATGTAATAGGGATATTATTGATATGTAAAGGATATTTGAAATTTAGAGAAAATAAAGACGATAAGTATAGATACCTAAAAATATTGATAGTAACTGTTATTAGTTCGCTAATTATTAATAGAATAGAAAATCAAACAATAGCTTTAATAATCTATTTGCTATGCATCGGAACAATTATACAAATATGTTATTTAGAAAGTTGGAAAAAGATTGTAGTATGCGCTATAGGGGTATCTATGATTGTAGAACTCATTGAGATTATAACAACATTATTAGTTGATACAGTAAGTACGGTTTTAAATTATAATAATGATTCAATAGAGAATATTTGCGTAGCGGTATTTTCACTGGGAGTTATATATATTGTTAGTGTGGTGTTGAAAAAAAACACAGATGAGGGAATAAAAAATATTAGCACAAAATTTCTGGTTTTATTTACTGTTAATTTATTAGCAAATTTTGGAATACTAGCGTTGATGGCACGTGTTACTTTAGAAGAAAAGGCATATAACAATAGGTTTATTTATATTGTCATATTTATAGCCGTAACAGTTGGAATGTTTATAGAAATGGCATCAGTAATGCTATTAATAGTTTCAAGAGACAAATACAAAGAAAAAGAATTAATAATTAAGCAATATCTGGAGGAACAGGTAAAGCAATATGAATATTTAAATGAAAGAGAAAAGGAAACAAAAAAATTTAGGCATGATATAAGAGGACATCTTTATTTCTTAAATAAATTAAAGCAAGAGGGAAGAGACAAAGAGTTTGAGGAGTATTTTCAAGATATTATAGGAAAAGTGGATAATCTAGGAAGTATCATTAATGTGGGGAATGATATTGTTAATGCTGTATTAAATAAAGCTCATGCGGAAGCAGAGAGTAAAAAAATCAAAATGCAGGTAACTGGTCATTTCCCATCACAATGTAATATCAGTGCATATAATTTATGTACAATATTTTTTAATCTTCTAAATAATGCAATAGAGGCGGCAGATAAAACCACGAAAAGGGAAGTGTGGGTTGTTTGCCAATATACGAGCAAAGAAATAATTGTTGAAATTGGAAATTATTACTGTAATGATAAGTATTTAGATAAGAATATATTGCAGACCACAAAAAATGAAAAACAATATCATGGTTGGGGTATAAAAAATGTAGAGGATAGCGTTGCAGATTGTAAAGGCCTGATGGATATAGAAATTGTGGACGAAAAGTTTATTGTTTCCATAACATTAAAGAATGACAAAGAGGACATAAATAATGAAAATAGCAATAGTAGATGATGAGCAGAAATGGAGAACGCTGGCGTCAGAAGTAGTGAAAAGTTTTATTGAAAAATCAGATGAAATAGAAGAGTTTAATTCAGGGGTTGAGTTCTTAAAAAGAAATACGGAGTATGATGTTGTGTTAATGGATATAGATATGCCGGAAATGGATGGTTTCGAAACAATAATAAGCTATAAGGCAGAGCATTCAGAAAGCGTTATTATAATTTTGACAACCCATCTGGACTGTGCAAGAAAAGGGTATCTGGTGGATGCATTCCGGTATGTGGACAAAACCAAAATGCAGGATGAATTAAAAGAAGCTTTTGAAAGAATAAGAGACATAAATAGAAAAAATAGTTTTTCATTGACGGGAATAAGTGGAAATGAGACAAAAAATATTTTGGTTAAGGATATTTTGTATATAGAAACTAAAGGGAGAGGTTGCATTATACAAACGAAGGACAAAAGTTATGAATGCAGTGACAAAATTAGTGAATTAGAAACAAAACTTAAAGAGTACGGTTTTTTTCAGTGTCATAAATCTTTCTTGGTTAATTTGAGTTTGGCAGAACATATAGATAAAAAGTTTGTATACTTTTTAGGGGATAAAAAGGCATATATTAGTGTTAGAAAATACACTGAAACGAAAAAAAGATATATTGCAACAAAGAAAAAGTTTGCTGCCATGTAAAAATATGTTTATGTTTTTAACGTTTGAGTAGAAAAAAACAACGTTTATGTTTAAAATATTTACAAAAATGATAAAACGAGTATTATAAAAATATCTAGATAATTAAAAAGTATATACGTAAGGGAGATATCTCTGATAAAAATATTATATAAATAAGTATGGGGTTGGTAATAAAATAAAAATTTATTTTGCGATGATAATAGCAGAAATATTTTATAGTCAATCTAATGTATATTTATATATTAAGAGAAGGAGAAGAAATGAGAAAGAAAAATTTAATTAGAAAATCAGTAGCTATCGCATTAGCTATGGCTACAATTTTCACAGGAACAACTGTAAGTGCCGATACTCGTGATTGGGATTTAAAAAAGTCAGCTTCATTATCACATTCTCAGGGAACATCTAAGTTATATATGGATGGAGATAGATATATTCAAGCTCGAATAAACGTAGTTAATTCTAACAATTATAAGACTAGTGATGGTAAGAATAAATATTTGTGGGCTGCTATTTGTTATAAAGCTTCTGGTTCTAAATACTCTGAATCAGGAACAAAAAGTAGCGGAATGTTACTGGCGTCCAAATATGACAATAAAGGATTAGTATCATATGGTATTTCAACAAAAGTGTACTCTGATAATGGAATGTTTAGGGCAAAGACATATACTAGTAATGATGTTAGATATAAAGGAGCCTGTGATACATATTCAATTATAGGTAGCAATTTGATTTATTATAAAAAATAATTTACAAATATTAAGTATGGTGGTGTAATGCCACCATACTTTTATGATAAGAGGGAGTTATGAAAAAGACAATAATTTTATTCCTTTTCTTATGCACTATAATATGTTTTAGTGGTTGTGAGAAAAAGGATGAGAACGAAACTAAAAAAATTAATGGTGATATTACAATTGGACAGCTTGACGATAAAAATACATATGATCAGAAAGCTATACTATGGGATACGAATAGCAAGATGTCATATGGTGATGAGGCAATAGTCGAGTTAGATGGCGAATATATTAAATATAGAGATCCCAAAACAGCAGATTCAATATACGCATGCAGCAAAAATAACTGTAAGCATCATGATTCTCAATGCCAGGCACATTTTGAGGGAAGCTGCCAGAGTGCTTTTGTATATGGAGGATATTTGTATGTTGTCATAAAAACAGATGATAACAGGATAGAAGTGCATAAGGCAAACACAGATGGAAGTGACAGAAAAGTAATATCTAGCATAAATTTAGAAAAAATTGATGGCTCTTCATATACAGAATATTCTTTTATGGCAAATAATCAAATATATATTGATGTTGTAGAGACTTATTATGTAGACGATAAAGATGATTATAGTAATGACGAAGAATATATGTATAATGCGGAAAGAAAAAAGAATGTTATATACGGATTTGATTGTGAAAGTGGCAATGCAAGTGTTTTAATAGAATTTCCGGAAGCGTATGATGATGTAATACCAAGAATGTATTATGATGAAGGATATCTTTTTATAGAAAGATATTATAGAAAAAAAAGCTTGTTGGCATTATCGGATTATCTAGATGAAGAATATGATAGCTATCAGGCTATGGAAAGTGCTTTTTTATCAAAATATAGCGAAGAAGACTATTTTAAGGCGTTAGGATATAATGACAAAATATATGTTTATTCTTTAGAAAAAGGTAATGTCTCTGAATTAAAATTAGATTCTAATATGCTCCAAGATGCAAGTGTATCGTATGGTAATAACAGGTTTGTTTTGTTTGGAGGAGTAGTAAATAATAAGAGCGGAAAATACTATTACGATATTAAAAGCAATGAGATAAAAGAGATAGACGTAAATGCAGGAGATGTCAGATACATAGATGGAAATATAATATATACACTATTAGATTCTCAAAAGGTAGGAAAGTACAATGAATCAGATGGCAAATGTGAAATAAGAAAACTCAACATAAATATTGTTACAGAATATGCTGGAGAGAATTCAAAATATATATTTTATTTGGATGAGGAAGAAAATCTGTATAGTATAAGCAAGAATGATTTTTGGAACGGAAAAGGAAATGGTGTTTTACTAAAAACAACATTATCTGAGGGAGAGTAGAAAACTAATGATTAGAAATGAATTGTACAAAATAATTACGCAAAAAAGCATAATATGCTTCATAGTGTTTTTTTGTATATTTAATGGCATATATTTGGCATATGAACAACAGCAGTTGCCAAAAGAATCGTATGAAAACATAATAAAAGAAACTTTAGACATTAAAGAGGCAGATAGAAAAAATTATTTAGAGAGTACAATTTCAATATTAAAAGATAATTATGAAGACGAAAAGATAATAGATGAGTACGAGAAGGCTTTGAATTATCTTAATCAAATTAATGAATTTGATGATTACATAGATTCAATAACTCATTCTGATGAAAAAGGGTTAAACAGCTTATTATATAGTAAAGAATCCTTTGCAACTAAAAATAAAGAGGCAATAAAAAAGGAATATATCAAGAAAAATATGGCGCAGGTTAAACTTGTGTATGGAAACTATGTGGCCATTGAAAAAAGCACAAGCATTGGGATGCAGGACATTTTCCTAATATTTATTGTTTTACTTTTGACAATTATTCTTTTAACAAGAGAAAAAGAAAGTGGAATGATAAAGTTACAAAAAGCGAATGTAAATGGCAGGACAAAACAAATACTGTCTAAACAAATAGCGGGTATTATATTTGTTTCTGTTTTATCTATCGTAATATATGTCGAAACCTTTGTAATAAATTCATTATTATATGGAACAGGGAGTTTGAAAGCTCCAATTCAGTCCGTAAATGGTTTCTTTGCATCGACGTTAAAGGTAAATATTCTACAATATATTTTGCTATTTGTAATTTTAAAAATAGTGGGCATTTGTGTCTTTATGTTTATAGCATATATTGTTTGCAATATATTTAAGAATACTATCTCGACTTGTATAGCTTACTCAATTGTAATTTTTATAGAGTATATTCTTTATGTTTCAATTGGGGAATTTTCTAATATTAGCATATTAAAATATTTTAATATATGCTCGATATTGAACGTGCAGGACTATACAAAGGGATATACAAATTTGAATATTTTTAACAATCCTATTCCGTATGGAAGAGGAATTGCTTTTGAGATAGCCTTTTTGATTATATTTGCAGTTACAATCAACATAGTTGTTTTTAATAAACCTATAAAAGACAGGAAAGCAAAGAGACTATCAATATTTAAGATGCAAACAAACCATTCTCTTTGTTGTCATGAATTATACAAGACATTAATTAATAACAAAATTATATTAATGATAATTGCTGTAGCTATAATTCAGATTTTTACATATAAGAATATTACGGTTTATAATGATGCGGTAGACCATTTTTATAATATATATGTCGAAAAAATAAATGGAACAAATGATTCTAAAGCCGAAAGTCTTATTAAAAAAGAAGAAAGCAAATTCGATAAATTTGAACAGGAACTGATAGATGCCGAAGCTGCTTTGAATAGTGGAAAGATAACAGAGATGGGCTATGAAACTATTCAATCAGAATATAATGCCCATAAAAGTGAAATGGAAGCCTTTGAACAGTTGCTTGAACAAAGAGAGTATCTGACAAAACTTGAAAATAATAAAAAAATAAAAGGCTGGTTCTTGAACGAAAAAGCATATAGAAAAATATTTTATATGGATGATACTTTAACAGAATTTAAAGATGGATTACTTATGCTTTCGTTACTGGTAATGATTATTATACCTATGATTGTTATAGATAAAGAAAAGAAATTAGACATTCTGTTTTCTTCAACCAAATTAGGTAGGAAAGCTCTTTGGAATAAAAAGATTATATCGGCCTGCACATCAGGAGTGTTGGTGTTTGCTGCAGTATATGCACCTCGGTATTACTATGTAATAAATAATTTAGGATATAAGGCAACCATTGCACCGATACAGAGCATTAAAGAATATTATAATTTTCCATTGAAATTAAGTGTACATCAATTTTTATTATTTGAAATTGTACTAAAATTATTATGTGTAATATTTTTAGCAATTACAATATTAAGTATATCTGCATACAGCAAGACACTAGTATCAGCAATTGTATCGTGTGTTGGAGCGGTTGTATTGCTTTCCGTTCCAATATTCCTTGGATTTGGTAAAATGTATAGCGTTCTGTTCGTTCCTTTACTGGTATTGAATCGAACCGTGCTGCATGTGAATGGATATATTGTGTTAAACCTTATTATTACTGCATTAGGAATGATATGGATATTTGTCAGTGGACGAAATAAATTTTGTAAAATAGGGAAATGAATATGAAATTAGAAATAAAAAATTTAACAAAAATATATGGGGACAACAAAGCAATAAATAATTTGACATTGGACATAGAAACAGGGATATATGGTTTGTTGGGACCTAACGGAGCGGGAAAAAGTACATTGTTTAACATACTGGTAAATAACATTAAAGCTACTAGTGGGCAAATATATGTCGATGGAACTCCAATAGATAAGGATGTAACAACATATTTATCAAAAATAGGATTTATGCCACAGCAGCAGCAAATGTATGATAATTTTACAGCATATCGTTTCCTTGATTATATGGCAGCATTAAAAGGAATGAAAAAGAAAGAGGCAAAAAAAAGAATTCCTGAAGTTTTAGAATTGGTTAATTTGCAAGAAAAAACATCTGAAAAAATAGGTGGTTTTTCGGGAGGAATGAAACAAAGACTTTTACTGGCACAGGCATTATTAAACAATCCAGAACTTTTGATTTTGGATGAACCAACAGCGGGGTTAGATCCAAAGGAGCGTATACGTATTAGAAATCTGATATCAAATGTTGGAATGGATAAGACGGTCATTGTTGCAACGCATATTGTATCAGATATTGAATTTATTGCGGACAAGATTATTATGATAAAAAAAGGAGAGCTTATAGGATATAACACTCCGGAAAGATTGAATAAAGAAATATATGGACAGGTGTTTGAGCTAGTCATTGATAAAGAACAATATAATAAAATAAAAGATAGTATAAAGATAAGCTCAATTCACCGAAATAACAACAAAGTAATAGTCAGAATAGTTACAGATGTGAAAATGCAACCTGAACTATTAAAAAAGGATATTGAGAAGACTGTTGGATGCATAAATCAATGTGAACTGAGACAACCAAATTTAGATGATTTATATTTGTATGAGTACGAGTAAAATACGTTATCTTTTACAATAGAATAGTGTGTCAATGCCCCACACTATCCTACTCCACAACAATATCCGAATAGTTGTCAAGCTTTAGCGCCGATATTATCAAATTATAGGAAAGCAATGATAGATGCTCAATTGTCAATGTGGCATCCTCAGCCCATTGATTATAAATGCCGGACAATCCAAACAATATAAAATCTCCCACATAAGGGATAACAGCCTCATCGATTTTATAAACCTTGAGGCATTTTGTAATGTAAGGCATCAAATGTTTATGCATCAAGTCAATCATCAAAGAACGGTCAGCTTTAGTGGATAATTGAGTAAACAATTTTTTATGAGGTTCAAAAGATTTGTTAAGATTATAAAGAAGCTGATATATTTCAATTTTATTATTTATAGTTACATTTTCCGGTAACTGATTAAAAACATATGTAAATAAGTTATTTTGAATTTCATTAAAAACATCAGTGATGGAATTATAATTATTATAAAATGTTTTTCGATTTACATCGGCTCGTTTAGTCAATTCGCTGACAGTAATATCGTTAATCTGTTTCTCTTCTAATAATTCAATAAACGCATTCTGAATGGCTATATGAGTTTTTTTCTTTCTACGGTCAAATCCATCAAAATTAAAAGGAACTATAGTGTTCATAACATAATCCTCCCTGTAGCTTAATACAATTACATTATATACACAAAATGTAGAATAAAAATGTTAAAAAATTGTTAAATTTTAAATTTATTACACACGCATACCAAATAGTGTGTAATATGCCACAGAAATCAAAAAAGCTGTCCATTGTACATCAGATGTAGCTGTGATATTTTGAACAATAAGTTATAGGAGGCGCATTATGATTAAAGAAGAATGGAAGTCATTATTAAAAAACAAGCTGTTATTATTCGTAGTTATAGTGATTGCTCTTATTCCGGCAATTTATGCAGGTTTTTTCCTCGCATCTATGTGGGACCCATATGGTGAGACAGAAAATTTGCCGGTTGCAGTGGTAAATGAGGACAAGGAAGTTACATACAATGATAAGACATTAAACATAGGAAAAACCTTGTCAGAATCACTGGAAGAAAATGATTCGATGGCATTTAATATAGTCAATTCAAAAGTGGCAGAGAAAGGTTTGGAAAACGGAACATACTATATGGTAATCACGATTCCGAAAAACTTTTCAGAGAACGCTACTACATTAATGAATGACAAACCTCAAAAAATGGAATTAAAGTATGAGACAAATCCGGGCAAAAATTATATAGCAATGAAAATGACCGAAAGTGCGATTAAAGAAGTAAGAAAGAGCATTACAGCAGAGGTCACAAGAACATATGCAGAGACAATGTTTGACAGCTTGGACGAAGTCGCAGAAGGCTTTGATGATGCGGTAGATGGAACGGATAAGCTTGCCAAGGGCGAGAAGAAAATAATTAAAGGAAATAATAAGATAAAAACTAACCTGAAAACTCTTGCAGACAGCACTCTCACATTTAGGGAAGGAAGCGTAACATTGCAGGAAGGTTTATCAGATTATCTTAATGGGGTCTATAGCGCAAAGAAAGGCTCAAAACAACTTGTATCAAATAATAAAAAGCTAAATAGTGGAACAAATAGTGTTTCAAAGGGTGTCAAACAGTTGTCTTCAGGAAGCACGGAGCTTCTTACGGGACTAAATCAAGTCAAAAATTCACTGAACAAATCTTTGACAAAAGATAATGTCGAACAGATTAATTTTGCTGCAACATCTCTGGGCACAATGAATACAAATATACAGAAGCTAAATACAGCAGTAAATGGGGATGGAAAAGATAACAAGGGAATTAGTTTAGATGGATTGACAAATTCGCTGGCTGGTGTCGGTGGAAATGTTAAAAAGGCTGGAGAAGATATTGGGAAAGCAGCAGGAAGTCTTGTAGGGGATTATGCATCCTCCGGTCAATTAGGTGGAGCAGGAGAGAATATAACAAAAGCATATGGTGTTATAGCTACCTTGTATGCACAGACAGACGATGCGACAGCTAAGGCTACATTAAAAAAGGCTATGGATATGCTTTACAATCCTTCAGATATGTCAGATAAAGCTACCGCGCTTGGAGAGGTTCTTTCTGCCGCAACAAGTATTTCATCAGCAGGAAGTGAATTGACATCGGCAGGCAACACACTTACAGCAGTGAA
>CAZWAG010000002.1:49275-73200 GCA_964631845.1 uncultured Eubacterium sp.
TTTCATCAGCAGGAAGTGAATTGACATCGGCAGGCAACACACTTACAGCAGTGAATAATAGCGGATTGACAGATCAGGTAAATGAGCTTAAAAAATCAATTGAACAGCTTGCAACAGCATCAAATCAGCTGTTACCGGCTTCGTCCGGTACGATTAAAACGTTGCTGGGCGGATTGCAGGATGTGCAGGAGGGACTCACGCAGACAAAGGCTAAGAATGGAAAAACCGGTTTGATAGAGGGAATGTCAACTCTAAAGGCGGGAATCACAACACTTGACAAGGGAGTAAGTGGAAAAAATGGTCTTGTATCAGGGGTAAAGAGCTATACAAAAGGTGTAGATAAATTAAACAAAGGACTTAGCACATTAGTTTCAAATAACGAAAAACTAAGCAATGGAGCAAAGCAATTGACACAAGGTGCCGGACAGATAGCGGACGGAGCCGGCAAGCTTAGCGATGGCTCCTCCACATTGGGAAAAGGCCTTAATGATTTGTCTGAGGGAACAGATACATTAAAAACAGGATTAAGCAACGGAGCAGAGAAAGTAAAAGAAAACAAGGCAAATGACGATACCCTTGATATGTTTTCAGAACCGGTAGAAACAAAAAGTGAGACGATTACAAAGGTAGAAAACAATGGCCACGCAATGGCGGCTTATATGATGACAGTTGGTTTGTGGGTAGGAAGTCTGGCGTTTTGTCTTATGTATCCTCTCACAAAATACAGAGGAAAGCTTAAGAGTGGATTTTCATGGTGGGCAAGCAAAGCAGCAGTTATATATCCATTATCAATGTTGATGCCGGCAGCTCTTATTCTGGCATTGCATGTATTTTTGGATTTTAATCCGGAAAACATGGGACTGACTTTGTTGATAGCTGTTGCCACATCCGTAGCATTTATGTCTATTATGTATTTCTTTAACGTATTGCTTGGAAAGGTCGGAAGCTTCCTGATGCTTGTATTTATGGTAATACAGCTTGCAGGCTCGGCAGGAACGTATCCTGTAGAAATATCAGGACCGATGGTTCCTGTAATACACAAATTTGTTCCGTTTACGTATACAGTGGATGCGTTTAGAAGTGCAATTTCCGGTGGGGGAAGCGTAGGATTAGAAATGACAGTATTAGTTGCTCTGACAATAGTATTTACAGCGTTGACAATTCTTGTGTTTGAAATTAGAACAAAAAGAATTAAAGAGGAAAAGCCTATCTTATATCAATGGATTGAAGAAAAGGGATTGGCATAATAAGAAAGCAGTTTAGAGGAGCGCAATCTACTGCTTCGCAACAAGGGCAGAACAGCATTTCATGCTATTTTGCCTAAATATTATTCTAGAAAAAATATTTTGTAAATTCCAATATTGAGAGATATATATGCTCTTATAAATTTAGAGTCATGTAGCTTTCACATGACTCTAAAAATATATAACTTTATATTGTTGTCAATTAAATAGATTCACAATAATATCAACGATAATCAAAATTGCTACAATTATTACTGCGAATATAATTTCATTTTTAACACTTAAAAAATTTTTTTTTGAATTATGAATAACTCCCCCTATTACAAGTAAAATAACAGGAATTAACATTATAACTACTTTTAATTTTTCCATTGCGTACTCCTATTGTGATTTCACACTATATGTTAAGTTTACATAAAATGAGATCAAAAACATTGTGGATTGAACAAAGTGAAGGCCAGCGCCTTGAGACGCCGGCCGATATTATATGCTTATAGACTCAGAACAAATCACGCCTTTCAGGTGTGGTTCTGATATAAGATTCAATATTATCTATTCTGTCTGTAATATACCATAATCTGGTCATCCTGTGACAATGCCTGCATAGTATACTTATCTGTTTTCCACCATGTATCTTCGCTTCCGTTTGAATATGCACGACTATATGTTGCATTGCCAAACTTTGCAGTGATACTGCTTACGATACCGGCATAATTTGAAGTACCAATGCTACCATACTGAAGACGAACTTCGATAAGCTTTTTGTTATAAAATACGTATGTTAACATTGCACCGGTTTCAGCGCTTCCAACCTGAGCTCCCCAGAATGAAGGAACCTTGTCCTTGTTAAAAGAGTAGTTGAGATATGTATATCCGTCTTCTGATTCAGCCTGTGAAGGTTCGCCTAAAGTATCGTCCTGCTTTTCTTCGTAGGCTTTAATCTTTTTGATAGAAGTACCAAATTTAACGTCTCTAAATTCAAGCTTTCCTTTAATTGTCTCATCCTGATTACCAGACTCTTTTACTACTGAGATTGGAGCAACTGTAGTAGCTGCTGTATCATTAGTATTGTTTGATTTGTGATTTTTAACCGCAATAATTATGATGATAATAGCGACTATAATTAATGTAAACCCGATAATATATGTGAGGTTCTTTTTATTTGAGTTATCCATTGTACCCTCCTAAAATATAATATTTAAAATCTTAAGTAATTCTATCATAAAAAAAAATAAAGTTAAAGCATAATACACAATTAATTATTGAACATTTAGAAAAATTTGATATAATATAAGAGTAGTACCTAATACTTATTACTTCCTATTGGTAGTAGGAAGGTGAGTCTCTCCTAAGACTCATAAGTATACTAACATATTTTTCAGTCCGGAACGGTTAAGGCAAGGGGGCCCTAACCGTTCTCTTACGTTATCAAGAAAATGGAGAAGTTATGAAATCAGGATGGTTGATAGTAAATGGATATTTAAATAGTCCAAAATTTGATGAAATATATAAATGGGTAGTTGATGCGGCTAATAAGCAGGATTGTCAGATGAGAATAATTCCAAATGATCAGTTAAACTCAATTCTTCCCATTAGCAGTGGAGCTACAGACTGGAAAGTAACACCGGACTTCGTGTTGTTCTGGGACAAGGATGTAAGACTTGCCCGAATGTTAGAAGCAGAGGGCTTTAGAGTATTTAACAGTGCAGATGCAATAGAGATATGCGACGACAAATCTTTAACATTTATCAAATTAAAAAACACCGACATAAAGATGCCAAAGACGTTTTCTGCACCGATGACATTTTCAAAAGAAAATAGTGATTATACGTTTTTGCTTCAGGTAGAAAAGACTATAGGATATCCGATGATCATAAAAGAAAACAAAGGCTCTTTTGGAGAACAGGTATACAAAGCAGATGATTTTGAGCAGGCATTAGATATAATTAAGAGCTTTGGCCACAGCGATTTTATAATGCAGGAGATGATTGAGACATCTAAAGGCAGAGACATTAGAATACATGTTGTTGGTGATGAGATAGTTACAGCTATGGAACGCACAAATGAAAATGATTTCCGGGCTAATATTACAAATGGTGGAACGATGAAGGCATATGAGCCAAATGAGGAGCAGAAGGATATGGCAAAAAAAGTCTGCAGGGAGCTGGGACTTGATTTTGCAGGTGTTGATATTATGTTTGGAGAAAATGGCGAGCCGATTCTATGCGAGGTAAATTCAAACGCTCACTTCAAAAATATATTTGATTGCACAGGTGTAAATGTTGCTGATAGTATAATTAAGTATATTTTAAATAAAATAGGAGAGTAGATGAGGGGCTTTATAATATATTCAAAAGAGGACGTTGATAAAAATAGAATATTTATAGAGATGCTTCAGAATGAGTTTAAACAGCATGACATAGAACTGGAGCTAGTTATTTCTGAACAATATAATTATAATGAGTTGCCCGATTTTGCATTAAACAGAAGCAGAGACTACAAAATATCAGAATCGTTTGAGCTGCATCAGATTCCCGTATTCAACAGAGCAGAGGTTACGCGCCTTGCAAACAACAAGGCGTGGACATACAACTACTTACGGGGCACGGTACCTTTTATGGAGTTTGAATACAAGGGTGAGACATACGCAGATGAGCAGATTACATTCCCATACGTTTTAAAAGGATGCGAGGGGCATGGTGGCAATCAGGTATTTATGATTGAAGATGAAGAACATCTTAAAAAAGCTCTAAATGAAATAGGAAGCGAAGAGTATATAAAGCAAAGGTGCGCATCAGACTTAGGAAAAGATGTGCGAGTCTACATTCTTGGAAATAAAATAAGAGCAGCAGTTTTAAGAACGTCCGACAAGAGCTTTAAGAGCAATTTCAGTCTTGGAGGAAATGTTCAAAATTATAATCTGAACCAAGAAGAAAAAACTATGGTTGAGAATATACTTAAAGTTTTTCCGATAGATTATGGTGGAATAGACTTTATTTTTGATAAAGGTAAAGCGGTGTTCAATGAAATAGAGGATGCAGTTGGTGCAAGAATGTTGTATCAGGTATCTGATATTGATATAGTAAAAGAGTACGCCGGATATATAATATCAAAGTTAAAACAAAAGGAGACAGGATGAACGCTTGGGGACATTTTAAGACAATAACTAAACATAGACATACGGTTATAAAGCATTGTGCAAAAGCCGGTATTTTGTGGCAGGGGCTTAGACATGATTTGTCGAAATATTCACCTACAGAATTTATTCCGGGAGCAAGATATTATACAGGAACGAAGAGCCCAAATGTGGGTGAAAGAGAGGCAATTGGTTATTCTAAAGCATGGCTTCATCATAAGGGAAGAAACAAGCATCATTTTGAATACTGGGTTGATTACAATATTCACAGTCATAAGAATGAACCGATAAAAATGCCATATAAATACGTCATTGAGATGTTTTGTGACAGAGTTGCTGCAAGCAAAATCTACAATGGTGCATCATACACGGATAAGGACTCTCTCAACTACTTTGAGGGAGGACGAAGCAGCAGATATATTCATCCGGAAACAAGTGACGAGATAGAAGAGCTTCTTGTAATGTTGGCAGAAAAGGGTGAGGAAGCCACCTTCAAATATATACGGGAACAATTAAAGAAAAGAAAATAGTTAAAGCGCGATTTTGTTATGAATCGCGCTTTATTATTGTATAATAGGAAATTCCTTCGAATTTCCTATTATACAATAACGCTCCGCTAAGGATGCGCACTCGCGCGTAAGGAATTATGTCGCAAAAGCGACCGCGCTCGGCGCGAGAATCTCGCAAGCGAGATTCTATCTTGTAATTTTCATTATTTTCTCGAAAGGTAAGAATACATATTTGTTTGCCAACACTAGACAAAGGATAATGGAAGTGATTGTCAAAACCACAAGTAATTCCAATCCACAATCATCGAAATGCTTGAACACACCATAATGGAAAAGAAAATCTCTGAAAGCTCTATGCAAAATATAAATAGATAGTGTCCTGCTGCCGATATATGAAACAGATAATTTGAATCTTGGTATCAGGCAGAGCACTGAAAAAGAAACAATAAAGCTTATGCAGTACCACAAAAATCTAAGAAATACGCCGTAGTAGAGTTTAGGTACCTGATACAGACTGTAGGAAGTAAGCCCATACAAAACAGTTGCGTACTTTGTAATGATACCGGTGCATGTAATTATAAAAATTGCAAAAACTAAAAGAACAACACATGCGATGATTTTGTTTTTCTTCGCAAATAATTTTTCGGTATTTTCCTTTGTAAAGAAATAACCAAGCAAAAAGAATGGCAGGAAATTAAGCACTCGTGCAGCTGATAGAAATGTTCCTATTGATGGGAAAAATCCAATAGTAAGGGCAACAATAACAGATGCTACAATTGAAATTTTCGCCCCCAGCTTATCAAAAATAGGAAGCATCAGCATCCAGAAAAACATAGCCATCAAATACCATGGTGCACCTATATCGTAAAATAAATTCAAGACAGGCTTGTTTGCGTAAATCAAATAAGCAGCTACATAATCGATGAATTTAAATACAATATATAGTAGAAAATAACCGGCAAGCCTGTTGATTTTAGAGGCTCCCTTTTTCATATAGCTTTTTGAAAAAAAGCCTGATACAAAAACAAATGCCGGCATATGGAAAAAGTATATAAAATAGTACACATATGAAAGTACACGTGAATCCTTAAATACAGGAATTAATAAATGGCCGAGAACAACAAAAAATATTAACAGAGTCTTCACGTTGTCCCAATAATAAATTCGTCCATTTTCATTTGTATATATTTTTTCAAAAGAAAAACTTTTTGTTGATATATTCAAGACGGTTACTCCTATCATAATTATGTTTATCACACGATAATTTTTATTATATCACAATTGCAACATACAATTAATGGTAATATGGAATTTTTATGCAATAATGAGTATTACTATTTAAATGAAATGGTTTAAAAAGTAATGAGAATCAGTTATAATAAATGGTGACCAAAATCAAAAGGAGATTTAGTTTTGCAAAAGAAAGTTAGTATTATTGTACCTGTTTATGGAGTTGAAGACTATCTCGAGAGATGTCTTGATTCATTGGTAAATCAGACATTACAGGATATCGAGATATTAGTTATTAATGATGGAAGTCCTGATAACAGTCAGGAAATAATTGACAGATATGTTGCACAGTATCCGGATTTAGTAAAGGGCTATATAAAAGAAAATGGCGGATTGTCTGATGCAAGAAATTACGGAATACCATATGCAACAGGTGAGTATGTTGCATTCGTAGATAGTGATGACTATGTAGATATAACTATGTACGAAAAATTATACAATAAGGCAAAAGAGGAAGACTCAGAAGTAGTAGTATGTGGATATTTTAAGGTAAATGATGCAAACAAGACAATGCACAGTGCACAGATTGGTAATATGGAAAATTATAATCAGTCAATCAAGGAGTGCCCTGAGATTTTAGAGATAAATGCGCCTTATGCTTGGAATAAGCTTGTAAAAAGAGAACTGCTCGAGAGAACCGGTATTTTATTCCCTAAGGGATATATTTTTGAAGATATATGTACAATGTATCCGCTCTTGGCTTGTGCAAAGAAGGTATCAAAGGTTAATGAGGAGCTTTACTATTATATCGTTGAGAGGGAAGGTTCTATCACAGCTGCCTTTAACAAGTCAAAAACATTGATTATCAGATCCATCAAATTGTTGAATCAGAGATTTAAGGATTTGGGTTTATTTGATGAGTGCAGAGATTCTCTTTTGACAATTAATTTAAGACATATATATTTTAGATTTGCAGAATTTGAAAAATATAAAGACAGAAAGCACCAGTTAAAGCTTGTGGATGAGTCATTTGACTTGCTCGACGAGTTCTTCCCTGATTGGAGAGAAAATCCAGGCAACTACAAATTCAAATTGCCTGAGCACAGAGTAAATATGCTCAAGCTTTATAAGAAGAGAAATTACTGGAAGTTTATTTCTATTATGCCATTTAAATGGACGCAGAATTATTTTGAACGCCAGGAAAATATAAATAAACCTGACAGTGAACTAAAGAGAGCGTATGTGAGATATTGCGAGACAAGATTTGTTTCAAAGAAAAGAGTTCTTGTTGAGTCCTTCCACGGAAAGAGCATTTCGGATTCTCCTTATTACATGCTTAAGGAAATTCTAAAAGAAAAGAAATATAAAGTGTATGTAACGACGACTAGAGCCAGCTATGAAGATAATCTTAAATTCATAAAAGAAAATAAGCTTAAAGTAAAATTAGTTACATTAAATACTAAAAAATATATGAAGATATTGGCAACCTCAAAGTACCTCATTAACAATGTTTCATTTCCAAGATGTTTTACGAAGAGACCTGGGCAGATTTATATGAATACATGGCATGGAACGCCACTTAAGACATTAGGAAAAAATATGAAAAAGGGTATTGAGTCTATGTACAATATCCAGCATAACTTTTTGCAGAGCACATATCTTTTGTTCCCAAATGAGTTCACAAAGGATTGTATGATGGAGGATTATAACCTGAACAAGCTCTATACAGAAAAGACATTGATTGCAGGATATCCAAGAAACGCAATTTTTAAGGATGAAAATGCGGGAAATGAAGTTAGACAAAAGCTTGGTCTTGAAGATAAGAAGTTCTATGTATATATGCCAACCTGGAGAGGGAACAACAGCTATGGTCACATGGTTATTAAGGGCATAGAAGAGATTCTTGACAGATTTGAGGAGCAGCTTGATGAAAATCATCTTCTCTATGTTAATTTGCATCCAAATATTTCATCGGGAGTTGATTATTCAAAATACAAATACATCAAGGGATTTCCGGTTGAAATACCAAACTATGAGTTTATAAACAGTGCTGACGCATTGATTACTGACTATTCGAGTATTTTCTTTGATTACTCGATTACAAGGAAGCCAATTGTACTGTTTATGTATGACCTTGAAGAATATATGCAGGACAGAGGTGTTTATTTTGACATTAAAGACCTGCCATTCCAGAAGGTATATAACATCGATGATATGTGCAGCCTTCTTGCAAATGAGAACCTGTTAAAAGAAAATTATGATGATGCAACGGATTACTTTGAAAAATTCACAAAGCATGACAGGGCAGATATCAGCAAGATATTGGTTGATTATATGTTCCATGGAAAGAAGAATGATTGCATTATCGAGGAAGATTATTCTCATAACAAAGAAAAAAGCTGGAAAGTATGTATTCAGAAAAAGAGAATTGAAGATAAAGAGGAGTTTGATCAGTTTATTAATGAGCAGGATATAGAAAATACAATTTTTGCAATAAGAAATTTGTATTTCCACTCACTGATGAATAAGTGGTTCTATGAGGAATACAACGAAAAGCTTACCTATGTTATCTATGGATACAATCGTCTGTTGAATAAAAGAGATGAGAAGAAGTTCTTAACAGAGGACGACAGACACGAAAAGGTTAGGGAAAAGCTCAAAAAGAAGGCTAGAAGAAGAGCATTCCAGAGAACTTTACCGGGAATTAATATTAAAAACAGAAATTCTATCAAAAGAATTATATAATGTTTGAAGGTGGAAAAAGATGAATACACGAAGACAGGATATGCCAATTATATCTGTGATTTTATTAGTGATAAATGCTGTAGTGTTTTTCTATCAGGAAGCTACCGGAGATACGGAAAGCACCATGTTCTTATTAGAGCATGGTGCAATGTATTTGCCATCAGTTATTGAGCAGGGAGAGTGGTATAGAGTAATTACACATATATTTATGCATTCAGGCATAGAGCACTTGCTTTGCAATATGATTATGCTGGTAGCGCTGGGAAAATATATGGAAGCGGTGTATGGACGAATTAAATTTATAATCACATACTTTTTATGTGGTTTGGGGGCAACGTTTATTTCAGCATTGCCTCAGATGCTGGTAGGAGACTACCATGTTTCAGTAGGAGCCTCCGGAGCAATTATGGGATTGTTTGGAGCGTATCTTGTGATGCTTTTTAAAGAAGGTCAGGTTAGAGGGTACAATTCAGCAGCACGACTTATACTTTTATTTATTGTAATGGTATTTGGAAATATGGAGCAGGGCGTCGACTGGATGGCTCACTTTGGAGGAGCCGCTTTTGGTGTTGTAATCGCTTTTGTATTATATAAGCCACAAGGAAATAATATTTATTTAGGAGGAGACAGCAATGGATGATAATTGTATTTTTTGCAAATTAGCAAACGGAATTTTTGACACAAACACATTATTTGAAAATGAAGAGTTTAGAGTGATTTTTGACGCAAGTCCGGCCACAAATGGACATGTTCTCATCATTCCAAAGGAGCACTATGCAAATGTGTTTGAGATGCCTGAGGAATTGGTTGGAAGGGCATATGTTCTCGCAAAAAAGGTTGCAACAGTACTTAAGGAAGTGACAGGATGTGCCGGAATTAATATTTTGCAGAACAATGGAGAAACTGCCGGACAGACAGTGTTCCATTTCCACATTCACGTAATTCCAAGATACAGCAAAGACGAGGAAATAATGTATTGGAAAACGAATGAACCGGACCAAAAGATAATAGATGAAATAATCTCAAAGAGTAAAGAATTGTTTTAATTTAAAAGGGTTATAGTAAATCTTATAATTTCAAAATACACAGACTGAATTAATAAAGGGATATATTTAAAACACGTTGTTGTCCTTGTTTTTCTGCGCCGCTTATTAACTGCGTTCTTCGCAAACTCGCCCTGCCGGGCTCAAACAGAGCTCCGAACGCAGTAGCTATGCTCGAAAAACTTTCGGACAACTGCCTATTGTTTTAAATATATCCCTTTATTTTTCTTCAGTCTGTGCATTTTGAAATTGATAAGCTGCACTAGACCTTGTGACTTTATTTCAAAATATTATTTTTTGATTGTTATAGTCTGACCGGAGTCGTATCTCTTTTTCTTGTAAGTAATTACAATCTTATATTCATCCGGCTCCATGTTCTGGAAGCTAAGTGAGAGGTTGTATGATAGCTTCTTAAACTTCTTCAAGCCTTTTCCGGCGTAATCGTAATTGAAAATGTAGTAATGTCTTCTACCTACAAACTCAACTTTTTTAACTGCATGATCATATGCATTTATCTTTAATATGTTTCCAAGAATTGAATAAGATGCCTTTGATTCTTTAAGTAGCTTTGTTGGAATAGTGACATCCTTTGCCTTTGTGATAATTGTTTCTGATTCAGAGTTTTTCTCAAGCTCTTCTGCCAGCTCCTTCGCATCGGTTGGCTGGTTTAATTCACCACAGAAATAATTGTCTCTAACCTGTGATTCCAAGCTGCTGCTGCAGGAGTTAATGTCAATGTCCATCCTGTAAGCACGGTAGAAGGTATAAGGTGTACCCCATTGGTTTAACACTTCTTCAGAATCATAATCATATTCGTAGAACATACCATGCATACCGTCATTTTCGCTACGCCACTTGATGTAGCCGTTCATTGAAAATACTCTGCCGGCATCAAAGTCTGCCTGCCAGTTTGAAGTAATTCTTGACTTCGCAGATTTGTATTCCTTTAACAGTGAAGCTGTTCCTTCTTTTTCGTTAATGCTATAAATTCTTACAAAAGATTCCTTTGTTTCGGTCAATGCATCAATTGGGGCGTCATCATCCCAATGGTTATCAAACATTACAAGTTCAATAGTATCAGGATTGTTATCTAAATCCTTGTCCACGATATAAGCTGCGTGCTGCTGGAACTGCCAGTCAAAGTTGTCGCCGGTTGCCTTGAGACAATGCTGAGCAACAGAAGAACCGTCCCACACAGTAGGTGAACCGAATGTCCAGATGATGTCGCCGGTAGACCAGTTGAATTTAACAACAGTATGAACATTTCTTGTTGAAACTACTAAGCTGTCATCATTCTTATAATAACTGATTGTATTTATGTGAGCCCAGTCACCCTCTCTTACAGCTTCTTTTCCGTAAATGTCTTTCATATAAACTGTTTTGACAGGTTGTCCTGATTCTCTGCTGATTTCCTGGATAGTCTCTTCGAAATGTTCATCTTCCAGACTGCTGGTTGCAACAAGAAGATTTCCACCTTCCTCTTTTTCTATAATTTCATGATGTAATCCGTTCTTTACATAGTAAATCTGGTATACACGACCCAAATAGTCTGTTTCATACATATTTTGTGAATGAGGCTTTTCCGGAGTCTGGTTCATATCGTTGCCATCCATCCAAATAAAGTGTCCATTAGATAATGGGAAGTAACCATAGCAACCATATTTTTCATTTAAGAACCATCTAACGTCACCGTTCTCGTCAAATGAATAAATATATGGAGTCTGGAAGCCGGAAACCTCTGTCAACTTAAAAGCAGAAGTTGCATTGTGCTTATATACCTTTACTGCTCCGTTTAATGTTGTAGGAAGCGGATCGGTTTTTATCTTTAACTCTTTTGAACTGAGTTCCTTTCCGTTTTCATCAAAAAGCTGAATAATGACTGTGTTTTCCATGTTTGGATACAAACCAACGATAGGAACTCTGTGAGTTGTTGTAGGCTTGTCTACAGATGAAGAAATGTCAGTTGCTTCAGTTTTTCCTTTTACTGTGACCGTAACACTGCATTTTGTATCTGTTTCAAATAAAGCTAATGCAGTTAAAGGAGAATTGCCGTAAGCGTTGACTATAACATTAGAAGCGTCTAATGTCTCAAAAGTATAAGTCTTAGCATCTAATATATCCTGAATTTGTTTGTCAATTTTTAGGGAGTGCTTAACTCTGTCTGTTTCAGTAGGGATATTTGATTCAAAATCAACTTCCTTTAATACTGAGTATGTGTTTTCGTCTCCAACATCAATTACTTCGCCCGCTGCATTTGTGACAGGCTCCTGTGATGATTTGCCACATCCAGCGAGTAATAGGCTGAACGTACAAACGCTAAGTAATAATAAAAATTTAGATCTCATATATTCCTCCTAAATTGTATTCAATAATATATATTACCATATTTATTATATAAAATTGTGATAAAAATAAAAAAGCAGGAATATTCCTGCTTTAAAAACTAGTTTGTCAATTCTGTAATCAGGCTTACAATTTTTTTGACGCCACCATTGCCGTCTGATTTTGACATGGCATCAATATAATCACCTTTATTTTGATAAACCTTCATAACTGCATCAATCAAATCATCCTTTGTTGCGACATCTTCATCTAAAACCTCGCTGAAGCCCTGATTCTGATATGATTTTGCATTTAAAATCTGGTCGCCACGGCTGGCATTTGCAGATAAAGGAATTAAAATGTTTGGTTTGTTCAAAGCACTAATTTCACAAATAGAATTTGCACCGGCTCTTGAAATTATCAAATCGGCCATGGCAAAGAAATCCTTCATCTCATCGCTTATGTATTCAAACTGAGCGTATCCTTCAACATTTGTGAGTGATTCGTCGAGCTTGCCTTTTCCACACAAGTGGGCAACCTGGAAGGTTTTAAGCAACTCAGGAAGAGCAGCCCTAACTAATTTATTTACATTTTCTGCACCCAGGCTTCCGCCGGTAACCATAATGACCGGCTTGCCAGCGCTAAATCGACACATGTTAAGTGCAACTAATTTATCACCGGCAAAAAGCTCCTGTCTTATAGGCGAACCGGTATGAACTGCCTTGTCTCCCAAATGAGCAGCAGTCTCGGGGAAATTGTGGCATACCTTTGTAGCCTTCTTGATTGCGAGCCTGTTTGCTAATCCCGGAGTCATATCTGATTCGTGAATGATTACAGGAATTTTCTTTTTGCTTGCAGCGAATACAACGGGAACAGTCACAAAACCGCCCTTTGAAAATACTATATCAGGCTTTATTTTCTTGATTAATTTTTTGGCTTCAAAATATCCTTTTATAACGCGGAATGGGTCGGTAAAATTCTGCCAACTAAAATATCTTCTGAGCTTTCCTGATGAAATGCCATAATATTTGAGCCCGGCGTCCTCTACAAGCTGTTTTTCCATACCGTTGTAGGAACCAATATATTCAACTTCAAATCCGGCAGCCTTCAAGTCGTCAACCAACGCAAGGTTAGGGGTAACATGACCTGCAGTACCGCCGCCTGTTAAAATAATTTTCTTCATAAATTCACCTTTAGTTTTGTCCGTTTTCATAAGTTTCAATCTGAGCTGAAACTGTTTCGGCGTCGTCGCCGTCTAATACCATATTCATGAGAGTTGTAGCTTTATTTACAGATTCCTCATCCTGCAAAACAACTGATTTTGCTAAGCCGTTCCAGGTAAGAGTCTGGCGAGATGGCTCTCCGGTAACACTGAATGACATAATTTTCCAACCGTCATATCCTTTGCTTCTTGCAACCTGAGTTTGAAGAGTTACCATAGATGAAATATCCATATCAGTTGTAAAGCTTTTTTCAATTGAACCGACAATGCTCTTGTAATGTAACAGAGTTGAGCCCGAAAGCAATTTGTCTGACATAGCTTCTAACACTTTGACCTGATTCTTATTTCTCTGCATATCACCGTTTCCAAAGGAATGTCTTTCTCTTGCAAATGTAAGAGCTGTTGCGCCATCCATTTCCATAGGTCCTTCAGTGTAGGTATAGGTTTTACGCTTGCCATTGTCCTCGTCGCCGTATGAAGCATAAGTTTTTGTTGAAAAACTCTTGTCTACATCAACGGTGATACCACCCAGAGCATCGATGAGTTCAGCAAAGCCTGTAAAGTTCAACTGAACATAGTGGTAATTATCCTTACTTATATCCAGTCTGTATAATGTCTTTAAAGTGTTCATAAGAGCCTGGTTTCCTGTGTGCCAGCTAACCTCCTGAGCCCAAAGCCAGTCGCTTGCAGACACATCTTCTCCAGTATTACTATTGTATGCAATTCCATTTCCATAAAGACCTACGTGAGTAAGCTTGTCATATGAGTCAGGGGCAACACCCTCTGCATCAATGGCAACATAGTAGTCTCTAGGTGTTGATACCATCAAAACAATATGAGTTTTTGGGTTTACGACTGCCATAATATTAGTGTCAGAACGACCATTAGTATCTGTTGATAAAGAACCAAAAGTATCGTTAGCTGATACAAATACTACAAAAGGCTTATTTGAGACTTTCTTTCCTGACATCTGCGAGAAAGGTGAAATCAAATAAATTAAAACAAGTAATATAACTGTTACAAGTATAGAAATGACTTTTCCAAATCTTTTTATGCCTATTGAGCCTCTCTGCTCCATTGCAAAAACTATTGCAAGAAGAGCAAGCAATACGCCAATCACACCTGCCATAACAGGAGCAGTAACAAAAGATAGCTTCTTATAATATATCATAGCAACAAAGCCGACTGAGGCGGCCAGCTGAATAAGTGCCATCACTGCACCTATTATTGCACTTTTTCTAAGCTTATCTGAAGTGTTTTTCTTTTTCGAAGAGTTTTTGACAGCTCGTGTTTCTGAGCTGTATCCATAGTAACCAGTTTTGACGTTGTTAGCTGGTCCGTTCTTCTTTGCCATATGTACCTCCTAAATATAAAAAAGTAATGATTTTCTTCTTAATTAGTAGCAATAAATAATATCATAAGCATATAAAATACACAACTATTGAACATAATAATTGTGTACATAATGTGAGCTATTAAATATAAAATTTTGTGGTCATTATACTACACTTCCCCTTAATTGACAAATAATAGTGCCTTTGGTAAAATTAAGTACACTAAAAAGACAAAGAAAATTCTTGCTACATAATATACGGGATTAAGCAAAGGCGCTTAATAGATATGGAGTGAAAATGAGACAGTCAAGAGCATTTAGAAGAATTATCGTTTTGATGATTTTAGCAATTGTTATTGCTGCACAGACATATATATTCTGGAACACATGGACTACACATTACAGTAGTGGAATGTCGAGAGAATTCTTCTTCAAGGGACATATAGTATTGTTATTTGTTTATGCATTACTGTTTACACTGTTTGGTAATGTATATGGTGCGTTTAAATTACGCAGTCTCCAATATTCAAACCTGGTGTTTTCACAGGCGTTAGCCCTGTTGTTTACAAACTTAATTGTTTATTTGCAGATTTCATTGCTGTCATTGAAGATGGTTAATCCGGCTCCGATTATTGGAATGAGTTTTGTCAATTTATTATGTTGTTTTGCATGGTGCGTGTTTGCACTTATGGTTTACAGATGGCTTTATCCGCCTCGAAACCTTTTGCTTATATATAGTGATAGAGACCCTGACAATCTTGTCAAAAAGATTAAGACGCGTCAGGATAAATATAAAATCAAGGATTCGATTCATTGTGATTCGGACATTGCGGAAATTAAAAGAGCGATTCGAAAGCATCAGGCAGTATTGCTTTGTGACATTCCAAGTGCAAAGCGTAATGAGATTGTAAAGTACTGCTATATGTATGACAAGAGAGCTTACATTACGCCTAAGCTTTCAGATATTATCATTATTGGAGCAGAGCAGAATACAATGTTTGACTCTCCGCTTTTAGTTACTAAGATTAGGGGATTAAAGTGGGAGGAAGCATTTGTAAAGAGATTGATGGATATTATCGTTTCATTAATTTTGTGCGTTCCGACAATTGTTGTCACTATCATAGTTGCTATAGGAAACCTGATTTGGGATAGAGGACCAATCTTTTATACACAGCCAAGACTTACAAAGGATGGCAAGGTGTTTAAGATTCTCAAGTTCAGAAGTATGAAGGTTGACTCTGAAAAAGACGGAGCAAGGCTGGCTGCAAAGGATGATGACAGAATAACAAAGGTTGGAAGAGTTCTTAGGGCAACACATCTGGATGAACTTCCTCAGGTGTTTAATATACTTATAGGACAGATGTCGATTGTTGGACCGAGACCGGAAAGACCAGAGATTGCTGAAGAATATAGTGAGAGTATACCGGAGTTTGGATTTAGACTTAAGGTCAAGGCCGGACTTACAGGATACGCACAGGTATATGGAAAATATAACACTACTCCATATGATAAACTCAAATTAGATCTTTATTATATTCAGCATTATAACCTTTGGATGGATATTCAGCTTATTCTTATGACATTTAAGATTATGTTCCTAAAGGAAAATACAGAAGGTATAGACAAGGATCAAAAGACAGCGATTTTAGAAAAAAAGGATAAATAATATGACAAAAAGTTATTCAGTGTTAATGTCAGTTTATTATAAGGAAAAACCTGAATACTTAAAGGAGGCCATTGAAAGTGTACTTAATCAGACTGTTAAGACAGATGATTTTGTTATTGTATGTGATGGCCCGCTAAACGAAGGCCTGGATAAAGTGATTGCAGATTTTGTAATAACCAATCCGGGCCTTTTCAATGTATTCAGACTTTATAAAAACATGGGGTTGGCAAAGGCTCTAAACAATGGAATACTTCAATGTAAAAATGAGATAATCATGCGAATGGACAGTGATGATGTCAGCAGAAGTGACAGAGCAGAGATTCAGCTTGAAGCAATGGAAGAGAATAATGCAAGCATTGTGGGCAGCAATATAATCGAGTTCGTGGACAGCATTGAAAATACATCGGACGAAAGATGCGTTCCGAAGATGCATAAAGATATAGTAGAGTTTGCAAAAAAGAGAAGTCCGTTTAATCATCCGTCGGTAATGTACAAAAGGCAAGCGGTTATCGACTCAGGATTTTATGAGGATTACAGATTTTTTGAGGACTATAATCTCTGGGCAACGATGCTTAGCAAAGGCTTTGTGGGGCACAATGTCCAGGATGACTTGGTATATATGAGAGCCGGTCTTGATATGTACAAAAGACGCGGTGGACTCAAGTATGTAAAGTATATCTTTTCATTTAACAAACGTTTAAGTGAGCTCGGATTTATATCTAAGGGGAGATATATTTTATCTTCTACAGAGAGGGCGATGGTTAGCCTGTTCCCAAACAGCTTAAGAAAAGCAATTTATAAAAAGTTATTGAGAAAATAGTAGGTAAAATGAAGAAAGCAATATTGAAAATAGCGTTTAAGCCGCTGACATTGCTAAATAAGATATTGAAGAAGAATGACCAGATTTTTCTATATTCAAATCTTGGCTTCAGAGATAATGTCAGAGCCTTTTATGACTATTTAATTAAAAACAATTATAATGAAAAATTTAATATTGTAGTAAGCATAAATGATTACAGAGAGTATGTTGAGAATGCTCCCAAAAATGTGTCGTTTATAGGGCTTAAGGCCGGTATTATGCCTTTTATGAAATCAAAATATGCATTTTATTGCTTTGGAAAATATCCTATCAAACCGTCATGCGCACAGACTGTAATTAATTTGTGGCATGGAACGCCGTTAAAGAAGCTTGGAAGGCTTGAAAAGGGCTGTGAGAAAATCGATTATCATTTTTTTACAAAGGTGATTGCCTCCGGGGAAATGTACAAGCCTATTATGGCATCGATTTTTGGCTGCAGTGAAGCGGATGTAGATGTGATGGGAAATCCTAGAAATGACTGTATGTTTGTACCTGATGAAACAATTGACTCTCAAATTAAAGGTGATGAAGAAAAGCTTGTGGTTTGGCTTCCGACATATAGAGAGTACGATGAAAAGTTTGTCATTTCAGTTTTGACAGAAAAAGACTTGCAGCAGCTAGAGCAGTTTTTGAAGGACAAAAATATCAGGATGATTATCAAGCTTCATCCATTGCAGAGTGCAAAGGTTGATGAGTTCAAATTTGATAATATTACATTTTTGACACAGGATAATCTCCAAAAGGATAACATCACAGTATATGATTTGCTTAGAAATGCAGATGCACTTATCACAGATTATTCTTCAGTGTATTTTGATTATTTGCTGTTAGACAGACCTATAGGATTTGCAATTAATATCGGCGATATAGAAACCTACTCGGACAAGAGAGGATTGATTTTTGACAATCCGTTTGAATATATGCCGGGGTCGGTATTGGCTACGTTAGATGATATAGAAAAGTTTATTAACAATGTAAAAAATAATGTTGATAACTTTAAAAAAGACAGAGAAGATGTTAATAACAAAGTAAATAAATACAAAGATGGAAACAGCGCAAAAAGAATAGCAGAAGCGTACATTAAATAGTGGGAAAGGAGAGGGCATGAAGCATATTAAAAATATATTGAGAAAAATTATGCTGGCATATAAAAGTATGCTTTATAGCTTTGCTCTTAAGACTACGAAGGTTGATGACAAGGTTATCGTGTTTGAAGCATTTCAGGGAAGAAGCTTTGCATGTAATCCAAAAGGAATATATGAAGCAATAAAAGATGAACCTAAATATGCTGATTTTAAATTTATATGGGTGTTCAGAGATATAGATTCCCACAGATACATAGAAGACAATAGAACGAGTCTTGTATCATTTGAGAGCTTCGCATATTACAAGGCGCTTGCAAGAGCAAAATACTGGATATTTAATTCAAATACGAGAGCGTTTCTAAAGCCTGACAGCAAGCATGTCTTTGTTCAAACCTGGCACGGAACACCGCTTAAAAAGATTGGCTGTGATGTCGAAAAGTCCGGTAATAAAGTTACAGACCTAAAGGACATTTCAAAAAATTATACGAATGAAGCAAGGAAAATGTCTTATATGATATCACCGTCTAAGTACTGTACAGAAAAACTGGTATCTGCGTTTAATTTAAAACTGCTGGGAAAAGAAGGTATCGTTTTAGAAACAGGATATCCTAGAAATGACAGTCTGTTTATATTATCAGAAGAAAGAATCGACAGTATAAAGAAGAGGCTTGGAATACCTCGCGATAAGAAAACAATTATGTATGCGCCTACCTTCAGAGACAACGCGCATTCTGAAATGGAGGGCTTTAATCTTAAAATAGGACTTGATTTCGAAGAGTTAAAGAATCAGCTTGGAGAAGATTACGTTGTGCTGTTTAGGGCACATTATTTTATCGCAAAGCAGATGAATGTTGAAAAGTACAAGGGTTTTGTGTATGACGTCTCAATGGTAGATGATGTAAATCAAATATACGCAATAAGCGATTTACTTATTACGGATTATTCTTCCGTATTTTTTGATTATGCAAACCTGCAGAGACCGATTTTATTTTTTATGTATGATTTTGATGAATACAAAAATCAGGTCAGAGATTTCTATATAGATGCGAGTGAATTACCGGGAAAGGTTATTGATAATCAGATTGAGCTCGCAAAAGAGATAAAAAAAGTGACATCAGAAAAATTTTCTCCTGATGCCACATATATACAATTTAATAATAAGTTTAATTATTTAGACGGTCCTGACTGTGGTTTAAAGGCGGCAGACCTGATTATAAATAATTAAGATAATGATTTGATTAAGTCAACAATTTTTGATGAGGCCTTACCATCGTCACAGTGATTATACTTGGCGTTAAAGGCCTTATATTTTTGCTCCCATTCTGAAGGGTTATAGTTTTTGATTGAATCAATTAAATCGTCATTGGTCAGAACTACAGGACCGGGAGCTTCCTCTAAGAAGTCGAAATAAAAGCCTCTTAAGTTGCTTCTGTAATCTTCTAAATCATAAGCAAAGAATATCATAGGTCTCTTTAGAACACTATAATCAAACATAACTGATGAATAATCAGTAATCAATACATCTGAAACAAGGTATAGAGAAGCTATATCCTCGCGCTCACCAAACTGGTAAATAAAACCTTCATATTTACTCCAGTCAACAGTATCCTTTATAAGGTAATGGTATTTAACGATCATTACATACTCATCAGATATTGAATCCCTTAACGCATCAAAATCAATTGCGCTTGCAAACTTGTACTCTCCGCTTTTGTAGTACTGGTTGTCTCTCCATGTAGGAGCATACATAATAATCTTTTTGTCTAGAGGAAGCCCCAATTTTTTCTTTAAAGCCTGTATATCCTCATCGTTGCTATTAATAAGAATATCATTTCTAGGGTAACCTATTTCTAAAACATCTTTGTCGAAGGCAAAGCATCTCTTGAATATATTCGTTGAAAAATTATTTTGAGAGAGAAGATAGTTCCAGGTTGAAGAACTTTTCTTGAAATTCTCGTGATATTTTTCGATATTGTTGCTTCCTGCCATATCAAGTGATGTCATATCAAGAGCAAGCTTTTTAAGTGGAGTGCCATGCCATGTCTGTATATAAGTGTTCTTTCTGTGCATGCGCAAATATCTTGGAAGGCGGCTGTCTGACACAATAAATTTGGCAGAAGCATACGCAGTGAAGAAGGAGAGAGTCTTATATTTTAATACTCGATGGCTTCCCGGTATTTTAGATAAATCTATGGAATCAGGATTCTTGAAAATCCAGCAAAGCTCATATTCAGAGTCGAGTCCCTGACGAACAAATTCTTCATATATATATCTTGGATTGCCGGTATAATTCCTAAACAAACTGCTTTCAAACAAAATCATTTTCTTTTTTAAGGGAATAAAGAAAAATAAAATCCGGTATAGCTTTACAATTACTTTTTTTATATATTTCATATCACAAATTCATCACTATAAATCATAGTGGTCCTTTCCTGGAATGTATTTTAACACATAATTGGGGCAGTGGTCTAGGCAGTTGTCAAAGATTGACTATTTATACCATAATATTTATAATAGAGGTGATAGTATGCCTAGGTGTGCGCATTCTTATGCTGCTATCATTTTTACAAGTTCTGTAAAAGGAGATTTAAGTTTATGAAGAGAGTTATTACTTATGGAACATTTGACATGCTTCACTACGGACATGTTAATTTGCTAAAGAGAGCAAAGGAGCTGGGAGATTATCTTGTAGTAGTATTGTCAACAGATGAATTTAATTGGAATTCAAAGCAGAAAAAATGCTATTTCACATATGAAGAGAGAAAGAAAGTATTAGAAGCAATCAGATATGTTGACCTGGTTATTCCGGAAAACAACTGGGAGCAGAAAGTGACAGATGTGCAGGATTACAAGATTGATACATTTGTTATGGGAAATGACTGGGAAGGCAAATTTGATTTCTTAAAGGAATATTGTGAGGTTGTTTATCTTCCTAGAACAGAGGGAATTTCAACTACACAGATTAAGACAGATTTAAATAACAAATAATATATAGTTAGGTCTCCGGGCCTAGGAGGAAATATGATTAGTATTATTGTGACACATAAGCAGGAGCTCAATTATCTGAGCGACTGTTTGGAAAGCGTTGCAGAACAGAAATATAAAGATATTGAAACTATTCTTGTGCTCGATCATACTGAGGATGATGTCAATCCGCTGATAGAAAAGTATGGAGAGGACATCAACATTAAGGTGTTTGAGCTTGAAGACAAGACCGGAGTGTCTGCGGCAAGAAACTTCGGTATGGAACAGGCAACCGGCGAGTATATTATGTTTCTTGACAATGATGACTATATGCTTGGTGAATCATTGCAGAGTATGGTTGATGCGATGGATGATGACACAGATATCGTATATGGTCAGCTAAAGAACACTTATTACAAGAGAGAAGCTTATATAAGCGGCAAGGCAATGGAATATAAGGGAGAAGAAGAGCTCCTTGGAAGATTGGATTTTAATGATCCAATTAATTATTGTGTAGAGAGATACAGAACATTAGAAAAGCTCACCATTCTCGGATGTCTTTATAGAAAAAAATATTGGGATGACAACAATATAAAGTTCAATGAGAGTCAGCCTTATTATGCAGACGTTGAGGTTGTTGCAAGGGTGTTTAGTCTGACAGACAAAATCAAGGGAACAGAGGGAGCACTCTACATCAAGAGAAATCACAATGATAAAGTAAATAATCCGGCACTCTCACAGTATCCAAAGGATGATACAATGCCTTATTACATTTGCGCATATAAGGACGGAGTTGCTTTGGCAACAAACAAGAGAGTTCAGGATGCAATCAAGCTTATTCTTGCAAGATATATTTCCAAGTGGCTGCCTAGAAAATACAGAGGCTCAGCCGATGACAAATGGAGAAACGAATACTACGAGGAGCTCAAGAACCTCGCGGTAGATATCGACAAGAGAATAATTAGAAAGAGCGATTTGTATCACTCAAGTAAAGTATTTTTATATAAATTTATTAAAGGCGATGAAAAGACTAATCAGAAGGCGATGAGACGCGTTTTGATAAAGAGAAAAATAAAGAAGATGATTGTCGACAAGAGAGTTAGAAACAAGACAATTACACTTCAGCTTTTTACAAAGCTTCCACAGAAAGAAAACTGGATTGTGTTCCAGAGCTTTATGGGAAGAAACTATTCCGGACAGCCAAAGTATATTTATCAGTATTTACAGAAGCATTATGGAGATAAATACAAATTTATATGGATTGTTGACCGAAAGGGAATTGTAATCGATGGAAAGCATGTGACATGTAAGAGATGGGGACTTAGATTTTACTACTATTTGAATAGAAGTAAATACTGGGTATTCAACATGAGACAGCCAATCTCAATTCCAAAGAGAGATACCACTGTGTTGCTTGCAACATGGCATGGAACACCGCTTAAGAGACTTGTATTTGATATGGAAGAAAATTATTCTGCCACACCTGAATATAAGAGTCTTGTGTACAGACAGACGAGAGAATGGAATTATATGTTGTCAGATAATCCATACTCGACAGAAAAATTCCAGAAATGCTTCCTTGTTGACAGAGAACAAATTTTGGAATCAGGTTATCCTGCAAACGACCCAATGTATGCACCGGACAGAGAAGAAAGAGCAGCAGCTATAAAAAAGAAGCTTGGAATTGATCCGAACAAAAAAGTACTGCTTTATGCACCAACATGGCGTGATGACAACTGGATTGGCGAGGGTGGTCAGTACAGCTTTGATTTGGAATTGGATATAAACAGATTGGAAAAAGAGTTTGGCGATGAATATATATTGCTGTTGAGACTGCATTATTTCGTAGTCGAGCATTTGGATATGAGCAAATATGGAGACTTTACAGTTGATGTAAGCTCCTACAGTGATGTTACAGACCTTTATCTTATTTCCGATATGCTTATGACAGATTATTCATCAGTATTCTTTGATTATGCAAACTTAAAGAGACCGGTTATATTCTTTATGTATGACCTTGAAAATTACAGAGATGTATTGCATGGCTTCTATCTCGATATAAACAAAGATTTGCCAGGTCCAATTTTGCAGACAAACGATGAAGTTGTGGACGCAATAAAGAATATCGACAAGATACAGGAAGAGTATAAGGAAAGATACGAAGAGTTTTATGACAGATTCTGTTGCCTTGATGATGGACATGCATCACAGCGTGTTGTTGAAACTGTGTTTGGCAAATAAATATTGACAATATATCAATATGTCATATAATGACATTTGCTAAAACAGAAGCTTTTGGAGGTCAAATGAAGAAATATATTGACAGTTTTATGAGATATAGATTTCTTTTAAAGGAATTGGTAATAAAAGGAATCAAATTAAAATATAGAAGATCATACTTGGGACTGGTTTGGACATTGCTCGAGCCATTACTTACAACGATTGTACTTGCATTTGTGTTTGGAGAGTTGTTAGGAGGAAGTATTCCTTATTTCCCGGTATATATTTTATGTGGTCGTCTTATTTATTCCTGCTTTTCAAGCACGACGAAGGTTGCAATGCGCTCA
>CAZWAG010000003.1:0-65104 GCA_964631845.1 uncultured Eubacterium sp.
TTTCATATTATCTGAAATATTCCAGTTTGTTGAAGCGCCTGCAGCGTAGAAACCTCTAAGTCCTGCATTGCCCATAGTTACATCTTCATTAACATAAACAACTGAACCTTTGTCTGATGGACCTGCTAACTGTGTCCAAGCTGCTACAGTATCCGGATCAATTGTATCCTGTGTTGCAGGTTCTGTTGCATCCGGTGTAAGTGGTGCAGAAACTTTAATTCCAAATGTCTGATATGTTCCATCCTTTAATACTAAAGTAACAACATTGATTCCATTATTTAAATAATCACATGAAATCTCAGAGCAGTCACCCTGGCAGTTAAATGCTGTTGATGGATTAGCGTACACTTCACCATTAATCCAAACCTTTGCAACATTACTCTTCTGGAACACATAAGCACTAGCATCACCTAAAATACAATTTGTACGTTCGTTGTGATATGCCGCATTTGAATGTGGTGCATATATTTTGCCCCAAGGACCAGCTGCCGGCGTATTTGTTGTTGATACATAATATGTATTTTCAACACCTGATTCTTTATCAAGAACATTCCATGTTTCTGATGAGAAATCAGCTTTTGTGTGTTCGTCCGGAGCAACTTCCGGCTCATCTGGATCTGTCTCAGCTACATAGTACTTGTTAACTGTGATCTCATTGTTTGTGATTTCAATTTCATTACCATCAGAATCGTACGCCTTAACCTGACATGTATATGTCTGGCCTGCTGCAGTACCTACTGGTGTTGTGAAATTAGTCCATGTGCTTCCTGCATTGTTTACTGTTGCAAGAGTTGTACCTTCATCCTTATTATATACAACATACTTTGCAACATTTGAGATAGTCTTCCATGAAATAACAGTGTTAGCACCATCATTTTCATATCTGTCACAATTTAAAGAAAGATCTGTGTTTACGTATTCTTCAATTACTACTTCATTGGAAGTTCCAATAGCAACGGCATTGCCCTCAGCATCATAATACACTACAGTAATAACAAATGTACCACCTTTAGATGTGACTACAGAATTGTCCTGAGAGCCAACAACGGTATCAAGAGCTGTTTGAATATTATTCTGTGCTGACCATACCCATCCATTTGCAGCCTTTGCGTAATGATTTGCGTCCAATACTACATTGCCTACCTCATTTACATAACAGCCTTGAGAAGTATATTCAACATCCGGATGAGACCAGTTTGCATTAATCTGGCTTGTCGATGATGCTGTAGCTGTTACTGTAAAAGTAACTTCACCTTCTGCCTTTGCTGTTGTATCAAATACTGTGATTGATGTAAGAACCATAGCTAATGATAAAACAACAGAAAGGACTTTTTTGAAAGTCTTATTCATTTTAAACTCTCCCTCCTAATAATTTTATACTTTTTAAATATATCATTTAGTTTGTAAAACAACAACCTTCATCGAGAATAAAAAATCTTTTATTTTTTGTGTATTTTTTTTGTTTTTTTGAATTCTAATCTTGGAAAACCCTTTATTTATAGGCATTTTGATAACAATAAAAATATTTTTATTCATTTTTTTAAACTATTTTTTTCATAAAAATCACTTACATATTCATCGCTACTTCTTCAATCATAATATATACATTAATTCATTTCCTCTATTATTTTCTTCACCTCATGAATGGATATATTATTTTCATCTGCGATAAGTGAAAGATCATCGTACTCAAGTTTTTCTTTTTGGACTCCATATCCCTTTGACCTCTTCACCCTGACAGTACCAAGTGGTGTCTCAATACAATCAACTTTTCGCTCAAGTGTAAATCTGTCACAATTGTACTCTCTTATTCCAATGGTTGTTGTATATTTGAAAATTTCTTTTGCAACGTCTTTTCTGTCATTTTTATTACACAAAACGGAAAGCATTATTCCCGGGCGGGATTTTTTCATATAGACAGGAGTTGTAAAGACATCAAGCGTTTTGTTTGTCCTTAGTTTTTCTACTGCATATCCAATTTCTTCAGGAGACATATCGTCAAGATTGCAGGCAAGCTCAACTATCTGCTGTGATGTTGCTTCCTTTCCTATTATGGCTCTGACACAATTTGCCGCTTCAAAATTTTTGTTACCTGTTCCATAGCCGGTTTTCTCAATAATCATTTCACTCTGATAAGCAAATTCATCTGCAAAATATTTTACGATAGCAGCACCTGTTGGTGTGCACAATTCGCCTTCAATGTTTCCCGTGCTGTTTGGTACTCCCTGTAAGATAAGTGCTGTTGCAGGAGCCGGAACCGGCATAATACCATGTGCACATTTAACCTGACCAAATCCTGTTTTTATAGGAGAAACAATTATTTTGTCCGGTGATATTTCATCTATTAATATAGAACAGCCTACAATATCTGCAAGCGCATCCATCATTCCAACCTCATGAAAATGTATTTCCGACACGCTCTTTCCGTGAACCTTGCTTTCAGCTTCAGCTATAATCTCATAAATACTTCTAACATCATTCTTGATTTTGTCAGATACATCAATCTTATCAATAATGCTATTTATATGGCTCATTGATGCATGATGGTGGTCACTATGATTGTGATGGTGTTCATGATTATGCTTATGGCTATGATTGTGATGATGTTCATGATTATGCTCATGGCTATGGTGATCATGATGGTGACGTTCCGGTGTAACATCCATATGTTCATAATTCTCATTAGCATCTTCACTTTTTTCTTCAGCACCATCTATAGTGACTGACACATGCGTCCCTGTGATGCCACACTTTACATCTTGTTTACAGCTTATATTCACATCCGGAATGCCAATCGAGTTCATCTTTTTTATAAATGCATCCTTATTATCAGTCAGGTCGAGAAGTGCCCCCATGAGCATATCACCCGCAACACCCATATTACATTCTATATATAATATTCTTTTCATATTTTTTTCTCCATATTATCTACTGTTTATTCTGTTTGCCAAAAATCCTGCTCCGAATCCATTGTCAATATTCACCACACTCACTCCGCTGGCACAGGAATTTAGCATTGACAACAACGCTGACAGGCCTTCAAAGTTTGCTCCATATCCAACGCTTGTAGGAACGGCAATGACAGGAACGTCAACTAAACCTCCGACAACACTTGCCAAAGCCCCCTCCATTCCCGCAATTGCAATTATGACTTCTGCGCTCATTATTTCATCCACTTTGTCAAGAAGTCTGTGAAGACCGGCAACTCCGACATCATATATTCTTACAACCTCGTTTCCAAACACTTCTGCTGTTATTGCAGCTTCCTCCGCTACAGGTATGTCGCTTGTCCCCGCAGTGATAACTGCTATCTTTCCTTTGTTCTTCGGTGCAGGCTTTTCACCTACGATAAATGTTTTTGATACTTTATCGTACTCACATTTTTGATTTGCAAACGCATCTAGAAGCTTGTCTGCTTTTTCTTCATCAACTCTTGTGATAAGCACAGCTGAATCTTCTATATTATTTGCAATTTCTATTATCTGCTCTGCTGTTTTTCCGGCTCCGTATATTACTTCTGCTACTCCCTGACGCAGCCTTCTCTGTGTATCGACCTTTGCAAAGCCCAAATCCTTATATGGTTCAGTTTTTATTTTTAGCAGGGCTTCATCCGGTGCAATCTTTTTCGAGGCTACACTTTCGAGTAATTCTAGCAATTCCTTTTTATCCATATGCTGCTCCTAAAAATCCCCTTTTTAATAATTAAAAAGGGGATCTATCTATTTCTTTTTTATTTTTTTACTACTCGAATACTTTGTGTAAATAGTAGCGCCTTCCACTTTCCTGTAGGCTCTGAATTTCACATAGTATTTCTTTTTAGCTTTTAGCTTTTTAAATTTATAAGTGGTCTTCTTTGTTTTTACAGTTTTAGTTTTACTTTTTGAATATTTTGAGCTGGTCGAATATTTTATCTGATAGCCCTGTGCTCCGGCTACCTTTTGCAATTTCACTTTTTTTCTTGAGCACGATTTAATTTTAGGCTTTATTGTGACGAATGTTGCTTTTATTGAAGCTGTCGATGCTGTAGCCGTTCCTACTCCATAGTCGTTTGCAGCCATTGGATATGCTGCGTAAAATTCAGATGTCGCATAATCTTTCCAACGGGAATGATTTGCAAAGTTATCTCCTCTTAAGAAATATCTATAGTTCATTTTATATTGCCTATATACGGCATCCCAGGTTGAGTCGACATTGTAATAATAGTTGCCAAGCTTAACAATATTCCATCCGTGATTTTCTGTAGTATCCTTCGTACCATATCCCGGAATTATCCGACACGATATTCCAAGCTCAACCATAAACTTGTACATCAGCTGCGAGTAGCCCTGACATACTGCATTTCCATTTACAAGAGCTGAATAAGATGTATAAACAATATCCTCCGTCGTATCTTCTGAGTACGTTACGTTATCACAAATAAAATCATACACCGTCTTAATCTTTGTATAATCCGTAGTAGTAGATGTAAAATTAAAGCTACTGATAGCTTCACCGACCATCAAATTAACCAAATCCCGCTGTGCAATTGTAGTTAAATAATCTGTATTTGCAATAAAATGATAATAATATGTTCCACCTGAGGTATTTCTAGTGTAAGACACACTCATATGATTTATATCCCATTTCATATAGTCGCCTTGGCTTGAATTGCCCGTTGGAGCAAAAATCTTTTCGAGCACCTGGTCGTATACTGTATCTGCATTTGAACTCGTACTTTTACAATATATATCAATTGTAGCCATATGATTATATATCTGCTCTCTCGCATCTACTGCAGCATCATCAATTGACTTATATAAATACTTAAAGAAAGGCGAAGATGCGTCTAATCTTTTATTTTCGACAATAATCTCACCGGCATTGGCTGATGAAGTTTTAAACCCTACACTTTCATCGCTTTTATTACTGCTAGCATACGTATTTGTCGTCGGAAATATAATTGTAAGTGTAATCAACAGTGCTAATATTCTTTTCATCTACCCCGCTCCTTTATAAAAAGCTATTTCTTTTTCTTATATTTTGTCTTATAGGTATGTCCTTCGTATTTAAGCTTTCGAACCATCTTTTTTCCACCTTTAAGTGTATAAGTAAACTTTTGGTTATGGAATTTCTTAAGCTTAAAGTGGAGCTGATATGTTCCAATTTGAATCTGAGTAACATGATTCTTTGAACTGATAACAATTTCAAATCCAAGGAACTTATTATTTTGATCTTTAATCTTCAAGCACATCTCACCTTTGTAAAGAAGTCTTGAAATGTAAATTGTGTATGTTTTCTTTTTGCCGTTAACTTTGCCTGTATGCTTCCATGTTCCAATCCAGTATTGAACCTTTTCTTCAAAAGCATACATCTTTTCATACAATGTTTTTGCAGCCGGATAATTAGCCTTAATCTTGTTAAGAAGGTCCATTGATTCTTTAATCTTGCCCTGCTCTGCCAAAGTTACCGCCTGCTTGTAAATGCTTTCGTTAAGGTTGGCAGACTTTGTATATTTTGAAACAGAGTTGTAAATCTTTACACCTTCATCAATGCTGCCGGCATCAACGAGTGACTTTGCATAACCATATCCGTATTCACCATATTGTTCAGAATAGCTTGAATCCTTTGCAAATACATTTTTGATGGTAGTCCATGCAGTCTTGTAATCACCATTTCTATATGAAATCTGCGCCATTCCGGCACTTGCTTTGTTTATAAGATTAAAATCTGATGCGGCATTTGCACTTGATGTAAACAGCTTTAATGCCTCGTCGTAATTTTCTGACGCAAGCTCATCAACGCCCTTGTAGTAATCGAGGAATGCTCCCGCCATTACACCGTAATCTGATTTTGGTGCTGCATCAAAGCTTTTATTAAAGTATTCAGATGCTTTTTTTTCATCGCTTTCGTTAAGCTTCTGGAGACCAATCTGATAATAACACTGAGCAATATAATCCTCACTCTTTCTAAATCCATGAAGCTTTTCGAATTTCTGTGCAGCCTGTGAATACTTTTCTTTTTTTACCAAAGCCTCTGCATTTTTATATTTACCGTTTGGAATAAAGAATGCAACAACTAAAAATACGGCAATAATCGCAATGACAATGATTGTAGTTATTGCTAATTTAAATCTTTTCTTTACTGCCTTCTGACGCTCTGCTATGCTGTCCTCTCTTGCTTTTTTTCTAGCCTCAGTCTGTTTTGCAATCTCGTATTTTGTGTCTGCATCGCGAAGCAGCTCATCTGCGTCCATAAACCAAGGAATTTTTTCGAGCATCTCTATACCATGTGAAATGCTCTCTGTATTGTCCTGTGCAATCGCTTCCTGAGCTGATATATACATATCGTTGTAGTCTTTATTTTTTGCCTGCGCAAACACGTCAAGGTCTTCTATCTCTCCAGCGCTTTCTAATATTGCACCTTCTTTCGACCAGTATCTTCCATCCTCAAAACGAACATGGCTTACTTCGATTCTAAATTCTCTGGCATCTTCATTACTGATTACAATCTTAGCTGCTCTACCCTTTGTTTCAAGATAATTCTGACCTAATGCCATATAGCTGTGTTCAACAACATCGTAATTATCATCATCGTCTCCCACATATATTGTGACATGCACGTCTCTTATTTTCTGTTCGTAAATATTTGTGAACTTTAGAGTAAGTCTGTTTTTGTTGCTAATCAAATCTCTTTCAAGGACACCCTCTTCAATGATAATAGGACATCCATATGTCCAGAGATTTGGTTCAAGAGTCTCAATAACCTTGTATCGTCCTTCCGGCTTTGTCTCTTCTGATTCTTCAACCTTTGCTTCAAGTTCAGTTTCATTATTTTTTAATTCTTTACTCATAAACTCTCTCCGCACTATTTATTTTTACTGAATAATATTAACATATTTTACACAAAAAATATACCCCTATCAATATGATAGAGGCATATTACAATATTTACTATATTACTTTTTAATTTTTATTTTTTTAACCTTGCTCCATTTTCCGTAAAGCTTTGTTTTCTGATTTAACTTATAAGCTCTTGCCTTTACGTAATAGGTTTGCTTCTTTTCAAGATGCTTGATAGTGTATGTTGTTTTTGATGTGGTTTTACTCTCATAGCCATCAAACTTTTTATTCTCACACCATCTTATCTGATATCCCTTTGCACCGGATACCTTTTTAAGTGTCACTTTAATCTTTTTCTTCTTTACATTTTTGATAGATTTGATTGTGACCTTTGATGGTTTTTTTACAGTGCTTGTCTTTGATGTGGTTGTTGGAACTTCAGGCTTATCGACATAGTATCTTACATAATCTACATACATTGTCGCATCTAATGTCGAGTCAGGCATGCCTCCTGCAAGGTTTCCGCCACATGCAATGTTGAATAAAATATAATACTCATCATTGAGAACTGAACGTTTTCCGGCACTAGTTCCTGAAGCCAAATCGGAAGTGTTATATTTGCAGAATAATTGTCTGTCGATATAGAAAGCAATAACCTCACCGTCTCTATAGCATCCGAATGTATGCCACTGCGTTTTGTCATCCACTTTTTTCTGTGCATAAAGATATTTATCTGAGCCATCCCATTTTGGATAATGTATTGTACTCTGCAATACATTAGTAACATTGAAGGCCTCCATAATATCAATCTCACCACACGCAGGCCAAACCTTTCCGTTTGTTCCAAGCATCCAAAATGCAGGCCAGATTCACTTTGCACTAGGTATAGATATCTTTGCCTCAACATATCCTAAGCCAACATTAACCAGCGATGCTGATGTGATTCTTGCAGATGAAAAATTGTATGTTGTATCTCCTACTTTTCCAACTGCCGGATCATATTTCGCATTAATCTGCAGCTTGCCATCTGCTACTGAAACATTATTTGCCTTATAGTATTGTTTTTCGTTGTTTCCCCACTCCCACACGCCGTATGAAGAGCCGTTTCCAACCTGTGGAGTCCAATGATTTCTGTTAAGCTCAGTTCCATCAAATTCGTCTGACCATTTAATCTGATACTTCGACTCATTGATAGTGTCAGGTACTTCTGCAAACACTACTGTTTGAAGCATAACCGAAGAAACCAGTACTAGCATTAAGGTAACAATTTTTTTCATTAACAATTCCTCCTTAGTGTTAAAAAATACTAAATAATATAAATCCCTTTCAATGATTTAATAGTATTAATATTTTAAAGCCTTTTGTATTATTTTACAATATTTTGTTCTATTAATTTTCCGGTGATAAAGCTCTGTGCATTTTGCATTGTTATTTCACTGATTGCTGACAATGCCTCATCCGTCAGGAACGCTTGATGAGATGTTATTATAACATTTGGAAATGACAATAATCTTGCCGTGATGGAAGTTTCGAGAATTTCATCCTCTCTATTTTCAAACACATTACCTGTCTCTTCTTCGTACACATCAAGTCCAACACTCTGGAATTTATGCTCGCGAATTCCTTTTATTAAATCCTCTGTGTCAATCAGTGCTCCTCTCGATGTATTGACGAGAATCACTCCGTCCTTCATTTTATTTATAGAATCAATGTTAATCATATGATATGAGTCATCTGTCAGTGGACAATGGAGTGAAATCAAATCACTTTCCTTTAGCACATCATCTAGCTCCTTATATTCTACAAAATCAAGATCTGGATTTTTGTATATGTCATACGCAATTACCTTCATTCCAAATCCGTGACAGATTTTGCACATTGCCGCGCCAATCTTTCCGGTTCCTATTATGCCCGCCGTCTTGCCATGGAAATTCACGCCCGTAAGACCTGTCAAACCAAAGTTATTTTCTCTGACACGAATATATGCCTTGTGAATTCTTCTGTTGCATGCCATCGCGAGTGCCATTGCATGCTCTGCAACAGCCTCAGGTGAATATCCCGGAACTCTAAGAACTGTTACGCCCCTCTGTTTAGCGTACTCAACGTCAACATTATTGAAGCCCGCACATCGCATTAATATTAGCTTAACATTGTTCTGAGACAATATCTCGATAACAGGCCTGCTCAAATCAGAGCTTACAAATGCGCATATTGCATCAAAGCCCTTTGAGTATTTTGCAGTGTTTAATCTAATGTCACTCTCCATATACTCTATACTAATATCACTATACTTTGGAAGAACCTTTTCAAAAGATTCTCTGTCGTATTTTTTTGTGTCGTAAAATAATATTTTCATCGCTTTCACCTCCACGTTATTTCAATCATCCTTATTTATTATGATGCTTTTATTATAAAAATATTAGCATTTTATGTTAAAAGTTTGTTTTAATTCTTTGATATCGTAAATTATTTTATCCGCAAGAGATAAATCCTGAACTCCCGAATCTGGATTTTTAAATCCTATACAATACATTCCCGCCGCCTTTGCTGCTCTGGTACCGTTACTTGAATCTTCTACTACAATGCACTCATCAGGTTTTGCACCTATTAATTCTGCTGCTTTTAGGAATACATCCGGTGCCGGTTTTGGATTTTCAACATGTTCTCCACTGCACAGTACCTGAAAACAGTCTTTAATACCAAGAGATTCCATCTGCTTTTCAATGTACTTTTGTGAAGACGATGATGCTACTGCCATCTTGTAGCCTTTATCATACAGATAGTTGATTGTGTCCACTACTCCGTCGATTTGTGGAATTCCATTTTTTTCGATAATATCTCTTTTTATTTCATCAAATCTTTTTGGAATGGTCTCATCGTTATACAAATCAACGCCATAAGCCTCCTTTATCAATCCATACAGATACAATCTTGTTGAACCTATGCAACCTTTATATACTTCATATGACATGTCTATTCCATGTTCTTTCATAATCTGAACCCAGACTTTGTAATGAAGCGGTTCAGTATTTATCAACACACCATCCATATCAAACAATATATACTTCATGATGCCTCCTTTAGTGTTTTCTTTCATTATAATTCAATTTGAAATGATTGCCAGCAAAAAATCCGATGAAAAAAAATTCATCGGATTTTTTCTATACTAATTTCTCTATATTAATCAAGTTCTTTTTTGATTGCCTCGAACAACTCATCATATGTTTCATATGCCGGAAGTTCCGGATAATCTGCTTTAATCTGTTCTGTACTCTTAAATAAGAATCCTGCCTTTGAAGCCTGAATCATTCCCAAATCATTATGGCTGTCACCGCTTGCTATTGTTTCATAGCCGATAGACTGGAGTGCCTTTACTGTTGTGTACTTTGACTTGTCACATCTCATCCTGAAGCCTGTGATTGTTCCGTCTTCGGCAACAACTAAAGAGTTACAGAAAATTGTAGGCCATCCTAACTTTTTCATAAGTGGCTTTGCAAACTGTGTAAATGTATCACTGATAATAATTACCTGTGTTGTTTCGCGAAGCTTGTCAAGGAATTCCTTTGCTCCCGGCAGTGGGTCAATCTTTGCAATTGTATCCTGAATTTCCTTAAGCCCCAATCCGTGCTCTTTTAAAATATCTAAACGGTAATTCATAAGCTTATCATAATCAGGCTCATCCCTTGTTGTTTTCTTAAGCTCCTCAATACCTGTCTCTTTAGCAAATGCAATCCATATTTCGGGTACTAATACTCCCTCTAAATCTAAACATACTATTTCCATCGTAATGTTTCTCCTTTCCAAATCCTTTAACAATATATCATTTATGACAAAATGTGGCAAGTAATTGCTTTATATCATTTCACCTTCATACCTTTTCTTAGGCATTTTTTCAAAATCATATGTTGCAAGTTCGTCAAAGCTTATATTGCTATGACTACCCTCATGCACCATAAGATTTGAATTTGTGCCTATATGTACTACAACAACCGGAGTATTTGTTCCATATGCGTACCCACATTCCCAGGCTGTACCGGAATCACTGTAATTGCCGTGATATAACATAACTACAATATTGCTTTTGTCTATGCCGATTCTATCCGCCTCAAAGGTTGCAATAGACCAGTTTGCTGTTCCCACTGTCTCATCGCGCACTTCGTGTTCCCTCGGACTGTAAACCTCATATCCTCTTTTCCTAAGTATCTTTTCTGCTCTGTCCACATAATCCAATTCTTCCTCATTGAAAAACGGACTTGCCAAATATATTTTCATTGTGTCTCCTTCTATTCATAGGAAATCCGAAGGAATTTCCTTTTATATTAAGAAGAACCGAAAACAGGAGCTTATTCTGTCTTCGGTACCTCTTCATTAATCAAACTTAAATCCGCTTAACAAATCTCCAAGTGAAGTTCCAATTTCTTCTACCTTTGGAGCATTACTTCTTATCTCTGCTTCCTCTTCAAGTCGCTTCTCCTCAAGCAATTCTCGAATACTCAAACTGATTTTTCCATTTTCATTTTTTATTACTTTTGCTTTTACTGTCTGACCAACCTCGACAGCCTCCTTTGGTGTTTTGATTCTCTGATTTGAAAGCTGTGAAATATGTATAAGACCTGTAGCTCCGTCTCCAAGGTCAACAAATGCTCCATATGCTTGAAGTGACTCAACAGTTCCTTCAACTACAGATCCTACCTTAATCTTTGATACAGCCATTTCACGTTGCGCCTTCTTTGCTGCATTTGACTCCTCGCGAAGAATTTCTCTTGCAGAAAGAACAAGCTTTCCCTTTTGCATATCTGCATCAATTACTCTAACTCTAATGTCTCTTCCAAGCCACTTGTTTGTGTCATCAACATGTTCAATATCCAATCTGCTCACTGGAATAAATCCTCTTACACCTTCAACAAGTGCAATAACTCCTTTGTTCACAATACCTGAAACTGTAACAGGAATAATCTTTTTTGACTCCTTATATTCATTGATTTTCTCCCAAGCGAGAAGTGTGTCTGTATCATACTCACCGTTTCCCATATAATCGTATGATTTTTCCAGCTCTTCTCCTAGAGATTCCATGTTTTCAGTTGTCTCTACAGTTTCTTCATTGACTTCAATCTTTTTTTCTTCCATATTTACCTCCATTATGTTTTCCAAAATATTTCTCGTTCTAAACGCAGTCTCTTTTGCGACCTTCTTTTCGCACGAGTGCGTCTAATAGTTAACATTATTATTTTAAAAATCCGTTTACGATTTGCGCCTCAGCTTCCTCCTCCGTCAGTCCCAAAGTCATAAGTTTGATAATCTGCTCACCGGCAATCTTTCCAATTGCCGCCTCGTGAACTAGCGCTGCATCTAAATCATTTGCCTCAAGCTGTGGAACTGCAAGAATCTTTGCATTACCCATAATAATGGCGTCGCACTCTGTATGGCCAGTGCATGCTGCGTTACCGGCGATAAGAGAATCAAATCTCTGATAAGATTCGTCCTTTGCAACAGAACGTGAAACAACATCTGCAGATGAATTTTCTCCATTAAGATATGTCTCGTATACGCTCTCTGCTCTCTGAGTGCCGTGAGTCATAAGTCTCTCACGAACAACCATTGTCGCACCCTTTGCCAGTTCAGACTTTGTTGTTCTAACAGTTGAATCAACACCCTTTATCTGCACCATCTCCATTTCCATGGAGCTGTTTTCTTCCATGTAAACCTCTGTGACAGGATTTAAGATTCTTTTTCCTTTTCCGTCACCCTGACCATAATGCTTTTCTACGTATTTTACTTTTGCATTCTTTCCAACAAAAAATCTGTGAATGCCGTCATGCTGTGAATCAAGTGATCCACTATTGTGAATTCCACAACCGGCAACAATTACCACGTCACAGTCTTCTCCAATATAGAAGTCATTGTAAACAGTTTCTTTAATACCACTTTGACTTAACACTACCGGAATGTGAACACTTTCTTTTTTTGTGCCCGGCTTGATTTTGATATCAATACCGCTTCCATCTTCCTTTGATACAATGTCGATATTTGCAGTGACGTTTCTTCCTGCAAGACCACTGTTTGCTCTAATATTGTATGCTCCTGCCGGAACTTCGTGAAGGTCAGCAATTTCCTCTAATAGTCTCTTTTGAATTTCATCTACCATTATTCCTGCCCTCCTTCTTCAATTTTTGTGCATGCTCTTGATACATTCATTGTATTCATAAGCTCTGGCATAATTTCATCCTTAGTTCCATATTTTTTAATTTGTCCATCTGCCAACAATACTATTTCGTCAGCGATATCCAAAATTCTTTCCTGATGTGAGATTATAAGAATTGAGCCATGCGTTTTTTCTCTCATATGCTCAAACACTTTGATAAGGTTTTTAAAGCTCCACAAATCAATTCCTGCTTCGGGCTCATCAAACAATGACATTTGTGTTTCTCTTGCAAGTACTGTCGCAATTTCAATACGCTTTAACTCTCCACCCGACAATGAAGCATTAACCTCACGAGTCACATAATCCTTTGCACAAAGTCCTACTTCTGAAAGGTATGAGCAAGCCTCAGCAACTGTAATCTGTTTCTTTGAAGCAAGACGCAACAAATCAAGTACGGTGATTCCCTTAAATCTAACCGGCTGCTGAAAAGCAAAGCTGATTCCCAGATTTGCGCGTTCAGTGATATTCATATCTGTTATATCTGTTCCGTTAAAATAAATCTTACCGCTGGTTGGCTTCTCAATTCCGGCAATTATTTTTGCCATAGTTGACTTACCGCTACCGTTTGGTCCGGTTATAACAACAAACTTATTGTCGTCTATTGTCAAATTTATATTTTTTAATATTTCTTTTTGTCCTTTTTCGTCTGATACATCAAAAGACAAATCTCTTAATTCTAACATATTGCTACATTTCCTCCGAAATTGTTTTTGTACCTTTAGTAATACCTACTCCTTTTTTCTATTTACAATATTTATAATAGTATGTCATCAGCGACGCAATTGTTTTTGAATCGTTGATTTCATTGTCCATAATCATTTTGAGTAATTCTTCAATTGTATAAATTTCAAGCTGGATATCTTCATCAGGGTCAAAGTGCTGTTTACCCTTTTGCAAATCAAATGCAACGTACACATCAATCTTTTCACCTGAATACGCTATGGCCGGAACGATTGTCTGAAGGAATTCAATATTGTCTGATTTGAAACCTGTCTCCTCCTCTAGCTCTCTTGCCGCACAATCATAGGTTGGCTCATCTATGCTGTCCTTACCACCAGCCGGAATTTCCAACGCAAACTTGTCAATCGCATTTCTCCACTGGCGAACCATGATAATACGCCCATCTTCCATTACCGGAATAACGGCTGCTGCGCCTTTGTGATTGAGATAATCCCACTCAACTTTATTCCCCTTTGGAGTAATTATTTCATCCTTACAGAAATCCAAAATTGCTCCCTTATATACACTTGTTCTTTTAATTCTGTCAAACTTTTCCATTTTTTTGTCCTGTTTCTATATTTTGTTTATTTGTCATCTGCTATAATCTATATTATTAAACTTTGTCTTTTTCTTAAGCTTTTATAACTTTAATTAGTTTTAATAATTTGATTTTATATCTTTATTTAATGTTACTGCATTTATTAAAACAAGCTTCTGTCGCTTCAAAGATTGCCCCTCTGAAGTTATTTTTTTCCAGTGCATCAACACCTGCGATAGTAGTTCCACCCGGAGAACAAACCATATCCTTTAATTGTCCAGGATGAATGCCTGTCTCAAGTACCATCTTGGCCGAACCAAGAACTGTCTGTGCAACAAACTCGTAAGCCTTTGCTCTTGGCATACCACATTTTACTACACTGTCTGCCAATGCCTCAATAAACATAAACACATAAGCCGGTGAGCTGCCACTTGCACAAACTACGGCATTCATAAGCTTCTCATCAACAACCTGCATCTTTCCTGCTGAACCAAAAATGATTTCTATTGTTTTTATTTCTTCGGCATCCAATTCGTCCTCAAAGCACACACCTGACATTCCTTCGGAAACCATATAAGGTGTGTTTGGCATAACTCTCACAACCTTGCCAGCACTTAACAAATCCTTTAATTGTTCAATATTATAACTTGGAGCAAGAGAGATAATAATCTTGTCCTCTGTAAGTTTAGGATTTATTTCTTCTATGATTTTTTCAAACATCTGTGGTTTGATTGCAAGAATAATATACTTTGACTTTTCTACAACTTCCGCGTTTGACTTTAAGAATGAAACGCCAAATTCCTCTGCAACTTTTGATGCCTTAACCTTATCATTTCTGCAGAAGCAGATTTGCTCCTTCATTTCTTTGTGTTCCTCAACAATGCCTTTTAAAATCGCACTGCCCATATTTCCCATTCCGATAAAACCTATTTTGTTCATTTTTATTCCTTCCTATACAAATGCAAATATATATTAGAAAGCTTGCCTTCCATTCTGCACAGATGAAAATATTGTGGGGAAAGATTTGCATTCATTTTGCACAGATAAAAAATTTTTGAGGAAAGCTTTGCTTTCATATATTACTCTCATCGAATAATTATAGCATAATTGGGTAGGTTTTCTATAGAATTATTTTAAACATCTACAAACAAAAAACCTTAATCTAAAGCCAAAGACTTTAAATTAAGGTTTTAGTAGCAGGGGTGGTAGGAATCGAACCCACCTCTGGAGTTTTGGAGACTCTTATTCTACCGATGAACTACACCCCTATGTCGGCTTTTGAAGAATCAACTTCAAAAGCCAAAAACATTTATACCATAAAATCGTTCTAATGTCAACGCCGGGTTGCATCAATTAAAAAACTTATTTCTTTTTATAAAGCTTATAAGCATCGTCCTCATACATTACCTCATAATCACTTTCGTAATCTAGTACATAGTACAAAGCCTCCGATGGAGTTACTAGCAGATAGTCAAAATCATATTTTTTCAAAAAATTCTTATAGTCGATCAATCCATTTTTGATGCCTATATATTCTTCAAATATGTTTTCCTTGCCATTTTTGCTTTTTAGAAATACTTCTGCTCTTGGATCTATATAGCAGCGAAAGCCTCTATATTCCAAGTAGCTTCCATCGTTAAATCCAACATACACATTTTTATGCTCTTTATCTTTTACATTTTTTTCGAGATAATCTACTGCCTGTTTACAGTCTGGATATACAACCATATTCTTCTGTCGCTGTACCATAGCAAACGCTATAGCCAACACAATCAAAACAATCAGCGCTCGTCTTATAACAAGATTTTTCTTTTGATTGTCTGAGCTATTACCATTGATTTTTTGTGCGAAAGCTTCAAAATCAAAATCCTTTAAATAATATGCCAGCGAATAGATTGCTCCTGTTGCAAAGAGAAACACATTTCTTCTTGCAGACATTGCCATATATCCAAAGCCTAACAGTAACAAAATATGCCTGACTTCAAAGTTTCCTTTTTTATAAACAATTACTGTAATTAATACAATAATTATTAACATAAAGGAAATCAAATCATTCATCTCAGTGATGCTCAATGCTCCCATTTCCGAAATGTTTTGATTTATCAGCTTTATTCCGTATGAACCAATGACATATCCCGGTGCCTCATAACCATATGGGTTGATAAAGCCGGCTATTATCATACATATCACTGCGATAAGGATAGGCTTCTTTTTGCATCCCTCACTCTTTATTGGTCCAATTTCCAATTTAAATGAATTAACTATAAACGGTAATAGCGCAATGAACTGAATCATCCACATTGATGCATGCAGGTTGCTCCACAAGCACGATATCACCGGCAATACAGCGAGATATTTCCAATTTTGTGTCTTCATATACTTTTCATATATGAAAATATCTATTGCCAGCAACACTATTGAAATTGTGGCCGGTCTCGCAACAAAATTGCGGCACAACGCAACTTCAATCAGAAATAAAATACCGACTGAAACATAAAAATTGTTGTCACTCACTGTCATGCATATTTTATAAATCAAAATATTTGTGAGCGTAAATAACATTACGACTAATGCTAATAGTCCTGCTCTTCCAAATATATAATGAACTAAAAAATATAATACAGCTGACATCCACTGCTGCATCACAAAATGAAGATTGCTATGCACAGTAAACGGCTCTATATGCGGAATACCATGCTCCAATACGTACTTTCCATGATTCAAAATAAACCATGTGTCGTTATCCATTCCCCAATCTATGCCCAAATACGGAATTAATAAAAATGCAATTACTGCAAGATATTTTCTGTTGTCTTTGTTTAGAAATGTCTTAAACATACAACCTCCATCCGCCTTGAAAGCTTAAACCAACCTGCTCTATTCTTTAAAATACTAAATGTCAAAAGCAGCAGCTATTAAAATTTTCTACCATTTTACAATTCCAAACGACTGTAATAATAAAACAAACAATAATATTGGTGCAACATATTTTATCATTACAACATACATTGTCTTTCTTCCGAACTTATAGCCACCTTCTGTTACTTCGTCGATGATATATTTTGGTTTCACAACCCATCCAATTAAAATACATGTAACAAGAGCAACAAATGGCATAAACCAGCTGTTACTGATAAAGTCCATAATATCTAATATCTGCCCTGTAGAACCATTTGGAAGTTTAACTTCAACATAAAGCTTGTTGTATCCCAAGCAAACAATTATACCAACAATCAATCCATAAATTGTAGTTGAAATTGTACTTACCTTTCTTGACAAATTGAATTTGTCCATCAATCCGGCAACGATAGCCTCCAATACAGATACTGAAGATGTAACAGCTGCAAAAGTAACCATAACAAAGAATACAAGACCTATTACAAATCCGATACTTCCCATTGCGTCAAATACCTTTGGCAAAGATATAAACATAAGTCCCGGTCCCTTTTGCATTCCTTCTGTACCTGAGAATACATATACTGCAGGTACAATCATAAGTCCTGCAAGAATGGCAACTATTGTATCAAAGAACTCAATCTGGTTGATTGACTTATTTAAGTTTTCTTCTTTCTTTGCATATGAACCGTAAGCTACCATAATACCCATAGCTACACTGATTGAGAAGAATAGCTGTCCCATGGCATCCATAAGAACTGTAAAGAACTTTCCAAGTGTCAAGCCTTTAAAGTTTGGAATAATATAAACCAATAATCCGTCAATACCGGTTACAGTTTCTCCTGCTTCATTTGTGTGTGAAAGTGTAAGTGAAAAGATAGCAATACCTAAAATCATAACAAATAGGATAGGCATAAGTATCTTACTTACATTTTCAATTCCTTTGTTAACACCTGCTAAAACTACAAGGGATGTTGCCAACAGGAAAATAACCATCCATACAATTGGTTCTTCTAAACTTGTAATATGTGATGTAAAGAAATCATCACCTGCTGCAAGGCTTCCTTTTCCCGTAACATATGTAGCCAGATACTTTAATACCCAGCCACCAATTGAGCAGTAATAAGGTAAAATGATAACCGGTACTAACCATGCAAATATGCCGATAAATCCCCAGTTTTTATGTACCTTTGAATATGCTGTAAGTGGTCCCTGCGCTGTCTTTCTACCTATAGCAATCTCTGTTGTTAAAAGTGTAAAACCAAATGTGAGCGCCAATATAATATATATCAGCAAAAACAGTCCTCCACCATCCTTTGCGGCAAGATATGGAAATCTCCAAATGTTTCCCAATCCTACTGCACTGCCAGCTGCAGCCATAATGAATCCTACTGAACTGGCAAAATTGTTTCTCTTTTTTTCCATAATATTTTCCTTCCTCATTTTAATATATCTACTTTACACTATTTTCCGTGTAAATAAAAGTTTTATATCAATATATTTTTAGTTTATAAAGATTATCCGCACCTTTTATATAAACACATTCTGCACCAACACCATATACAGCACTGTGCTTACACCTATACTTAGCAATGTATTCCTCTTCCATATATGTAGAGCTGCTGCCAAAGCTATACATATCAATTGTGGTGCCCACTCATTTACTACTGTTATATGAACATCTCTGACACAATACAAAAGCAGCATACTCATAATTGCAGGTGGCAAAACCTTACCTAAATATTTTATCCAGCCAGCAACTTCCTGACCTCTGTCGAATATTATAAAAGGCAAAAATCTTGTCAGCGCAGTCGATATAGCCGCAAAAATAATAATTATAATTGCATATTGAACACTAATCATTTGTTGCCTCCTCACCCATCTTCTCTATCTTATCTTTGAACATCAACAATACAAAAGATATAACGGTAAGCGTTGGAATAAGAAATTTGTCAGGTCCTACGACAATCAACACAACGATTGTGACAAGAAATCCCAGCAAAGCCGGTATGTGATTTTTGTTTGCTCTCCACTGTTCAACAACGAGCACAACAAACAGAGATGTCATTGCGAATTCAACACCGGTAGAATTGAATTCTACAATAGTTCCCACTGTTGCACCTAAAACACATCCCATTATCCAGTAAATGTGATCCATTAAAGTAATTGCAAAATATGCTTTGTGCCTGTCAACACCTTCAGGCAGTTTTGCTGAAGTGAGAAGTCCAAAGGTTTCATCTGTCATTCCGAATATAGAATATATTTTCCAAATACCACCATTTTTAAAACGGTCAATCATAGATAATCCATAAAAGAAATGTCTAAAGTTGAGTAATATTGTGAGAATGATAACTTGGGGAATTGAAGCTCCCACTGCCAAAAATTCCACGCATAAAAACTGGCCGGTCCCCGCATAAATAAATATTGCCATAAAAAATGCCCAAACAGGTCCATAGCCAGCTGACGATAATAATATCCCAAATGCAAATCCCAATGACAAATACCCAAAAAATATAGGTATTGTCAAAGGAAAGCATTTTTTAAATATCTGTTTCATTATTTCTGTTTCCTAACTTTATATTTTATCGGCTGCTTCTTGTATGTTGCTTACACCAATCAGTTCAATTCCTTCAACACTCTTTATAGACTTGATTGAAACTGAAGGCATAATAACACGCTTAAATCCTAATTTTTTTGCTTCTAAAACTCTGTGCTCTGCCTGAGAAACTGAACGCACCTCTCCGGACAGACCAACCTCTCCAAACACTATCGTATCTGAATCGATAACTTTATTTTTAAAGCTGCTTAGCATTGCGATTATCAACGCGAGATCAAGTGCCGGTTCACTAATTTTCATCCCACCTGCAATGTTGACATACGCATCGTAATCACCTATTTGTATTCCTATTCTTTTTTCAATAACTGCCATAAGGAGATTTACTCTGTTGTAATCAGTTCCAACTGCAGTTCTTCTTGGCATACCAAAATTTGTATGAGATAAAAGTGCCTGTATCTCAACTAATATAGGTCTTGTTCCTTCCATAAGACATGCCACGACACTGCCTGAGGCGTCTGTAGGTCTTCCCTCAAGCATAAATTTTGACGGATTAAGTACCTGAACCAATCCCTCTTCACGCATCTCAAATACTCCGATTTCGTTTGTTGAACCAAATCTGTTTTTTACTCCTCTGATAATTCGATACGCTGCATGTCTGTCACCCTCAAAGTAAAGAACTGTGTCTACCATATGTTCCAACACTCTCGGTCCGGCAACGACACCTTCCTTTGTGACATGACCGACAATAAATATTGGTATTGTATTTCCTTTTGCAATCTGCATAAGTGTGTTTGTCGATTCTCGTACCTGACTGACACTTCCTGGTGCTGAACTTATGTCCTCGCGATAAATTGTTTGAATCGAATCGATTACAACTACGTCAGGCTTTTCGTCCAATATTGTCGCCTCTATTGAATCAAGACTTGTTTCAGATAAAAGCTTTAATTTGTCATTGAACTGTCCCATTCTGTTTGCTCGAAGCTTAATCTGCTTTAATGACTCTTCTCCTGAAATATATAGAACGTTTTTTCCGTTAAGTGCCATATTTCTGCACACCTGTAGGAGCAGTGTGGACTTTCCTATTCCAGGGTCTCCTCCTACGAGAATCAAGCCCCCCGGAACAACTCCGCCACCGAGTACTCTGTCTAACTCTCCAAAGCCTGTTGTAGTTCTCTCTTCATCGTCTGCTGATACTTCATTTAAAACAACCGGTGTACTGTGTACTACATTTTTTGATAATCTGGTATTTCTTGGTCCTACCGGTTCCTCCACAAAGCTTCCGACTTCCTTACAGCCCGGACATTGACCTAACCATTTTGTGGATTCATATCCACACTCTTTGCAGAAAAATACTGTTTTTGTTTTTGCCATAAATATACCTTTCATATATATAAGAATCTCGCTTGCGAGATTCTCGTGCCGAGCGCGGTCGCCTTTGCGACATTATTCCTAACGCGCGAGTGTGCATCCTTAGCGGAGCGTTATTATATAATAGAAAATCCGGAGGAATTTCTATTATATAATAAAGAGTACTCAAATGAGTACTCTTTATATTGCTTACTGTGCTTTAATTACAACCTGTGTCATCTTGTCCTTATCCAGTTCTGCATCTATTGTAAGCTTACCACCTACGTCAGTCTTTGAAACTCCCAAATCCTTATCGCCTATGATGACACCGTATTCCTTGCTTGCCTCAAGCTCTAATGTCATCTGTGTCTGTCCAACTCCATTTACGAAGAATGAAACTTCGTCAGCACTCTGCTTGAATACTGTAACTGCTGTTCCGGGAATTGACTCATAGACAAATGACCCGTTTCTTTCAAGCTTTGTAATTTCTTTGAAGGTTTTAACTTTATATAAGTCACCTAACACTTCAAAATCTGCTAATTTTGTTTTTTTATCAAGTTCATAATCTCCGAAGCTTATTGAACCGTTGCTCTCTTTTCTGATTAATTCTTTAATAACTGCCATCTTATCCTCCATGTAAGTTTTTCTGTCTTATATTCTATCATACTTTTAGCATTTTAAGTGTAAATAAATTAAAAATTAATATTTTTTTAATAATTTTGTTTTTTTAAACCGAAAATACTACATTATTGTTTTTGTATGACACTGTAACAACGTCTCCACTGTTTACCTTTCCACTTAAAATTTCTTCTGCAAGTGCATCCTCAACCTTATTCTGAATCATTCTTCGAAGTGGTCTTGCACCATACTTTTTATCATAGCTCTCATCAGAAAGATATGTTTTAAGTGATGTAGAAAACTTTAATGTTATATCCATCTGTTCTTTGACCTGATGAGCTAAAGATTTCAGCATAATATTTACAATTTGTCTAACCTCGCTCTGTGTCAATGCGTGGAAAACAATAATCTCGTCAATTCTGTTTATGAACTCAGGTTTAAACATCTGCTTAACCTCATCCATAACGTTTGACTTCATCTTTTCGTAGTCCTGCTTTTCGTTATCTCCTGCTCCGAATCCAAGCTTTTTAGGATCAATTATTCTGCTTGCCCCGGCATTTGAAGTCATTATAATAATAGTATTTTTAAAGCTTACTTTTCTTCCCTTTGAATCTGTAATCTGACCATCATCAAGTACCTGAAGAAGAATGTTAAATACATCCGGGTGAGCCTTTTCAATCTCGTCAAAAAGGATGACTGAATATGGCTTTTGTCTGACTTTATCGCTCAGCTGTCCTCCATCCTCGAATCCAACATATCCCGGAGGTGAACCTATAAGCTTTGACACACTGTGCTTTTCCATATATTCAGACATATCAATTCTAATCATTGCACTTTCATCTGAAAATACTGCCTCGGCAAGTGCCTTTGTAAGTTCCGTTTTTCCGACACCTGTTGGTCCTAAAAATAGAAATGAACCAATCGGTCTGTTTGGACTCTTCAAGCCTACACGTCCTCGTCTTACGGCCTTTGCCACAGCATCAACTGCTTCATTCTGGCCAACTACTCTTTTGTGAAGAATGCTCTCCAGCTTTAGCAATCTCTTCTGTTCATTTTTGCCAAGCTTTGTAACCGGAATACCGGTCCACATTGCAACAACCTCTTCAATGACATTTTCACCGATTTCCGGACGATACATTACCTCTGTTCCACGCCACTTAGAAACCGCTTTATCAAGCGACGCCTGAGCCTTGTCAAGTTTTTTCTTAATTTCATTTGCTGCCTTAAAATCTGCATGTCGTATGCACATTTCAAGCTCGAAATTTAATTCTTCTACATCCAGTTCTTTGTTATATACTGACTTTGGCTTTGGTCTTTCCTTAATTCTTACCTTTGAACATGCCTCATCTATCAAATCGATTGCCTTGTCCGGTAGGTTTCTATCATTAATATATCTTGTCGACAATTTAACCGCAGCCTCGATTGCCTCGTCAGTTATAGAAACATTGTGAAAATCTTCATAAGCTATTCTAAGTCCATTTAAAATATCTACAGTCTGTGCCTCATTAGGCTCCTCTATAGTAACCGGCTGAAATCTTCTCTCAAGTGCAGCATCCTTCTCAAAATATTTTCTGTATTCTGCTATTGTTGTAGCACCTACAACCTGGAGCCTTCCCTTTGTAAGTGAAGGCTTTAATATATTAGAAGCATCCATAGAACCTTCTGCTCCACCTGCACCTATAATAGTGTGAATCTCATCAATAAACAAAATTATGTTTTCCGCAGTTTCAACCTCATCCATAATTTGCTTAAGTCTCTCTTCAAATTCACCTCTGTATTTTGAGCCCGCAACTGTGCCTGACAAATCCAGGCTAATTATTCTCTTTCCCTTCATCGATTCAGGCACTGAATTCTCAACAATTTTTTGAGAAATAGCTTCAACTATAGCTGTTTTTCCAACACCCGGTTCACCTATGAGGCAAGGATTATTTTTCGTTCTTCGGCTTAAGATTTGAATGATTCTCTCAATTTCCCTTTCTCTTCCCACAACAGGATCTAACTGTCCCATGGCAGCAGCCTTTGTCAAATCTCTTCCATATTTATCTAATGTCGGTGTTGCTGATTCACCCTTTAGTCTTCCATTTTTATCCGACTTCACATACTGCTTAACCTCAGACAAGTCTCTGTTTGTAAGTTTTAATATATCTGCACATATTTTTTTGATATTTATTCCAAAGCTAAGCAAAATACAATGCGCCTGGCAATCCGGATCAGATATAATCGCGAGCAGCAAATGCTCCGTTCCAATCTGTTTTAAGTTCTGCTTTGACGCCTCCATCTCCGCTCTTTCCATAATCTTATGAGCTCGTGATGTTGGCTGTGGATTTAATTTTTTTCTGGATTTTACTTTTGTGCTTCGGTCTATATCCATATCTTCTTCTATGGCCCCAACTATATCAGCATATAACAGGTTGTAATTGTACAAAATATTCGCTGCCACGCCATCTGTGACTTTAGCTAATCCGGCAAGCACATGCTCTGTACCAATATAGTCCATTCCAAGTGCAATAGCTGTATCCTTGGCATACCCCATAGCTTCCACTGTCTGTCTGGTAAATCTGTTACCTTCCATGCTACAAACCTCCAGTCTCAATATTGTAATTATGCCCCGAATTTATCGGGGCATTTTGTTACATAGCTTATTAATCTAAATCGATGAATTCAAAATCATCATCGTCATCATCCTGTTGTACAGGAACTGTTTCATTTACTACTTCTCCACTTTCATTTGGCTCATCATCAGAGATGTCAATCAAAATCTCATCTTCCTCTTCAATTTCTCCACCATAAAATCCTTCATTTGACTCACTGCTCAAACCAAATGTTGGCTCATCACCATATGGTCTGTCTATGTTATTTTTTCCAAACAATTTACGTTTTGGAATCTGAGCCTCCTGTGGTTCCTCAGCTTCTTCCTGCTCTTTCTCCTTAGAATCAAGTTCAGCGCTCAAATCAACTACCGGCTCCGGTTTTTCTTCATTCAAAGCCTCTTCATTGATAATGCTAGCTACACTCTCTGCCAAGGCATCTTCAATGTCCTCTTCTATACTTTCTTCTACTTCTGCGTCAATGTCATCAGCATCAGCATTATCTCTTTCTACACTTTCAAAATCATTTGCTGACACTATATCATCATCATTGCTTCCTTCATCAATATCGTCTGTACCATCTGTATCATTTCCTACTGACTTCTTTAACTGTTCAGCCTTGATTTTCTTTGCTTTTCTATTCAAAGCAAGATTAAAAATAATGAACAACAAAATGATTATAACAACAACTAGTCCGCATAATATTTTTAAAAGCAAATTATACTTGTCTACCAGATTATTATACTTCTTTTGAAGGTTTTTATATGCCTTATTTGCTGCATCCATCTTACTGTTTACATCATTGTCTACAATATATCTCTGGAAGCATTTTTCATTGTCATCATAACAGTAAAGTGAAGTCTCACCATTCCAGTTCATGGCATATAGGAGATACATTCCCTCTTCTTCGTTGAGAACCCAAACCTTCACCTTTGTGTCAATGACCTCTATAGTTTTTGTTGAATAATTTTTCAGTACTGTCTCTGTTGATGAAGGATTTACAACTGTGTACATTCTGCTCTTAATTTTAATATTATTCATAGCATAGAATGTGTCCTCATCTTCATCGTAGATATAAAACCCTTCAGAATCGTCATTGTACAAATAAAATGCTGTAAGTTCCTTCACATCACCTTTAATACAAGTGTATGACTCTCCATCATATTTTGCTGTAGTTTTTGAAAAGCCTTCAGGAATATCACTCTTCTTAAATGAATTGCTAATCTTAAAGGTTTCTTTTCCTACTTTAACTTCCTTGTCTGTTTTTTTCTTTTCAGTCTTTTCTATGTCATCATCAGAAGCTCCCACTTCAACTGTAGAATCCTTATCAGCTGTCACTTTTGTTGTATTAAGCACATATCTCTGTGTCAAGCCTGTAGCTGATGTTACTAAAACAGATGTATAGTTTGCTCCTGTAGTCATAACTGTATTAATTCCGTCTTTTTCTACAACTGCTGTTGAAGTTGAATCTGCTGTTGTTGGCTCAATGGAAATTGATACAGTAGTTGACTTTACAGTAATATTGTAATCGTAGGTTGTAGATTTAAAGTCCATCTTTACAGGTGTCTTATTTCCTGATGCATCTACAGCATACACTTTCAAATCACTTAAATCTGTTGTTGTATCAGCACTAACTGTAAAAATCATAGTAGCCATTGTAATTGACATAACTAACATTGCTACAATTAATTTTTTTAAATTTTTCATTGTTGTACCTTCCTTATATTCTCTGATAATTAGACTATTATACATTTTGGTAATTTATTCCATATCGATAATTTATACTTTTAATTATCTCATTTATTAACCAGACTCATTTTTAATTTATGCTTCATCGATAGCTTTGCCAATATCATTTCGCATATATTTATTCTCAAAATCAATGAGTTTTGTTGCTTCATATGCATTTGCTCTAGCCTGCTTCAAGTCTGACCCCTTTGCTGTAACGCCGAGAACTCGTCCGCCATTTGTTACAATCTTGCCGTCATCAAGCTTTGTTCCTGCATGGAATACATAATAATCTTCTTTGCCATCAAACTGTTCTAACCCTTTAATCTCAAATCCTTTCTCATAAGCTACAGGATATCCGTCACTTGCAAGGACAACACAAACTGCTGCATTGTCTTCGAACTGCAAATCAATCTGGTCAAGCGTTCCATCTACACAAGCCTCAAATACATCAACGATGTCATTCTTCATTCTTGGAAGAACCACCTGTGCTTCAGGATCTCCAAATCTTGCATTGTATTCTAATACCTTTGGTCCTTCACTTGTAAGCATAAGTCCAAAGAATATAATTCCCTTAAATTCTCTTCCTTCTGATGCCATAGCATCAACTGTTGCCTGATATATGTACTTCTTACAGAACTCATCTACTTCGTCTGTATAGAAAGGACTTGGTGAAAATGTTCCCATACCACCAGTGTTAAGCCCCTGGTCTCCGTCCTTTGCTCTCTTGTGATCCTGAGCAGATGTCATAATCTTAATCGTCTTTCCATCAACAAAAGATAGTACAGATACTTCTCTACCTGTCATGAATTCTTCCACAACAATTGTATTTCCAGCGCTTCCGAACTTTTTATCAAGCATAAGCTCTTTTACGCCATCCATAGCCTCTTCCTTTGTCTGGCAAATAAGTACACCCTTGCCGAGTGCCAAGCCATCTGCCTTTAAAACAATTGGATAATTTGAAGTTTCTAAATATTTCATGGCATCTTCCGGATTATCAAAATTTTCATATCCGGCTGTTGGAATATTATATTTCTTCATCAAATCTTTTGAGAAAGCCTTTGAGCCCTCTAGGATAGCTGCATTTTTTCTAGGTCCAAATACTCTAAGTCCTGCTTCCTCGAATTTGTCAACAACACCACCTACCAATGGGTCATCCATACCTATTACTGTCAAATCAATTTCCTTTTCCTTTGCAAATGAAACTAATTTGTCAAATTCCATAGCACCGATATCAACACATTCTGCAATCTGACTAATTCCTGCATTTCCAGGTGCACAGTAAATCTTGTCAACCCTTTCGCTCTTTGATACTGCTGTTGCTATAGCATGCTCTCTTCCGCCACTTCCAACCATTAATACCTTCATATACTTCTCCTAACTATATTGATATATCTATTTACTTACTCTGATTTGCAATCATATTTATTGCAGCAGGTAATATTTTCCATTCAGCCTGCTCCATTACTCTCTTTTGAAGAGTTTCAGGTGTATCATCCGGCAATACTTCAACTGCCTTCTGGAAAATAATAGGTCCCGTATCTGTTCCTTCGTCAACATAATGAACAGTTGCTCCTGTCACCTTTACGCCTCTCTCAAGAGCTGCTTCGTGAACATGTAATCCATAAAAACCATTTCCACAAAATGATGGAATAAGTGATGGATGGATGTTAATAATTTTATTTCTATATTTTGCAACAAGCTCCGGTGGAAGTACAACCAAAAATCCCGCCAGTACAATCAAATCTAAGCTGTAGGAATCAATTGTCTCCAACAATGCTTTGTTAAACATATCTCTATTCTCATAATCCTTTGGAGACACGCACACTGCTTTAATATCGTTGTTTTTTGCTCTCTCCAATGCATATGCATCCTTTTTGTTGCTGATAACAACCTCTAATGAGGCATTTGTAATATCACCATTATTTACCGCATCAATAATTGCCTGCAGATTTGTTCCACCACCTGAAACAAGAACACCAACTCTTAGCATAATTTATCCTCTTTGTTATTTGATATTTGTAAGTTTTAAAGTTTAATTATTGCCGGCTTATACAAGCTCTGCAGCCTTTTCTCCTGCTTCAATGTTACCTACTACATAACACTTGTCGCCTGCAGCTTCAATAGCCTTCATTGCTGTATCAACATCAGCAGGGTCTACTGCTACAATCATACCAAGTCCCATGTTGTATGTGTTGTACATCATTTCTTCTGTGATATTTCCTTCCTTAGCAAGAAGTTTGAATATAGCCGGAACTTCATAGCTGTCTTTCTTTACGACAGCCTTAACTCCATCCGGAAGCATTCTTGGAATATTTTCATAAAAACCACCACCTGTAATGTGGCTGCATCCCTTAACCGTAACTCCGGCGTCCTTAACATTCTTAAGAGCCTTAACGTAAATTCTTGTAGGCTCGATTAAAGCTTCGCCTAATGTCTTTCCAAGTTCATCGTAATACTTGTTAAGAGATTCCTCTGTCATATCAAATACTTTTCTAACTAATGAGAAACCATTACTATGTACACCACTTGAAGCGATACCAATAAGAACATCGCCCGGCTTAATATTTTCTCCTGTAATTAAATCCTTCTTGTCAACTACACCAACTGCAAAACCGGCTAAATCATATTCATCCTCCGGCATAAGTCCCGGATGCTCAGCTGTTTCACCGCCTACTAATGCAGCACCTGACTGCTTACATCCCTCTGCAACACCGCTTACGATAGTTGCAATCTTTTCAGGATAGTTCTTTCCACATGCGATATAGTCAAGGAAAAATAATGGCTCACCACCTGAGCAGGCAATATCATTTACACACATAGCAACTGCATCGATACCGATTGTGTCATGCTTGTCCATTACAAATGCAAGCTTTACCTTTGTACCACAACCATCTGTTCCTGACAAAAGAACCGGTTCCTCCATATTTTTAATACCTGACAAATCAAAGGCTCCGGCGAATCCACCGATTCCTCCCATAACCTCTGGTCTGATTGTCTCCTTGATACTAGCCTTCATAAGTTCAACTGACTTGTATCCTGCCTCTATATCAACTCCTGATGTTTTGTAATCCATTATATTTTCCTCCATTTTCTTTCGCTATTTACTTATTTATAGTTTTTATATCCTACTTCTTTTAATTTTGCATCCTTTTCAACTACTGAATTTTTCATTTCTTCGCTGAACTCTTTTAATTTATTTAACAAATCGGCATCTGATGTTGCAAGAATCTTTGCTGCAAGAATACCTGCATTTTGACCACCATTAATAGCTACTGTTGCGACCGGGATACCTGAAGGCATCTGAACGATTGAATATAATGAATCTACACCGCCCAAATCTGATGTTTTCATTGGAATACCTATGACAGGCATTGGAAATAATGCTGCACACATTCCCGGAAGATGAGCTGCCTTTCCAGCACCAGCAATAATTACCTTGATTCCTCTTTCTTCAGCTCCTTTTGCCCATTCAAAAAAGATATCCGGTTCTCTGTGAGCAGAAATGATAGTCATTTCGTATTCAATTCCTACTTTGTCAAGAAATTCTGCTGCTTTGCTCATTACAGGCATATCTGAATCACTGCCCATTACAATACCTACTTTTGCCATTATTTTCTCCTTTTCATATAAAAAATTAAATTGTTATTATTTTAACATATTTATCATTTTACTACATTTGAGTGTAAAGTAAACAACTATTTATCCAATAATTGGTTAATTTAAAAGTTATTTCCTATACGTTGCCATCTAACGCTTCATTTAGAAGAGCTGTGCCCGCCAAAACGAAACGTCCATCCTTTATAATCACTGTTTCTGTACCATCAGCTGCGACCGCGGTTATCTCGCCAAGCTCTTCATATGGGATGGTTATATCTGTGTGACATCCAAAATATGCTTTTGACAAATCTGTTTTTCTAAGAATAGATATCTCATTGTCTCTTGCAACTATTTCTTTTCCGTTTGGATTGTATGTCTTTATATCCTCTTCCCAGCTATAGCATGTATCACCAACTGCAAAATGTGGTCCCATTTTTTCAACAATAAGAATTGGTAGCTTGTACACAATATCATACTTGTTTGCAATCGCATAAGCTGTTGTGTTTGTTCCTATCGCAAATTCTCCTATTGGAAGTGTATCGTGATTAAACAATATATTTTCTTTTATATATTTTTTGTTCTCATCCTCGCTCTCAAAGTTCTTGCATGTGTAATCTTTGATTTTTCCATCTTCAAAGGTTATTTCCAGGTCATTGTACTTCAAACCGTTTAGATAAACTGTACTCACATGAAGTACCCCGTTTGTTCCTGTAAGCTTTGGTGAAGTAAATACCTCTCCTAAAGGGATGTTTACATCTGCCAGACAATTTTCAAAGTTAGTTTCCTTGTCAGGATTGCCTAGCTCATGCATCTGAACATTTATATATGTTTTATTATCTCCTTTTCCAACAACTCTGACATATTCAGCCTTGTCTAACGCGTCTATTATAGTCTGCTGAACAACTCCATATTTCTTTGGATCAAGACTGTTGATTTTAACTGTCTCTCTAAACATTTTTTCAAAGTCATCACCAAACTCCGGAATAGGGAATGCGATTATTGTAAAGCTTCGCTCCTCACCCTTTATATACTTTTGAACCATGCGCTGATAATCAGTAGTATATTCCGACAAAATCTTTTGCTGTTTCTCTGAAAGAGCAATCGCGCTGGATTTAGAGTCCGGCTCAAAAGGAGTCTCTCCAAATATTTCGATAACAGCAGGACCTGCCATCATTGAAGCCATCTTTTTTCTATCTTCAAATGCATTTTTTGCAGATTCAAGCTTACGCTTTGTGTATGCCTTATCAAGATACAAAGCCTGATCATGTCTATGATCAAACCAATACTGTCTGTTTGGATTAGTTGAGTTATAGCATATTGGTCCAATTACCGGCTTTAATCCCATACTCGCAAACTGTTCAATCGCTGCACGTACTATTCTTTCAAAGCCAATATTGTATATAATCTCAACTGTATCCTTTATTGATAAGTCTTTACCGGTATTTATAAAACCTACCTGATAGCCTTCTGTATATATCTTTGCGATGTCGTATATTTCCTCATCGCTAAGTGTTGCCAAAAACCGTGACATCTTTATTTCATTGTCAGAAATGTGTCTGCCATACTTGTACAAATATCTAATATCATTTAGATCACTATTCATGACAATATCTGTTGCGTGTGTTTTTGTGTAATCTATTCTGTCCTCAACCTGGACATCCATAAATATTTCTGTATTGTCCTTCTCGTAATTGTATATAGTATCCTTTATAAATTTATGCTCCAGCTCTTCCTGATTTTCAAAATAATTGTATATTTCGATAAATAACTCAATTGGAAGGAGTACCAGTTCAAGATTATTTAAGTATATATTGTCAATTGTCTTTCTAATTGTATTGTACAAATAGCATAATTCCTGACAAAACTCCTCTCCCAATGCTTTCTTCGCGTAATCAGGATTTGCATAGCTTGATGCATAATTGTCAGCATAAATATCCTCATATAAGGCTTTGTTATTTTCCTGCAATTCCTCGAGTGTAGCATTATCTAAAAAGCCACCATCTATTTTACATTTTACAGTATCGAGCTTAAGTATAAAATTTGAGACTGAAGAAAAATAATCTCTATATGGCTGATTTGCTATATTTTCTTTTTCTATTTCTTTTACTCTGTAAATCGCTATTTCATAGCGTTCTTCTAAAATTCCCATTTGAAACCTTCTTAAATATAAATCAGATATATTCCTAAAATGTCAATCCAGATAACTGCATTTACTATTGTTCCTAAATATGTGTATCTCAAAAACTTGTTTTCTTCTTTAAAGCTGTTGATTCCTATAACAAATCCCACAATTGCAGAGCACAATACCAACGCCATCAATACGCCGATATATATACCGGCATTTCCTTTTTTCAATATACCAATCGAAAAAATAATTATTAATGCAATTATATTTATCAATGCTATTAATGACGACCTTCTTCCACCCTCTGTATATTTGTGTAGTGGAATTTTATGTTCCTTTTTTTCTTCTCTTGACTCTTTTTTAGGCTGTGCCTTTTTCTTTAATACTGCCATCTTTAATTCCTATTTTTTCTCAAAACCTTTAAAATTTTAAATACTATATATCCTAATATTCCACCGATTGTATTCAGAAAAATATCGTCCACGTCAAAAGCTCCTACCTTCGTAACCAGCTGAACAGTCTCAACTACTGTGCTGAATAAAAAAGTGAAGCATGTTACAATAAAAATATTAACAATAAAATTATTATTATTTTTCTTTTTTGAAATTGTAGGCAAAAGAAATCCAAATGGCATAAAGCAAACTATATTTCCCAACAAATTGACAACAGTTATGCCCCAGCCATAGGCTTCCTTCATGCTCCAAAATCTTTTTATTTCATTAAATAAAACCAAATTATATCTATATTCATCGCTGACCATTGTTCTGTCCAGTTTTTCTGAAAAGAACAAAAAATAGAATGTCAAAAAAAGATAAACTACAAACAATACTCTTCCGAAAAATCGAGATACTTTGCCTGATTTTTTCACTGACTAAATCTTCTTTCTTTTTTATTTTGCGCCGTACTGCTCATAGTAGCTGTCAATTGCAGCCTTAATAGTATCATCAATTACTACCTTGCCGTTGCATTCCTTGTTGTATAAGTGTTCCACAACATCAGCCATTGACACGATTGCGTTTGCGTCGAATCCATATCTTTCTTTAATTTCATCTAATGCACTCTTTTCGCCATCTTTTCCAACTTCCATACGGTTAAGTGAAACCATAAGACCAACAATTTCTACATCTGCAGCATTTTTTACCTTTGGAACAGTTTCTTCCATTGATTTTCCTGATGTTGTTACATCCTCAATCATAACGACTCTATCGCCATCCTTTAATTTGCTTCCCAAAAAGCTTCCCTTGTCTGCACCATGGTCCTTTTCTTCCTTACGGTCTGAGCAGTAACGTACTTCCTTTCCATATAATTCGCTGTATGCAATAGCTGTTACAACGCTGATTGGAATTCCCTTGTACGCAGGTCCAAACAATACGTCGAAATCATCTCCGTATGTGCTATGAATTGCCTTTGCATAATATTCGCCAAGCTTTTTGAGCTGTGAGCCGGTTACATATGCACCTGCATTCATAAAAAATGGAGACTTACGTCCACTCTTTAATGTGAACTCTCCAAACTTTAATACATCACTCTCTACCATAAATTCTATAAATTCCTGCTTGTATGCTTCCATTTTTTAATCTCCTTTATCTAATTTTTTCAATATCCTTGCCATTAGTTTCTTTTATAATATAATGAGGTCTGCCTTTAACTTCCAAGTACATCTTTGAAATATACTGACCCATAATTCCAAGACAGAACAACTGAACACCACCGATAAATGTAATAATACACACAAGAGATGGCCATCCTGATACCGGGTCGCCCCACACAAATTTTCTAACCATAATAAATATTATTGCAAGAAACGCTATAACTGTAAAAATCAATCCTATGTATGATGCTATTGATAGAGGAGCCTGCGAAAAGTTTACAAATCCGTCAATTGAGTATTTGAGTAATCCCCAAAAATTCCATTTTGTCTCTCCTGCTACTCTTTCTCTATTTTTAAATGGCAACCACTTTGTTCTGTAGCCAACCCAACCAAAAATGCCTTTTGAAAATCTGTTTCGCTCACCCAGGCTTATTACCGAATCTACCATTTCTCTGTTCATCATTCTAAAGTCTCTTGCCCCGTCTGCAACATCAGCATCTGATATTCTATTCATAATTTTATAGAATTGTCTGGCAAAAAAAGACCTGATTATTGGTTCTCCCTCCCGGTTCACTCTTCTGGTTGCGACGCTGTCATATTCTCCACTTTCCAAATATGACGCCATCTCCGGTAGTAATTCCGGCGGATCCTGCATGTCTGCATCCATGACCGCAACATAATCTCCTTTTGCGCTACACAATCCTGCATACATTGCAGATTCTTTGCCAAAATTTCTTGAAAAAGAAAGAAAAATCACTCTGCTATCCTGTTTGGCTAACTCTTTTGTTTTTTCTAATGTTCTATCCTTTGAGCCGTCATTTACAAACAACATTTCAAAATCATAGTCTTTCATTATATCAGCCACTCTATTCAATTCTTCATATAAAATGCCGATTGTTTCCTCTTCGTTGTAACAAGGAATAACTAAGCTTATCAACTTTCTCATATTAATGTCATCCTTTATATATGATTACTATTTTACCAATCCAATCAAGTCATTAATGTCATCGACATTATGTCTTCTCATATAATCTTCAATGCCATCTACAACCTCTATAGTTGTTGCCGGATTATTAAAGTTTGCAGTACCAACTGAAACTGCAGTGGCACCTGCCAGTATAAATTCAAGTGCGTCTTTAGCATTTGTAATACCTCCCATACCAATAATTGGGACGCTTACAGCATTTGCAACCTGATATACCATTCTGACTGCAACAGGATGAATTGCCGGACCTGAGAGTCCTCCTGTCTTGTTTGCCAACACAAACTTCTGTCTCTCAACATCTATCTGCATTCCTGTAAGTGTGTTTATGAGCGAAAGTCCATCCGCTCCACCCGCTTCTGCCGCCTTTGCCATAACTGTAATATCAGTTACATTTGGGCTTAATTTCATAATGACAGGCTGCTTTGCAACTTTCTTAACTTCCTTTGTAATTGCTTCTACTGCCTTCGGATCCTGCCCAAAAGCAATTCCGCCTTCCTTAACATTTGGACATGAAATATTGATTTCAAGCATGTCCACCTTTTCATCTCCAAGCTTTTCTACAACATCTATATACTCTTCTGTAGAATGACCGCAAACATTTACAATGATTTTTGTATCGAACTGCTGAAGATATGGAATGTCTCTTTTGGCAAACAATTCATATCCGGGATTCTGGAGTCCGACTGCATTGAGCATTCCTCCATATGTTTCTGCAATACGCGGTGTTGGATTTCCCGGCCAAGGCACATTTGCAACACCCTTTGTCACAACCGCTCCAAGTCTGTTTAAATCAACGAAATCGCCATATTCCTGACCTGAACCAAATGTGCCGGAGGCTACCATTACAGGATTTTTAAATTCAACGCCTGCTATATTTACTTTTGTATTCATTATAGTTCAACCTCCTCTGCCAAAAATACAGGGCCATCCTTGCAAATTCTCTTGTTATTTACATTTGAATGTGAATCTTTCTCTTTTGACTGGCATACACATGCGAGACACGCACCGATTCCACAAGCCATTCTTTCCTCTAAAGACAACTGACACTCAATTCCAAGTGGAAGTGCATACTCCTTAATTGCCTTTAACATCGGAGTCGGTCCGCAGGCATATATAACATTACCCTCTATCTTGTTTGCTTTTATTGCATCAATAACTGTTCCCTTTGTACCTGTGCTTCCATCCTCTGTCGCAATATATAAAGCTCCGTTTGCTTCTAGCTCATCAGTCAAAAACAACTCATCTCTATATCCGGCAACAATCTGAACCTCAGCCTTATCCTTTAATTCCTTTGCCAACTCAACCATCGGTGGAATACCAATACCACCACCAATTAAAATTGCCTTCTTACCCTCTCTTTGCATAAATCCATTTCCGAGAGGTCCGATAATATCCACACTGTCTCCAGCCTTGTATGTAGCCATTTCCTTTGTTCCGCCACCTACAACTCTGTATACAATTCTAAGTGTGCTCTTTTCCTTATCAACCTCACATATACTGATTGGTCTTGGAAGTAATTTTGTCTTATCATTTACATAAACTGAAATGAACTGTCCGGCAACTGCAGTCTGTGCAGCCTCTGTCTCAATAACCATGCTGTAAATATCAGTTCCAATACACTGCTGGCTTACTACCTTTGCTTTCTCTTTCTTTCTCATCATAATCTCCATTCCGCTTGCTTTCTATTTAGAAAATAGAATTAATATCTTCAATCATATCGATAACTGCCTGACGTGATGCATCAGCATAGTTTTCTGCACCAAACTTGGCATATTTGTCCTGCTTGTATGCACAGATAATGCCTCTTGATGAATTGACGATAGCTCCAAGTCCATCTTCATTGAAGTAAGGCTTGAGTCCGTCTGCTGTACCACCTTGAGCCCCATAGCCCGGAACTAAGATGTAGCTCTTTGGCATAACCTGTCTTAAGACTTTACCCATTTCAGGATATGTTGCACCGACAACTGCTCCAATGTAGCTGTAGTCATCACCCATGTGATCCTCGCCCCATTTTGCAACCTGTTCGCCAACCCATTCGTAGAGAGGTCTTCCATCTATAAGTCTATCCTGGAATTCACCACTTGATGGATTTGATGTTTTAACAAGGATGAATAAACCTTTGTTTTCTTCCTTGCACACATCAACAAATGGCTTTACTCCGTCTGTTCCCAAATATGGATTAACTGTAGCAAAGTCTTCATCAAAGAGTGAGTATGTGTTTGAGCCAACCTGAATCTTGCCAAGATGACCCGTTGCATATGCAGCTGATGTAGAGCCGATATCTCCCCTCTTAACATCTCCGATAATAACTAAGTCTTTTGACTTTGCGTAGTCACAAGTCTTTTTGTAAGCTACAAGACCTGGAATTCCAAACTGCTCATACATTGCAATCTGTGGCTTGACTGCCGGAATCAAATCATATGTTGTATCAATAATTCCCTTGTTGTACTGCCAGATTGCTTCTGATGCTCCCTCAAGCGTCTCACCGTATTCTGCAAAAGCCTTGTCCAAAATATGCTTTGGAACATAACTCAGCATTGGGTCTAGACCTACCACTACAGGTGCATTGGTTTCTTTGATTTTCTTCACTAACTTGTTAATCATAATAATACCTTTCTTTGCTATTTTTAACTTATTTTTTATCCTCGTATACAATTTTTCCACCTAGTACTGTGTACTTAACACGACCACAAACCTTATAGCCATTAAATGGTGTATTTTTTCCTTTTGAAGCAAATTCACTTGTATCGATTGTATATTCTTCATCGGGATTAATAACAACAATATCTGCAACAGAACCTATGTCTAGAGTTCCCTTGTCAATACCTAAAACCTTTGCCGGATTGTAACTCATCTTCTCTGCCATCTGCATCGGAGTGATATATCCGGGTTTTAAAAGGTTTGTAATTGTAAGTGCAACTGAGGTTTCAAGACCGACAATACCAAATGGCGACTTTGTCATATCTTGAGATTTTTCCTCTGAGCTATGTGGTGCATGGTCTGTCGAAATTACATCCATAACATCGTCACTTAACCCTTTTACAAGGGCTTCCTTATCCTCTCTTTCCCTGAGAGGCGGATTCATTTTGAAATTGCCATCATTAGAGGCGATATCATCTGTACACATTGAAAAATGATGCGGGCAAACCTCCGCTGTAACTTTGACGCCTTCTTGCTTCGCCTGTTTTACCATAGTCACACTTGCGCGCGTAGAACAATGGCACAAGTGAAGTTTTGCTCCTGTTTCCTGTGCAAGTAAAATATCTCTGGAAGCAATAATATCTTCTACTGCATTGCTGATTCCCTTTAATCCCAGTTCATCTGACTTGCCACACATATTCATAACACCACCATCGACTAAGTTGATGTCTTCGCAGTGCGCCATAACAGGTAGTCCAATCTTTGCAGCATTCCTCATAGCTTTCCTGTATACGCTTGAATTCATAACCGACTTGCCATCTTCACTGATTGCACAAACACCTGCCTCTTTCAGTGCAACAACATCCGTTATTTCCTTTCCAGCCATCCCTATGGTGACCGAACCTACAGGAAGAACATTTGTCATGCCAATTTTTTTTGACTTTTCAATTATATACTTTACAGTTTCAGGATTATCAACTACAGGCTTTGTATTTGGCATACAGCAAACTGTAGTAAACCCACCATGGGCTGCCGCGTGACTTCCCGTTTCAATATCTTCTTTGTAAGTAAACCCCGGGTCTCTAAAATGCACATGTAAATCAATAAGTCCCGGCATAACAAAACATCCAGCAGCTTCAATAACTTTATCAGCATCTGTTTCTATGGATGTGGCACATTGCTTAATAATACCGTCTTCCACAAAAATATCTGCCATTTGGTCAAAATTCGTTGCCGGATTTATTACTCTACCATTTTTTATTAATAATCTCATTAAATACCTCGTAAATAATTAATATTCCTTTTTTAAAGGCAAACTTACCCATGTAAAAGTATATCAAAAAAACACACCTCTTTCAATACGAACAAGCTTTGTAAAAAGACTATTTCGCATTTGAGAGATGTGTACTTTTTAATCTATTCTTTTGTATATGCTAACAAGATTAGCTTCCGAATAAATCTGTTCATATTTGCCAGATTCAATTTCACTTGCAACAATCTGATAATCTTCATCCGACCTCATATCAAGAAGGATATACTCTGTTTCTATCTGAACATCAACATATCTTGGATCAAAGACTACAAGGTGGTCTGAAACGTGAGGCATAAAAAACCCTGACGACGTGACAGATGCATCCTTTGGAATTAAGTCTATTGCACTGTCAATCTTTTCGTATTGAACTTTGTTTTCCTTATATCTTTTCCAATATTTTGGAGCGTTTGGCAATGCTAATCCAACAAACATCATTAAGCACATGATTACGGTGATACAGACAACATTATTTCGTTTTTCATACTTCATATCTGACACGTTCATAATAATCATGTACATAAACAGTGCAACAATTCCAAAGTTATACTGGAATCCAATATCATGGAAATATAAGTATGTTGTAAATATGTTTATTACAATAATAGGTACCAGTAATATATATCTTGAATATTTCTTTGAAGTATTGAAAAGCAAAAGTGCAATAGGTACAAACATTTGAATTAAATACTCTATTTTGTCCATTCCGCCTTCTTGACTATTCGATACAATTTGTCCTAATACATAAGCAGGATTTGTCAATGTTGTCTGGATAATCTGAAACATTCCACCTTCAGCATCAAAATATAAATTATAAAATCTATCATCCAAAACGCCCAGCCCATAACTATTAACAATACTGACCGCTACGACAAAATAAACGCATCCTGCAACCATAAGTATGATGCCTCTCTTTTTATCTTTTCTGGATAACAACCAAAACAGGCCTAGTATAATAACATATATAGCGGCATCTTCTTTTACCATTAAAGTGAGAAGCAAAAATATAACTGTAATTATATTTTGCTTTCTTTCCACCGCCCATATGAGCATAAGAACCATAAATGTCAAAAAACAATTTTCATGAATATCGTAAAATGTTCCCGTTGTTGATGCGGGATACAACACGTAAACCAATGTAAGCAATATTGTTATCTTATTGCTTATATTGTATTTTCTGCATAAAAGAACAATAGGAATTACAGGCAGTGCAACCATTATTGCCTGTATTACCTGTACTGTAACCGGAGAACTAAACAACCAATAGAGTGGCAGGCCAATATAAAATATTGGTGAAAAGTGGACTGAAAAATGAGACAGCAGCATACTTCTCTCCACTGTAGTCTGCATAGTTCCTTTTTGTTTCATATACTCATACATTTGAGCAAAAATTCCAAAGTCAAATGTCGAATTGGAATAAGTTTTATATCTGTAAACAGCTCCAACAGCAACAATAGCAAAGGTAATAAGCCCTATAATGGCCACTATTATATACATAGTTTTATTATTTATCTCACCTTTTTTTAATATGTGGAACAAATCTTCTTTTACATACCAAAACGCCAGAACGGTAATCAAGCCCGTCATCACAGCATAAGTTGTCAGTCCCATACTATTCTTTCCGTATACGCTCCAATATATCGAGTTTGCCTTGTACGAAACTGTAATCATATAGGATAAAACCAACAAGAACATTTCAACCCTTACATACATTGGCTTGTATCTGTAAAACAGAGTTGTCAGTCCTGCAAAAGCTAAAGTAAGCAACAATGTAACTAAAAATCTATTTTCCGTAACGAAATTCAATTCCTGCATATGTTTAAAAGAACCATTTAAATATGCAGCAATAACCCATCCACATACCATGCTTACAATAAAGCATTCAATTATTATTTTTTCATTTTTTAATATTTTTTTTAAATTCCCCATCTTTTGCATCCCTACTTAATTAATTTATTTTACTTTAACCTTATACATTGTACCATAAAATATATTTTTTTAAATAATAAAACAAATAAAAATGAAATTTATCAAATCATGTTGCATTATAATACCAATTTGTTATACTTAATGTAGTAATCAATACTACGTGAAAGGTTATTTTATTCTATGTTGAAAATAATAAGTGATAGCGCTTGTGATTTAACTCCAAGCTATGTAAAAGAACATGATGTTACGATAGTTCCGATTTTAGCTTCCCTCGATGGAGAAAACTATTATCAGGACGGCATTGAAATTAACAGAAATGAATTTTATCAGACAATGGTTGATAATCCAAAGTTGTTTCCAAAAACTTCTCTTCCTTCAATCGAGACATATGTTGAGACTTTTAGGAAATATGCCAGCCAGGGGATTCCTGTGATTTGTTTTACAATTTCTCTAATCTTAAGCGGTTCATACAATTCCGCAATGAATGCAAAGCTTATTGTTGAGGAGGAATTTCCGGATGCACAGATTACTGTAGTCAACTCACAGCAAAATACTGTTACTCAAGCACTTATTGTTGACCAGGTTGTCAGAATGAGAGATGCCGGCTTAACTTTTGATCAGATTAACGAGAAGCTGCCAGCTCTTATGTCATCTGCACGTATCTTTTTCACTGTTGCATCCCTTGACTATCTTCAGATTGGTGGACGAATCGGAGGAGTTGCCAAAGCAGCTACAGGAAAGCTTGGTGTTAAACCAGTTATTATTATGAAGGATGGCGGACTTGGTCTTGGTGGCATAGGCCGTAACAGAAATAAATTAAAGAAAAATATCATACAGGTTGCCGACAAATATCTGGAAGAAAACGGTCGCGACAACTTTGTTGTTTCATGTGGATATGGCTACGACAAGGACGAAGGCTTAGCCTTTATGAGTGATGTTGAAAATGAACTCGGCGTGACTTTAAATGCTGAGACAAATGTAGAAATTGGTATTGTCACTGCTGTTCACACCGGTCCTCATGCAATAGGTATCGGGGTAATACAAAAATATGAAACATTATAGCCTTAGATTTTCATAAAAGTAGAAAAGGAATTTTCTTTTTAAGATTAGATTGTCAAAAGGTCGGCCACTGAAGCTTTATTGTCAAAATTCTCAAAAGAATAAATAAAAGGTATATTTCAAGGGAAATTCCTCATAAAAAAGAAAACGTTGATTTTTTCATATCAACGTTTCTTTTTTATATGCAATATTTATCTCCAAAATACAATCATTTGCTGTATTAGATAATACCATTTTGGCTTTTCTTCAATCATATCTGACCAGTCCGGTGAAATTGCCATAAGGCTATTCACCAAAACTGTTGCTACAACTACAACTAAAAGTATATTAAACATATATTTTAATATTCCTTTATTTTTTGCTGCATCATACAAGTCAAACAACACATATATAACCGGTATACAGAGCATCCATGCAAAGTCTGCTGAATATCTAAGCGATGCACCTCCCTGCGATGTAGTAACCCAGCATGCTAACAATCCAGTCAGCATACTCATTATAACAAATCCCTTGTCTTTCATTTTATTAACGCCACGCTTGATTGACCACGGAAGCATTATCACCATCCACATAAATGGGAAGGTAAGAAGTCCCACCGTTTGTAGCTTATAAAAATATCCCAAATAATTTGTTCTTGAAATATCTATTTTCACAAATGGGAATGTGCTGATATATTTTGGCAACTCCAGCAATCCCTTATATATAGCGATTGGTAATTTTCCTAAATCAAATAAACTATAGTATTTTGTATCGTACACCGTAAGCTGATACCTTGCGCCAAACTCAAAAACAGAGTCAAACCTTACATAATTGTATACCATCAATCCAACTCCCACCACAACGTATGGAATTGCCAACGTGGCGATATCAATGATATTTTCTTTGGCAAATATCTTTTTCAGATACAATATTACTTTGTTTTCAGAGCATTCCTTAACTGAAGCTTCACCCTGCTTTGCCAATCCGTTTAACACTATCGGTACAATAATAAATGACGCAAATATGTAATTAGGTCTACACCCAACGCTGAGAGCCATCATTAACGCTCCCAATCCAAGCATTAATTTTTTCCTCTTATTTTCAAAGGCTCCATACAGCAAATTAATTCCTGCCATAGCCATCACCATAGCTGACAGACTTGCAACCTCATACATTGCTCCACCGTTGATGCAATAAACAATCATTGAGCAATTGGCAAATCCTAACATTGCTGCAAGAAGCATCCAAATATTTATCTTCTTTCTTCTCCGACGTGCGATCTGACATACTAGAGAAGAAATCAACAATAATGCCACGAAGAACAGCCCTCTAACAAATACTGCTGTATTCAAATACTTGCCAGTGACAAGATAAATAGGCAAATATACTGTCAATACAGGAACAATACCGAAATAGCAATAATATTTTCCATCGTAAAATGCTCTGTCCCACTTGTACTCCATCCCATCTCTTTGTTGCCATTCATAAGGGTTTTGAAGCTTTAAAAGCGCATTTATTTGTTCTTGTTCTACTGTCATTGTATCAGGATTTAAATTGTTAAGGTCAACCTTCCCCAAAGAAATAGCCTGAGTAAGCTCCTGATATACATCCTTCTGACATCCTTTATCCAAAAGAACATGCTTCACTTCTCCTGCCCCATTTGACAAGAACATTCCAAATGCCATCTCGAAGATGATAAAAGCTAAAATAACCGCCCAAAGTGAATTTGACTCTGCCTTAATTCTAATCTCTTTGTTCCAGTTCATCCTAATTATCATAGCAGCCAGAATAATCAAAAATACAGCAAGAAATCTATAAAACATAAAATCAAAAGGCTTATTTTCATTCAATTTTATATTTACAAAGCGTACTATCCTATTATCTTCCGTATCAATGATAAATTTTAATGCGTGTGTTTTGCCTGCAAATTTAGGTTGAATATGCTGCGTCGACTCTACACCTAGAACAATTTTTTGTTTTTCACAGTCTACATAGGTAAAATCAGAACGAGCATCATCGATATATTGAAGTTCGCAATCTAACACATCACTGTTTGTAGCAGGAATTACATCAATATCCTTTACCACCGTATAAATATTATCAATTGTAATAGTGTACTTTTGACAATTGTTTTCAATAGTTTTGCTGGCGGTTATTATCTCATTATTATCTCCTGTCAAAACAGTTTCGTTAGTAACTAAAGATAAATCAATATTATAATTTCTAAGCTGACTATCGTTTCCAATATGCTCATAACTATTAAAGTTAAAAGTAAAAGCTTCCAGCAAAAGAGCGACAGCAAAGGAAGCAACAATCGCACCTACTATTTTATTATATTTTCTTCCAAACCTATGAAATAGCATTATCACAAGTGCTGATAACGCTATTCCTAATATAAAAACTAAATACTGCACTTAGTTCTCCTTCTTTGTCTCGTGATATTCCTTATCTGTATTTACATTCCAAACATTTGATTTATCACTTACATTATTTTTAATGTTTTTTACCGCTTCAAATGAAGTAACCATGGAATGGTCCATATTGTTGTATCTATGCTGACCATTTCTTCCTACACAATACAAATTGTCAATTGTGTTAAGATAATCGATAATTTCATCCATATGAGCATAACCATCAAAGTATGCCGGATAAGCCTTCTGTATTCTCTCTCTGTGAGAATCAATGACATCCTCTCTGTCGATAACATCCATTGAGACTAATTCATTAATTGCCATATCAATGCACTCTTCATCTGACATATTCCAAAAATCATCTCCCTCACGACAGAAATATTCCAAGCCAATCCATACATTTTCCTCCGGATTGCTAACCATATATGGAGACCAGTTGTTAAATATCTGAATACGTCCAAGCTTTACGCCTGTGTCCTGAACATAAATCCAGCAGTCAGGAACTATATTATTTAATGTCTTAATTTTAGTTTTATTTTTAAGATTGAGTTTCTTCAGCAACAAACCTACGGTCACAAAATCTCTAAATGGCAAATCATCTGCAGATTCTTTAACAAGCTGTGGAATTTCACTTCCCTTTATTCCGTCAATCAACTCATTTACAGGCATTGATGATATAAACACATCCCCCTCGTAAACCTTTTCGCTGCCATCTTCAATGCAAGTAACACTTGTTATCTTTCCATTTTCAATATTAATGTTTTTCACCTGACTGTTTAAAACAAGCTTGCCACCTTCAGCTTTGATTTTATCAGCTACAGTCTCCCAAAGCTGACCCGGGCCATATTTTGGATAAATATATTCTTCAATAAGAGATGTCTCCACTTTTCTATTTTTCTTAGGCAAAAGTTTATTAAAAACATCCTTTATTACTGCAGTTATAGACAAGCCTTTAACTCTCTGTGCTCCCCAATCGGCTGAAATTTCTCTCGGATGTCTGCCCCAAAGCTTTTCTGTATAGCCCTCAAAGAACATACTATATAAAACTCGTCCAAATCTATTTATGTAAAAGTTTTCAAGATTGTCCTCCGGCAATTTATGTACCACTGACTTTAAATAACTAAAGCCTGCCTTCATTGTTGTAAAGAATCCCATATTCTTTAAAGTATCCCATTTTAATGATACCGGATAATCAAAGAAATGCTTTGAATAATATATTCTAGACACACGGTTTCGAACAAGCATTACTTTGTCTTCCTTCTCCGGATCAGGACCACCTGGCGCAAAACTCTTCTTTGTGTCTAATATTTTATCATCATATGAAGGGAACCCTTGGGTTGGCATCATCATTTGCCACCAATTGTTAACTCTCTCATCCTTTGAGAAAAAGCGATGTCCACCAATATCCATTCTGTTTCCTTTGTATTTTACTGTCTGAGATATTCCACCTATTCTATCTGTCTTTTCAAGAATAACAACTTCATACCCTTCTTCCTTTTGTAATTCATATCCCGCAGTAAGTCCCGCCGGACCTGCTCCTATAATAACTATCTTTTTCATTTTCGTACCTTTCAATTTTAGTCTATTTCCTCATAATCAACGTCTGTTACATCATCTTCTGTATAAATCTCACTTCTCTCTATTGTCCATATTTTAATTTTGCTGGATACTGCAAGTGTTGTAATCAAATCAATCAATCCCGTAACAGCAAGGATTGCTCCCGCACATTGAATCATAAAATCTCCTGCAGTCTTAGTTCCATTATCATTGTGGTTCATTGGCATTGTAAGAACCATAACGCTCAAGAGAATGCAGAGAATTGCAAATACCAGCAATGGAATCCATCTTGAACCCATTCTTCTAAGCTCTACTGCATCTTGTACCTTCATCAATCCGCTAATCAAAACAATTACACCAATGAGATATGTCACAAAAGAAAGAATAGCGTCCATCTTTGTCAAAACAATTATGCCCGTTATTATAAATACGATTCCAAGCACCAGCTCATACTTATAATAATTTGATACTACACTGTTTCTTCTGTACTCAACAAGATTTTTTATTCCAAACAAAAATAAAATCACTGCCAAGACAATGCAGACAGCATTCATTATTTTTGCAGGGTAGAAAACCATCAATAGTCCGAAAACTATGCTCAAAACAGAGAACAAAATCATTTCCCACTTTAAATTTTTTAAGTATTGCATACCGTCTCCTCTTTTCTATTTCATTAAATATATATTTTATCACATTTAGTGCGTTTTATAAAGGAAAAGAGATATTCACGATTATATTCAAAATATCACGCAAATATCTCTTTTATATTAATATCAATTCATTTTACTTAAAGTATTCAACACCACTTTCAAATACTTTCAAATCCTGCTCGCCATAGATGTTTTTTGCGACACTTCTACCTTTTCTTTCGATGTGTGCCATCTTACCAAAGCATCTTCCGTCCGGACTTGTTATACCTTCGATTGCAGCGTAAGAGCCATTTACATTCCACTCTTCATCCATTGTTGGAATTCCCTGCTCATTTACATACTGAGTAGCAACCTGTCCGTTTGCAAATAACTGTTCAATAGTTTCCTTAGGTGCTACAAATCTTCCCTCACCGTGTGAAGCTGCATTCACATAAGTTCCACCAAGCTCTGCCTTTTGTAACCATGGTGATTTGTTTGATACAACCTTTGTGTATACCATCTTAGATACGTGGCGGTTGATTGTATTGTATGTAAGTGTCGGAGAATTAATATCCTGTCCTGTTATCTTTCCGTTTGGAACTAATCCAAGCTTAATCAACGCCTGGAATCCATTACAAATACCAAGAGCAAGACCATCTCTCTCGTTTAACAATTTGTGAACTGCCTCTTCAATCTTTGCATTTCTGAATGCTGTAGCAAAGAATTTTGCCGAACCATCAGGTTCGTCACCGGCACTGAATCCACCTGGGAACATAATAATCTGTGACTGATCTATCGCCTTTTCAAAGATGTTAACCGAATCTCTGATATCTTCAGGAGTAAGGTTCTTAAATACCTTTGTGATTACATTTGCGCCAGCCTTTTCAAATGCTTTTGCTGAATCATATTCACAGTTTGTTCCTGGGAATACAGGAATGAACACTGTTGGTTTTGCAATCTTATTTTTGCATACATATATACTTCCCTTGTCGAAAACCGGAGTATCAAGTAATGATGTATCCTTGTGACTTCTTGTTGGGAATACCTTTTCAAGTGGCTTTGTCCATGTCTTAACAGCTTCATCCATAGGAATGCTGTCGTAACCATATTCAAATACCTGCCTGTCATTTGTCTCACCAATAAGAACATAGCTCGCTGTAACTTCTTCAATCTTATCAGCTGGAATTTCAGCAACAATATCACCAAATGCCGGTGCAAACAAATCACTGCCCGGAATTCTTCCACTTATGCTGACACCGATTTTGTTACCAAATGCCATCTTACTTACTGCAGGAATAACACCCTTTCCATCAACAGCATATGCCGAAATAATAACTCCCTTCTGAATCATATCGTGAATCTGATCATACAGCTTCATGATTTCTTTATATACTGGTTTATCATACTGGTCTTTGCTGATTTCGAATTTTACAATCTTGTTGCCTGCCTGCTTAAACTCAGGTGTGATAATATCCTTTTCTTTTGCAACATCAACTGCAAATGAAACAAGTGTTGGTGGTACATCAATATCATTAAATGTACCTGACATGCTATCCTTACCACCTATTGATGGAAGTTCAAATCCCATCTGTGCATCATATGAACCAAGAAGTGATGCGAACGGCTGACTCCAACGACGTGGGTCTTCGCTCATTCTTCTGAAGTATTCCTGATATGTCATTCTGATTTTCTTATAATCACCACCTGTTGCAACTACTTTCGCAATTGAATCAACAACAGCATACATTGCACCGTGATATGGGCTCCACTTTGAAAGATATGGGTCAAATCCGTAGCTCATAATTGTTACAGTATCACAATCTCCTTTGAGTACAGGAAGCTTTGCAACCATAGTCTGTGTTTCCGTCATCTGGTACTTTCCACCATGTGGCATAAACACTGAGCCCGCACCAATTGAACCGTCAAACTTTTCAACCAAGCCTTTCTGTGAACATACATTGAGGTCAGCCAATGTTTCTAACCATTTTTCTTTTACATCGCTAACTTCAGGCTTGTTGAAGAAGTTTGCTTTTTCATCCGGCATATCTACAGCAACTGTAGTTTCCTGATGTGCACCGTTTGTATCAAGGAATGCACGGGAAAGATTTACAATTTCTTTTCCTCTCCATTCCAATACAAGTCTAGGGCTTTCTGTGACTTCTGCTACAACTGTAGCCTCAAGATTTTCTTCATTTGCATAAATAAGGAACTGTTCAACATCCTTAGGGTCGATTACACATGCCATACGCTCCTGTGATTCTGAAATGGCAATTTCAGTACCATCAAGACCTGCATATTTCTTTGGAACCTTATCTAAGTTAATATGTAATCCGTCAGCTAATTCACCGATAGCAACTGAAACGCCACCGGCACCAAAGTCATTACACTTCTTGATAATATGGCTGACTTCTTCTCTTCTAAACAATCTCTGTAATTTTCTCTCTGTAGGAGCATTACCCTTCTGAACCTCTGCTCCACATGTTTCAATAGATTCCTCTGTATGTATTTTAGATGAACCTGTTGCTCCACCACAGCCATCACGTCCTGTTCTACCACCTAACAATACGATGATGTCACCCGGATCAGATGTAAGTCTCTGTACTGCACGTCTAGGTGCTGCACCCATGACTGCACCGATTTCCATTCTCTTTGCAACATAATCAGGGTGATAAATTTCTTTTACCAAGCCTGTTGCAAGACCAATCTGGTTACCATATGAGCTGTATCCATCAGCTGCTCCCTGAACAAGCTTCTTCTGTGGGAGCTTTCCCGGAAGTGTTTCGCTCATTGATTTTGTTGGATCCGCTGCTCCTGTAACACGCATTGCCTGATATACATATGTACGTCCTGACAATGGATCTCTGATTGCTCCACCAAGACATGTAGCAGCACCACCGAATGGTTCGATTTCAGTAGGGTGATTGTGTGTTTCATTTTTGAAGTTCACAAGCCATTCCTCTGTCTGACCATCAACCTCTACAGGAACAACAATACTACATGCATTTATTTCGTCTGACTTTTCCTGGTCATCTAATTTTCCTTCTTTTTTCAACTTACGCATAGCAATAAGTGCAAGGTCCATAAGGCATACAAACTTATCCTTTCTGTCGCCAAATACATCCTTACGTGTCTCGAGATAGCTCTCGTAAGTCTTTTCAATTGGTTCTCTATAAAATCCATCATCAAATGATACGTCTGTAAGCTCTGTATTAAAAGTTGTATGACGACAGTGATCTGACCAATATGTGTCAAGAACTCTGATTTCTGTCATAGATGGATCTCTATCTTCCTCATTTTTGAAATAATTCTGAATATGTAAGAAATCCTTAAATGTCATTGCAAGTCCCAATGAATCATATAATTCCTTGAGAGGCTCTTCGTCCATATCCTTGAATCCATCAAAAATAATAACATCTGCCGGTTCTTCAAATTCAGTTACTAATGTTTCAGGCTTTTCAAGACCTGTTTCTCTAGAATCAACTGGATTAATACAATAATCTCTAATCTGTTTGAACTGTTCATCTGAAACATCACCAACTAATACATATGTAGTAGCTGTTTTGATTACAGGCTCTTCATCTTCGTTAAAGAATTTTACACACTGTACGGCTGAATCCGCTCTCTGATCAAACTGTCCAGGTAAGTATTCAACACTAAAAACTTTTGAAGTAGCTGCGTCATATGGAAAGCTTTCTTCGTATACATCATCTACCGGTGGCTCTGAAAATACCGATGTCAATGCTTTCTTATATGTCTCTTCTGACAAGTTTTCAACATCGTATCTAACAAGCACTCTAACTTCCTGTAAACCATCAATTCCAAGATATCCTTTAATATCCTCTGTCAGTTCCTGTGCAGTAACTGCATATGGTTTTTTCTTTTCAACATAAACTCTCTTAACTTTGCTCATGAGTTCCTCCTGATAAGTCTTTAAATTATTGTATCCAGTATGTAAACATACTTTGTAACAGTATAACACAGTTTTTGTTACATTACCAATGTTACTTTAATTAGGTACAAGCATTATACAAAAAGGCTACATATGCACCTTCCTATAATATGTGTATTTTCATTTAACTATTATAGGGTTTTGTACAATCTGTAGCCTTTTTGCTATAAATTATTTTGTAAATTATTTTTTGTTTCCTCAAACTCCCTTTGACAGTCCTCTATTACCTGCTCACATTCAAGAAGTTTTTCTCTAATCAAGCCAGCCATTTTTGCATCTAATTCAATAAAAGTATTTGAATATTCTTCTAAACTGCTGTTAAGCAAATCAATTTGACCTTTCAAGCGAATAACTTCAGCCTGCTTTTCATTATTGTCTTCAAGTAGTTCATCAATCTGACCTTTATATTGAGCTTCAATAGTTTCCTCAAACTGCTGCCTTGATTCATCCTTTTGTCTAATCAATTCATTCAGTTCGTCAATTTCAACTTGCTTTTCACTTTCCAATCTAGAGTACTTTTCACCAAATTCTTCATTTAAAGAATTTATTCGTTCCTCAATTTCAGCTTTGTGTCTTTCTTCTTTTTCTGATAATGTATTCTGAAACTCTTCTTCCTTATCAGATAAAGCTTTTTCAAATTCACTCTGCTTTTCGTTTACAGCCTCCTCAACAGCTTCAGATACTTCAGCCTCTTTTTGTTCAATGATGCGTTTATATTCATTTTCTTTTTCTTCAATAAACATCTTGTATTTATTATCTTTTTCTTCGATAATTAATTGATATTCATTATCCTTTTCTTCTAATGCTCTCTCTCTCTCAGCATCTTTTTCCTGAACCATCCTATCATACTGTTCATTTTTCTTCTGCAGGAACTGATCTCTCTCAGCTTTTATCTGATTCATTTTCTGAGTGTCCTCAACCTTAATTCTTTCAATGGCCTGACTATGCTCAGATCTAATTCTTGCAATCTGCTGTTCCTGCTCAAGCTTTAATGTTTCAATCTTCTGATTGCACTCGACCTGAACTCTCTCAATTTCCTGATCCTTCATTATTTCAAGATCTCTTAATTGCTGACTATTTTCAGACATAAACTGCTCATATTGTTCGTCGCCTACTGATTTTGCCTGTTCTAAAGCCCTTGAATTTTCATCCTTCAGCTGTTGAACTATTTTTTCGTTTTCAGCTTTAATTATATCAATTTCCTGCTGCTTCTCAGCTTTTACCTGTTCTATTTCCTGCTGACTTTCAGACTTTACCTTTTCAATTTCTTCATCCTTTTCAGCTTTTAGGTCCGCTATTTGCTGTTCATATCTGTCTTGAATTTCCTGAAGAGCTTCAGAACTATGTCCACTTGTTTTTAAAGCCTCATCATAGCGCTGACGTGTATCTTGAAGATTTTGTTCATATTCCTTTGCATTCTTTTCAATAGTAGCCTTGAAACCGTTAGTCTGCTCAGTAAGAACTTTTTCAAAATCGCTTTCTTTTTCAGCAATAGTTTCTTCATACGATTCTTTTGTATTTTCAAGCGCTCTCTCGTAGTTATGTTTAGCTTCAGCTAATTTGTTTTCATACGCTTTTTTTGTATCATTTAACAAAGCTTCGAATTTTTGTGATTTTTCCTGAAGTTCCTTACGATATTGTGCATCTCTCTCTGCAAGTACCTCATCTACACTTTCAACCTTAACCTGAAGCTCTCTATATCTCTCTATAGCCTCTTTAGATTCAGCTTTAATCGCATCAATTTCCCTTTGCTTTTCTTCAGTTATTTGCTGTAAATATGTATTTACACTCTTCTTGTCGTAGCCTTTTCTTACTGTTTTAAATCTTTCGTCATTTTGAACTTCAGCTCGAAGAGCTTCAATTGACATTCCCTGTCCGCTCATTATTTACGTACCTCCAACACCATATCTACTTTTAGTCCTAGCTTATCAATTGTTCCTACCGGTAATTCTATAACACTTTTTCCTTTCTTGACATTTGGAAAGCATTTACGTGGTACAACATTTTTTTGTGCTTTTACTATTATGCCATTCTTATCAAGATAAAGAACATCTATTGATGCCTTCATGGAAAATGTATGTATTTGAGAACATGGAATAATCCAAAGTCCACCCATATTTTGAATATCCTCTGCCTTTTTCCACATTAACCCTTTAAATCTCAGCCAGAAATTATCTGCCACTTTAACTGTTAATATTTTTTTGTTTTCCAAATATATTTCTGCCTGTTTCATATCTACCTCTTAAAATGCGTCCATTATATTCATTACCGCTGGTCCCAACAATACAATAAATATTACAGGGAAAATAAACATAACCATAGGTAACATCATAACTACCGGCGCCTTAAGTGCTTTTTCTTCCGCTCTCTGCTTTCTTTCCAGTCTCAATGCATCTGACTGTGTTGTTAATACTGACTTAATTGAAATACCCAACTGATCAGCCTGTACTAACGCAGACAAGAACGATGATAACTCCTTGAAATCACATCTCTTTGCCAAGCTATCGTATGCCTCTTTTTTACTCATACCACGCTGAATATCCTTAGTTGCCTGGATAAGTTCAGTCATCATTTCTGATTTATTCTTTTCATATAATCTCAAAAGTGCAGCATCAAATCCAAGTCCTGCTTCAACACTAACTACAAGAAGGTCCATAATGTCAGGAAGCTGATTTCTCATTCTTTCCTTGCGGGCAGTTACCATCTTTCTAACAATGAAAACCGGTGCTCTCAACCCTATTAACGCCAAAATTGCTGATGATAAAGCAGTAATCTTCATAGGAGCTTTAAGAAGCGAACAAATCAAAAATGTTAAAATTGCAACAAATATTGCTATCATAACCTTAATAACGGAGAACTGCTCTGCTGTTATATCATATCCGGCCATCTCAAGCATATTGTCAGTTTCTTCGATTTGTTTAGAAGACTTTTCTCTCTTCTTTAAGCTCTGTGGCTTTTTCTTTTTTTCTTTTTGTGCAAATTTAAGTTTTAAACTTTTCTTTTCTTTCTTTTCTTCTTTTACAGATTTTTTATTTACATTTTTTACAGCTTTTAATCTGTCATCTTTTTTGTCTCTTCCCAAAGCAGTGAATACTGCCATCAACACTAAAAAGATTGTTGCTGTAACAAGTAGTGCTAATAAAAATGCCATATTTACCTCCTGCTTTGACTAATATTTTATAGTTACTATTTTGTTAATAATAGCAAATCCAATACATTCCCAAACCACACTAAATATTAACATATAGTGTCCTGCTGTTGTATCATATAAATTGCTTGCATAATCCCTATTTAAGAAAGTCATCACAAGGAGCAAGAATACAGGCAATGCACCTACTATGTAACCGGATACACGACCACTGGAAGTTCTGGTCTTAATTTCTGCTCTCAAACCAATTCTATTCTTTACTGTCTCAGATATTTTATCTAATACTTCTGCAAGATTACCACCGACTTTTCTCTGAATCAGAATTGCTGTACATAACATATCCAAATCGGCACTTCCTGTTCTCTCGACCATTCTGTTCATACTATCTTCAAGAGTCATACCTCTCTGAGTTTCTCTTGAAACACGTCCGAACTCTTCTGAAATCGGAGCTTCCATTTCTTTTGCAATACTGGCCATTGCAGTCTGGAATGAATGTCCAGCCTTTAAAGCATTACACATTACTGAAATTGCTTCTACCAACTGACCTTCAATTGCACTTTTTCTTTTGCTTTTTTTTCTTTTAACCCAAAATACAGGTCCACCAATTACAAGTACAAAACTAATAAACGCCGCCCCACTGTTGTGGAATAATAATATCATCATTGCGGGTACCAATATTATTAAGATTCCCCATGCCATAAAAACAGTCTGTATTGGTGCTTTAATTCCAATATTATATAATGTATCTTCTAATTGCTCTAACTTTTTATTTGATTTAGTAACCTTTATTTGGTTTTTTGCTTTTTCTTCTTTTCTAAATTTACTTCTAAGTTTTCTTGCTTTAGCTTTTTCTTCCTTCTCTGTTGAAATACCTTTCATTCGGTTCTCAATCTTTCCACTATTATTCTGAATATAATTTGTGAAAAGAATTAACAAGGAAAATACTAATGCAGAAATACATAATGCGAGTAAAGCTATCAACATACGCCTATCTCCTTTTAATAGTTTTCATTCCCAAAGAACCAGCTATCCTGTAGGGCTACACCATTACCAACTATTTTTTCACAGCATATTGGTCTAACACCCGTGCTTTCAAACTGACCCACAACTTTATTATCCTCATCATATCCCTGGATATTGAATTTAAATATTTCCTGTGTTGTAATAATGTCACCTTCCATACCGGTAACTTCACAGATACTTGTTACCTTTCTGCTACCATCTCTTAATCTGGCCTGCTGTACAATAAGGTCAAGAGCTCCCGATGTCTGCTGTCTAATAGCACTTACCGGCAAGTCCATTCCAGCCATCATAACCATGGTCTCAATACGTGACAAAGCATCTCTTGGAGAGTTGGCATGGGCTGTCGTCAATGACCCATCATGACCTGTATTCATGGCCTGAAGCATATCTAATGTTTCGCCACCACGAACCTCACCTACAACGATTCTATCCGGTCTCATTCTCAATGCGTTCTTTACCAGATCTCTAATTGTGATAGCTCCCGTGCCTTCAAGATTTGCCGGTCTGCTTTCAAGTGAAACTACATGATCCTGCATGAGCTTTAATTCTGCAGCATCCTCTATAGTTACAATACGTTCACTATGAGGAATAAAAGCAGATAAAACATTTAGCAGTGTTGTTTTACCTGAACCGGTTCCTCCTGATACCAATATATTTAATTTTCCTTTAACACCCGCCTCCAAAAATCCTGCCATATCTGGAGATAGTGAACCAAATCCAATCAAATTATCTATCGTAAGAGGGGTATCTGAAAACTTACGAATAGTAATTGTTGAGCCATTCAAGGCCAATGGTGGAATAATTGCGTTCACACGAGAGCCATCTGCTAATCTTGCATCTACCATCGGATTAGAATCGTCGATTCTTCTACCCAATGGAGAAACGATTCTATCAATTGTTCTTCGTACGTGTTCTTCATCCTGGAATGTTACACCGGATTTAACCAGCTTTCCTTTTCTTTCCACGTATATTTGTTTTGGACCATTTACCATAATTTCACTTATACTTTTATCCTGAATAAGAATTTCTAATGGTCCTAAACCTGTAATTTCATTCTTAACAATCTGAACAATTTTATTTTTATCAACTCTTCCAACTTCAGGATGATTTTCTGTAATATAATCTTCCAAAAGCTGTTCAATATTTATTTCAGCATCTGTCTCCTGTTTACCAAGAATAGCTGCTACTTCTCTATGAGTCTCTTCCTGAACCTTTCTTAGTTCTTCACTCAACCCACCCAAACTTTCAGGTGTAAGTTCCGAAGTCTGAGGTTTTCTCAATCTGCTAACGCTGGCTGCTGCTTCTGCGGCTGCCGCGCTCTCTCTTGCCCTCATAGCTTCTTTTTCTCTGAGCGCTTCTCTCAAAGAACTGTTATTTGTTCCAATATTTGCGTTTGCAAAAATGTTTCTTTCTGCTTCACGCTTTTGGCTTGTTGACTGTGGAACAATATCAGGTGCTTTTTGAGGCTGTGACGCTGATTGTTGTGTTGCTGCAGGCTGTACGTGAGGTTCAACCGGTTGTTGAGCCTGCGGTGTAGGCTGCGCATGTGATTTTTCCATTCTCTCTAATAAGCCCATCTCCTACCTCCTAGATTTCACCTGTCTGTATGTATTTCATAATCGCTTTGCTAGCCTTACTGTTTGGAGTAGCCAAAACAACCGGCACACCTCTGTTAATAGCAGAAACCGTACTCTTTGAGTCAGATGGAACTACCCAATACATTTCTTTGTCTAGCGCCGCTTCCATATCCTTAACCTTTACATAGGAATCGCCATATTTATTCAAGACGAATCTTACTTTATTTGCCATTCCCAACGTTTCTAAAACATTTAGACATATCTTAGAATTTTTCAATGTTGAAATTTCAGGGTTTGTAACAAAATAGATCAAATCAGAAATTTCAAGCGCCTCTAATACACACTCATCAATAGTAGGACTCATATCAAATATAATATAATCGTATTCTGATTTTATTGCCTCACCTATTCGTCTGATATATTCAGGCTTTATAACCTCTGCAAGCTCCGGAGAATCCGGTGCACAGAGTATTTTTACTCCTGATGAGTGATTATACATATAACTGTTAATCGCTGACGCACTAAAGTCGCCCTCCATAACAAGATCATATATAGTCTCGCATTTAGGAACATCCATGAATACGCCTACATCACCAAACTGCAAGTCCAAATCGATAATTGCAACCTTCTTTCCTTCTGACTGAAGAGCAACTGCTGTGTTTACAGCAATAGTTGTCTTTCCGGTTCCACCCTTTGTTCCAAAGGATGAAATAAGTGTTGCATTTCTGCTCGTTGAGTTTGTTGATGTCACAGATGAAATAGTAACAGGCTTATCACTGCTTACAATATTTCTGCTACGAGCTCTCTCAACTTCATTTACAATATCACTACAGATTTTTGAAGGTGACATATCCGTTGTCAAAACCTTTGCAATACCACACTGCATAGCTTTTGAGAGAATATTTACATCACAAGTCTGTGTGATAAGTATAATAACCATATTCGGTTGTGAAATATAAAATTTTTCCAAAAATTGGCATTCAGCTTCGTTTAATTCGTTTGAAAGAATGACAATCCCTTCTGCCGCCACTCCTAGTGCCTGATCAATGATGTTAATATTTGGTGCCATCATTTCAACACAATATACAGCAGGATCGTCTAACAGTCTCTCTAACTCCGGTCTGTTTGCTGATGTTGCCAAAGCTAGTACTTTAACATGATTCATTTTTTTCGTCCTTTTCTTTCTTAATCAAAAATATTTTTAGATCTTATCATTTCACTATCAAACGGTGACTCGTCGGCCTTCTGTCTCAAAACAACCTTTATTGTGCCTATACTTTCAGCTGTGTATAAGTCTAAGCACTCATCAGGATCCAAATACAGTGTAAGGTTTGCATAAACGGCCATTCCAGTACCTGTAAATGTCACATCTCCCAGCTTAGCAACTTCTGCTGACTCAACAACAGCGTGTGTGACATTACTTTGTATTAGTTTTTCCTCTCCATCAACTTCTATTTCATCTTCAGGTTTGGCTTTAACTGTTACCAATACGTCTACTAAATCACCAGGCTCGATAAATCCGCCAACACCTGTGTTTACATCAGTTGAAATTGTAAATGCTCTTTTTCCATCCGGAATCTGGAAGGACAAGCTCTTTCCTTCATCCCCTGTCTTTGCAATCTTACTTGTAAGAACCTGTTCATCAACTACAATGTCTCTTTCTGTAATCTGACCAACTACATCTTCCAACTTCTTTGTTGCATTTGGATGAACTGCACTGGCAGCCACATCTTTTAAAGCAACCATTTCCGGTGTAATCTCTGTATATGCATCAATATCAACAACTGCTACTACTACTTTTTCAGTCTGGCCTAATGCCACCTTTCCATTACCACCATTATTTGCATATCCTGTAAAAAATACGAACGATAAAACACCAGTCATAATAGCAGCAACAACTGCCATAACTACATACAATTTTTTCATTTTTAATACTCCTTTAATAACTTTAATAATTTTCGTTTTTATCTATTTTGCAGCAACGCTCGTAGAAGATGCTGTATAAGTCTTTCCCATAAATGTCGAAGCTACAAATGTCAATATTTTCACCGGATAATCAACTGTTACTTTCACTTCTTCCTCTTGAACATCCAATGTAACAACTGCACCTTCACCATTTCCATATAAATTTGTCTTCACACGCTGCTCTATTTTCGTTTTTAATGTGTCGTACGATGATGCATCATACTCACTGGCATGCAATGAAGCAAATCTAGCTCCATCATATGCTGCATTTTCTACTCTATACTGATTAGAATATATCCAACCAAAGTCCAACATACCGCAAATCAAAACCAGCAGCATAGGTAATACAAACGCCATCTCAACAACTGCTTGACCAGACTCATTCTTCAAAAATTTTTTCATATTTGCCTCCCACGCTAATTTTATACAAAAATAGGGCAAGTCTACGACCTGCCCTATTTTTATTAATTATAAAACAAAATTATAAAATCTTGCTTTATAAAGGATTGGTTTACAAACCGATTTGTAACAAACAGCTTATGGTGTTGTTAATTGATCGCTTGCGCCCTGGAATACATCCTTAATCTTGTTTCCTAATACAGCTACAACTGCGATAACTACGATAGCGATTAATGCAATGATTAATGCGTACTCTACCATACCCTGGCCACTTTCATCCTTAAAAAATCTCTTTAACATAACATTTCCTCCTTTTAATTAGTTATATTTACTTTTTATTTATACAACAGTTACCCCCTGTTGTCAAATACTGTTAAATAAAATTTATCACAATTAGCATCGCTAATGAAATAAATGGTCCCATTGGGATCATGCTGTGTATCATTGATAAGACCGGCATTCTTCTTTGCATTACCGAATACCCCAAAACGCATATTCCCATTAAAATTATTGTATACAATAAACCTATTGCACCAAGACAAAATCCTATGGTTGCAGCTAATTTGATATCACCCGCTCCAACATTCTTTCCAGTAAATGCCGGAACCGTAAAAATTACAAATCCTGTAATCAAACCGATTACTGAATACAATACAGAAAATTCTGGGAACCCTTTAACTCCGAACAATGATGGAACTCCGAATATCAATCCTGACAAAAGCATTATTAAAAGCAATTTGTTTGGTATGATTCTGTGGTGCAGGTCAATTACAGCAATCAACTCACAAATTATCAGGATAATAAACATATATATGGTTTCCGGTGATATTGGTGTTCTCCACATCACCGTTGCTCCATAAGCTGCCATCACTATGTAGAGTATATAATCCTCAATTTTTGAATGTCCACAAGTCAATTGTCGCTTGGTTAAAATAAATAATTCTAACCTGTCACAAATGACTTTACAAACTAGTCCAATCAATGCACCAGCAACTATTTTAATTGCCAGTATCATTGTACCCCCTTTCTGTGTCCTTTCTAAAAATTCTTTTTAGAAATCGTTTCCGTAAGTTGTTATACTCACTTTATATCACATTATTTTTTCGTTTTCTACAAGTTTGTTCCAAACGCGCTCTTTTTGTTCCAAACGTGAGTGAAAAACGTTTTTTTATATTATATTTTTTTAGTCCGCCATTAATATATAGCGAACTATCCCTAAAAAATACTGTCAGTCATATGCCATACTGACAGCATTTTTTACTTTTTAATAATCTCCGTACACAGGGTTTGTTAAGAAGTTATTTACCTCCAAACAACCACTTAATCAAGCTCCAGAGACCACTAGAATTAAAAGTTGTAAACATAGGCTAAGTCTCCTTTCCCTTTTTTGTGTATATTATTATAATACACTTGTTTTCTTATTTGCAAGTATATTTTTTTTATTTCGTATGTTCAATCTAAAAATATGACACCTTTTTTCTACATTTTGTGTACGCAATATTTTTCGAACTTTTATCACACTATATTTATAATGATATTTCTGTTGAATAAATATTATCTTTCCAGCTCATTTCTAAAACTCCATCATACTTATCCAACACATATTGAACATTTTTCAAACCATATCCATGATTTTCTTTGTCATCCTTAGTTGTTCCATTTCGAATGCTTCGATACGGAGAACTATTTTTGACTGTTATATATAAAATATCTTTATAATTCTTTATTTCAATGTCTAATATTTTCTCAGCGTCTTCACATTCCATTATAGCTTCTTTTGCATTATCCAAAATATTTGACAAAATAACACTTATCTCAGTATCGTTTAGTTTGATATCAGGCGGAAACTTTCCAACTATATTGGTCTTTACATTATAACCTGAGAGTTCCTTTATCTTTCCATTAATTATGTAATCAGCAATCAAATTACCTGTTCTGTAAACATTATTAACTTCTATACTTTCCACCAGTCTGTCAAGATACTCACCCAATTGATCATATCTTTTTTCTGTATATAACGCTTTTAAAGAATTATAGTGTTTGTTTGCATCATGCCTAAACGCTCTCAATTCCTCATCTTTTCTCATTACATTGTTGTAATATTCTGCCTGATATTTAATACATGCCTCATTAAGAGCATTAATTTCACTAATTTTATTCCTTCCATCTGCCACATACACATACAGAATGCATAGCGCAACAACAAAAAACGAAAATAGCACACTGGTAAGCAAAACTAATCTTTGGCCTCCCATTGTCATCTCATCTAAAAATGCGCCTTGAAGGCAAGCTGTAATAAACATAAGTGCCAACACAATCATAATTATGAGAGCATATCCTGTTATTTTTAATTGTTCAAAAATCTCTCGCAGCCTAATGTTTTTTCGCATTTGAAACAAGGTTATAATAATCCATGGAGCAATGCCAACTAAATTACCGACCAAGTAAATAAGCGTTTCATTTTCATTGTAATGAGCTCCAAGCGGTGTAATACCCACCATAACAATCCACATTAACAAATCTACAAATGAAATTGTCAGATATTCCAGAATAATGCAAAAAATAATAAGTGTTATCTTTTCTTCGAAGCACAAATACACAATTAACGCTATAGTTATAAAATACATAAAAGCATTGTACTCCCCAGTCACAAAGGTAACCGTAGAACACATTAATACAACTAAAACTGCTATATACTTTCTTTTGCCTTCTCTCTCCCTGAGCCCTAATACATAATAGGAAACTATTAAACATTTTATAATCTCAAAGAGATATACTGATGTTTCTACGAATGAAGCCATTAACAGAACCTCGCATTCTCCTTGCAATACATTTGGTATTCTTTCTTAACCTTGCTATATAGTCTATTACTGATTGGTATTTCTTCCCCCGCAACGACAATTACTTTGTCTTTGATTTTATCTACATACTCAAAATTGACAATATATGTCCTATGAACTCTGGCAAAGCCAATGCTCGATAATCTATCCTCCAATTCCATACTGCTCATCCTGACAGATGTTTGTCCACCATCAGTTGTATGTAAAACATTATACATATGATCCGCCTCAATATAACATATATTTCTGCTGTCAATACCCTCAATATATGTGTTCTGCATCACTCTCTTTATTGCAGAATGAAGCATTGTAGGCAACTGTTCCTTTATATTTTTCTTGGAAATAAATCCCATAACATTAACACCAAAGGCCTCACTCATCATTTCGTCATGACTTGTAGCAAAAATAATGATTGTGCCTTTGTTTCTTCTTTGGAAGTCATTCTTTACAGAAATTCCATCCATCTCTGACATTTCAATATCTAAAATAAGGATGTCTATATCCGCTTCCAGAACCTGATTTCCATCTGTATAAATTTCTAGTCCTATTGGTTCGTTATATTGAGAAATGACCTGGCTGCATGCATCCATCATTTGTTCTCTCATAACAAACTCATCATCGCAAATTCCAATAATCATATTTTAACCCTCTTTCAAAGGACATTATAACATATTTTGGATATTTGTAACTATTTTTTTAGTATTTCCTGTTTTTATTTAGTATTTTTAACTAAACTCTGTCATATTTTTCCTGTACCACAATGGCAGCAGTGTCCTTTGACATTTTGGATTATATCTTGCATCAATACCTATATTTTCAAAAAAGATATGCCACAGTTCATTATATTCGTCTTCCTTTGTCATCTCCTTTATCTGCTTTTCAATATTTGCATCAATAACCTGTACTGATTCCTTGCCAGCCGGATGTACCACTGCTTTGTTCCTCGTTTTGTCATATAAAATAAAGTTTTCATTTGGAAATCTCTCTTCAAAATGATGCGACAGCAAAAGCAGTACGTCACATTTTGGTTCAATTCTGCCAAACAATACCCCGCCCCTTAGTTCGTCAAAGCGTACAACTCCTTTAAAGAGATGAGTTTCATTCGAAACCTTTCTGCTTAGCTCCATCACTCTCATCACATCAGGATCTCCCAGCATTTGTAAAATATTCGGTCCTGCTTTATATGCTTTTTTTAAGAAAGCAAACACTGCGTTTGCCCTGTCTTTATCATAGTGCATGCAGGCCTTGTACACCATCATATAAACTTGAATTGAAATTTTAATTCTCATTGATGTAGAAACCTTGTTTGCTTTTTCTAAATCTGTTTCTATCTTTTTGTACTCGGAGAAAAATGTTGGATTGTAGTTTTCTCCAGGATGGATGCCAACCTCATAACCATTGTTCATCAACACCCAGCCGTCATATACAGCCGTCATTATTCCTTCAAATGTACTCTCACACACTAATGTTACATTCATGCCTTCACCCCCAAATCAAGCAGTGTCATCTGCTTATAAGTAGTGTCCTGTTCAATGGCAAAGGTCTGCTTTCTGTCTGTATTTGCCAGCTGTCTTGCGATATAGTCTTTGTCCATTTTTAGCGGAATATACGTCTTGCCTGCGCATGTGATAAAATATGAAGCCCTCTTCAATACGACTCCCATTTTCTTTAGTGCGTCAAAATTCAGCACTCCATATTTCCTGGCTGACATTATCCTTTTAGCCGACTTCACACCTATTCCCGGAACTCTGAGCAAAGTGTAATAATCCGCCCACATCACGTCGACAGGAAATTGTTCAAGATGATTTATTGCCCAATCACACTTTGGATCTATTACTACATTAAAATTCGGATGGTTTTCGTTCAACAATTCTTTAACCTTAAAACCATAATATCTCAAAAGCCAGTCTGCCTGATACAATCTGTGTTCTCTAAGTAAAGGATTAGGGCCAACAGGTGCAGGTGCGTCTATATTGTGATTGACATCCACAAAAGCTGAATAGAATACTCTTTTCATTTTAAACTTATCATACATAGCCTGGGTGACTGTCATAAGCTGATAATCGGTCTCTCCGGTCGCTCCAATAATCATCTGTGTGCTTTGGCCGGCAGGCACAAATTTTGATCTTGAGTATCCTTTTATCGGCTTAACCAGCTTATAGCCGGATTTGTTGTCGGCCAAAAGATTTCTTCCCTTATAAATCTGATTCATCGGTGCCAATATGTTTTTATAGCTTTTGTTTGGTGCCAACTCACTCAAACCTTTTTGGGTAGGCAATTCCAAATTGACACTCATTCTATCTGCCAAAAATCCCACCTGTTCAATAATATCCTCTGAGGCACCCGGAATAGCTTTTACATGGATATATCCATAAAAATGTCTTTCATTTCTAAGCTTGTATAAAGCTTCATATATTAATCCCATCGTGTAATTAGGATTCTTTATAATTCCAGAACTCAAAAACAGCCCTTCAATATAATTTCTTCTATAAAACTCCATTGTCAAATCACATATCTCGTCCGGAGTAAAGGATGCTCTTGGAACATCGTTTGATTTTCTGTTTATGCAGTATTTACAATCGTATATACATTCGTTCGTGAACAATATCTTTAGCAAAGAGACACATCTTCCGTCTGATGCAAATGTATGACATATGCCACACGCATGAGCATCTCCGATTCCCTGACCTTTGTTACTTCTATCTACACCACTACTGGTACAGGCGACATCGTACTTTGCTGCATCTGTTAATATTTTTAATTTGTCAGCTATAGACATTTTCTGTTCAATTTGCATCCTGCCTCTCCTTTCCTACATTGTGTTTTTATTGTAACAAACATACGTTCGGTTTGCAATTGTTTTTTATTTATATCTTTTTAGCATATCTTTCTAATATTGTGATAAAATACTTTTAAAGAAAGGGGGAATTTATATGCCAGCTATATATTCACACGACAAATTCGGAAAACTTGTAATAAAAGAACTCTCAAATGACATAAAAAAAGTGATTAAAAAATATCCGAGTTCCTTTAGAATCGGCCTTCAAGGACCTGATTTTATGTTCTTTTACAGAGCCTTCCATAAAAATAAAATAAATCAATCAGGTCGTTTTTATCATCACGATGATGCGTATTATTTTATGGAAGACGCTATTGATGTTATCAGAATTTATGGCAGGAATAGTCCGGAGTATAGTTATATTTTAGGTTTTATATGTCATTTGGCACTTGATGACGCATGCCATCCGTTCGTAACAAAATTTATGAAGAGTACCGGCTGTAGCCATGCGGAAATTGAAGGTGATATGGAACAGTTATTGATTTCTATGGACGGGTTTGCTCCCTCATATTATCCGGTTTACGAACTTGTTCCTGCAAATTATAAAACCGCGTCCTCTATGGAACCTTTTTATAAAGAATTGACAACACAACAAATATATAAATGTCTTAAATGGATGCGTTTCTTAAAAAAATTATTTGTCGCACCCTCATTTATAAAACGGAATACTATTTATTTAATTGCTAAGATTACCGGACAATTCAAATCATTTAAGGGGCATGTTATTGAGGAAAATCCTAATGAAAAATGTAGAAAGGAAAGTATTTACCTATATAAGCGTATGAAAACAGGAGTCGGTTTGGCTCTTAATCTTATAAATGCTTTTAATGACTCACTTGATAGCGATAAAACGCTTTCAAGGGAATTTCATCGAAACTTCTACAAAGCACTTTAATTAAAAGATAACCTGCACCAATTGGTGCAGGTTTTATTTTGTAGATTTATTTTATCTTCTTTTTTATTTTGTCTTAGCCTTTTTTGTCTTGCTCCACTTTTTGGAGTATATCTTCTTTTTATTTGCATCGAGCTTATAAGCCTTGACTCTTATATAATATGTTTTTTTAGATTTAAGCTTTTTAATTGTAATGCTTGTCTTTTTTGTATATTTATTTTTTGTTTTCTTAAATTTCTTTGAGGTCGAGTATTGAACACGATATCCCTTTGCAGATGATACCTTCTTCATTTTAACTGTCAGTTTTTTCTTGCTTTTTTTGATAGATTTGATTGTAACTCGTTTAGGTGGAGTGACTTTTTTTACTACTGGTACTGTCACCTTATTTACAATGAGTTTTTCAGGATCGTAATCGCCAAACCAGAAGTTGATATCAACATCTCCATAGATTCCATCTACTCTTCCCTCAGAAGTGCACTGCCACATTTGATAGCTTCCCTTGTAGGTTGTTCCTGTGTTGTTGTACTGAGCTACCCACTTGTACCAGCTTTGATTTTCTGCCAGACTTGTCGGCAAATAATTATTCCACCAGTTGAGATTAGCATATATTCCACACGGATAACCAGCCTTACTTATCTCATTGAGAA
>CAZWAG010000004.1:0-60772 GCA_964631845.1 uncultured Eubacterium sp.
CTTCTGGGCAATATCTGCGCATCCTATAATTCCAAGTCTGACCATATCTACTCCTTACTTTTTGTAAACTGATTCTATTACATCACATATTTTATCTACATCTTCAAGCGACAAATCCGAATAACATGGCAATGTCAATACTCTTTCAGAAATGTATTTTGCAACAGGAACCTCTGACTTAATACCTTTTTCCTTGCAACATTCAAAATCACTGCATAGAGGATAAAAATATTTTCTCGCAAAGATATTGTTATTTGCAAGCTCTGTCATAACCGTTTCCCGGTTTATTCCTGTATTCTCTTCCTCAAACACAGCCGGAAAATATGCATAGTTTGATTTGACGTCGTCCTGCACTATTGACAATTTAATTCCCTCAATTCTACTCAAACGTTCTCTGTATCTTTCAACAACTTTCTTTCGTTTTGCTATATATTCATCAAAGTGTCTGAGATTGCAAAGGCCCATAGCCGCATGCATATCAGTCATCTTTGCATTAGTTCCGACATATGGTGTTGACTCTGTCCCCACTATCTGTCCAAACTGACGCAACCCTTCTAAGTGTTGTGTAAGTGCTCCATCTTTGTAAACTATACATCCACCCTCTACTGTATTGAGAACCTTTGTTGCATGAAAACTAAACATTGTCATATCACCAAAAGACGAAACTTCTTTGCCTTTATAAGTCTCACCAAAGGCGTGAGCCCCATCATATATAACCTTTAAATTATGCTTCTTTGCAATTCTGTCAATTTTTTCTACATCACATATATTTCCATATACGTGAACCGGAACAATAGCACAGGTTCTTTCCGTTATCAAATCCTCAATCTTGTCCACATCCATTGTGTAATCCTCAGGATTTATATCACAATATACCGGTGTCAAACCATTTCTGAGAATAGCCTGCGTAGTGGAGCCAAATGTGAATGGTGTTGTAATTACCTCTCCTTCTAGTCCCAACGCTTCTAATCCCAACTCCAAAGCCAAATGACCATTGGCAAACAATGTAATATTGTCCGCATCCATCATTTCCTTTAATTCCTGTTGAAGCCTGTTATGTTTTGGACCTTGATGCGTCATTATACCGGTCTCCCACATATCCTTTATTTCTTCTACATATTCATTTAAATCCGGCAATGATGGTTTTACAACATATATCTTTTTATCACTCATAGTTATTCCTTCTTTAAAAATTATTTTTTCCTTAATATTCCCTTTACCGTCTCTATTACATATTCAAAAGGCTCAACCCTTAATAGCTTCGACAATCCTATATATACCACAGATGCCATGATCACCTGAATAATTAATTTAAGCAACAATGACATTTCTACAAAATTGAGTGGAAGAATACACAGGCATGCTATCAAAGATAATACGACAGACGGAAGTATATCCTTTACCTGTTCAATATAACTATAACCCAATAGTTTTCTATTAGGCCATGCATTGATAATCTGGCTGATAACACTTGTCACCAAAAGGCTATATGCCATAGCCTTTACACTTATCCACATTGTTGCAAACATAGTCAGTAAGCCAACTGTTTTTTTTGCAATCTCAAGCTTCAAAAACAAATCACTTCTCCCCATAGATTTAATTGCATTGAGATTAGCTGTATGTATTGGATAGAACGCATACGTAATGCAAAATATAATAAGATATGGTGTAGCTCCAATCCATTTTTCTGTCAAAAGCAATACAATTATCGTCCTGGATGTAAATGCAAAGCCAAGCATTAACGGCCACATAATATAACTGCTTACTTTTATAGCACGTCTGGTCATCCTTTTGACTTTTTCCTTGTCATCCTGTTGAGATGACATTGCCGGAAACAAAACGCTATCTATCGAGGTGTTTATATTATTTACAATTGTAAAGGGTAACTGTTTTCCTTTGTTGAACAATCCCAAATCTGCAGAGGAATACATTCTACCTATTACCAGCTGTCTGATGTTGTTATAAATAGAATCGATAAGTCCAGATACCAAAAGCTTCCACCCATAAGAAATTAGGGATTTCAACCTTTCAAATGAAAACACCAATTTAGGTCTCCATTTGACAGTAAACCACAACACAATAGTATCAATTGTTTTATTTGTAAGATCCTGAGCAACTATCGCCCATACTCCATATCCTTTATAAGCCATTACAATTCCAACAACCGCTGCCGTAATTGTTCCTGCAAGAGTCGAAAAAAAGAACCTTTTAAACAGCATATGTCGTGAAACATATGCCTGCTGAATATTTTTCAATCCGGAAATAATCAAAGAAATACTGAGAACTCTGACTATCAATACCAATTCCGGACGCGAATAAAAATTGGCAATCAATGGTGCTGCGACAAACATCAAGCCGTACATTGCACAGCACAAAATCATATTAAAATAAAAAACACTCGAAAAATCTACATCATCTGCATCCTTTTTCTGTATTAAAGCATTTCCGATTCCACCATCTATGAATATCTGCAAAACTGCTGTAAATACAGTTACAAGAGCAATTGTTCCATATAGCTCAGGAGCAAGAAGTCTGGCCAGTACAATTGTAACAACAAAATTAACTGCCTGAGCTCCGCACCGCTCCATAAATCGCCACACAAAACCTGATAAAGTTTTTCCTTTTATATTATTTTCGCTCATTATTTGTCTGCCTCTTTACAATTTTTTATAGCCTCTAAATCATCAAAAAACAATGGTGTTCCACCTGTATGAACAAACAAAATATTATTATTCTTTATTCCCTGCGCTTTTACAAATTCCTTCATTCCATAATAGGCTTTTCCCGTATACGTCAAATCAGTCGGAATTCCCAAATCTAACAGCAAATGATTTGAGGTCTTTGCCACATCATTATTATACTTTCCATAGCCCCCGCACATATAATCGTCTACAACATTTATTTCTATTTTGTCCAAATCAACATTCTCAATCTCATCTTTATAAGCAGCAAGCATTTTTTTCAAAACCGCCGCTTCATGTTCTGCTTTTCTTGCAATTGATATTCCTACAATTTTTTTCGCATCACCTGCTTTTGCCTGTCCAATCAAAAGTCCACCCTGAGTCATTCCTGTTCCTGTCGCAAGAAAAATATAATCAAACGTTGTCCCCAACTGTTTTTCCTGCTCCTTTATTTCTTCGTAAACTTTTACATAGGCTTTAAGCGGAGTGGCTTCATTTCCCTCGCCAAACTCATTGCCATATATGTAGTACGGCTTTTTCCCATTTTTTCTGCATTCTGAAAGAACATTTTTGACGCACGCTGAAACACTGTGTTTATCGCATGTAACAAACTTCGCACCACAGGCTTTTACAATTTTGCTGTTTCCTGTCTCTATATGACCTCCATCTTCATCTGACGGCGAGATAATATAACACTCGATATTATATTTTTGACTTAAGTTTGCAATAGCTCTGCTTAAGTTTGATCTGGCATTTCCATATCCGACAATACAGTCACACTCCCCCTTTTTCATATCTTCAAAAAATTCTTCGGCAATTCTAATCTTATTTCCGCCGAAAGAAAAAGGCAACAAATCGTCTCTTTTAATAAATATTTTATTGTCTAACACCTTTTCCAAATAATTAATTGGAGTCATGTTATATTTCATACTTATCTCCATTCCGTCGCTTTTAGTCGGTGACACAAATAACGCAAGTATTATTACGCTATTAATCTACAATTTTTTATACATTAAATTCTCGCTTGCTTCTATATAGTTATTACTCTTATAAAAGTTCTTGGCTCGCTCATTATGCGTCTCTAAATACATATACTGCATTCCTTTTTTCTTTGCACACTGCTCCGAAGCCTTTAACAGTTTACTTCCTATTCCCTTTCCACTTTGAAGCTCATCGACAGCAATAAATGTCAAAAAGGCTTTTTTACTTTCTATATCATTTGCGTAAATACAGGATAATGCAATCGGATTATCATATTCATATGCTATAAGAGCAATTCCATTTTCACATATTTTTTCAGCAAAGCCTGCAATATCTATATTTCTCTCAGATAATGAAGGTGTAAGTCTTTTTTCTAATTTTGACAATAACTGTTCAACTAACCTTTTATTATTGCTTTCCTGAATAGTATTTTTTGTCATTCTCACAATGCTTATATCTTTATGGGACATAACGCCCGGCTTTGGAGTTAGAATACTTTTTTCAACCTCTTCATTTTTAAGCCACTTTACAATTGCCTGTGGTAAATTAACTCCCGCCAAATGACTAAACGGATAACCTCCACCAAATCTGGCATTCATCTCCAATATGTATATTTTATCTCCATCAACAAAGACATCAACATCGAGATTTGCAGGGTGCTTTGAATACCGGGATATTCTTTGTCCTATTTCTTCTATCTTTTTGTTTTCTACAGTAATAGCGCTGTCTGTCTCTCCAGATCTCATCGCATATTTCATTTTGACGGATGTGACAACATAGTTGCCATCTAAATCATTTATTACATCCAATCCATACTCTTGTCCACTCAGTTTTTCCTGAATCAGTACGCTCTCCTCTACATTATCCGCCGACTCATACTTCAAATAAGATTTCATAATATTTTTTCTGGCTTTTTTATAAAAAATATTTAATTCTTCTTCATTATCGGCCTCGTATACAGCAATAGAGCCCAGTCCCCATCTCGGCTTTACTATAAGTGGGAATTCCACCTGCCCACCGTCAACAGCTTTAAGAGCGTCATCTACTTTCACATACGTTTTTGGAGCATCAAATCCACGCTCTGTCAAAAATTGGTATGTCTTCCATTTGTCATTACATACCTCTATAAAATCTTCATCGGCAGCTATTACCCTAGTTCCGATTTTATCAAATTTTTCTCTGTTTTTTGATTGTATCGGCAAATCAATATCCAAAAGTGAGATAATTGCGGCTATTTTGTTATCCTCGCAGTATTTCAAAAGAAATGGAATATATTCTTCATCATAAGTCAGCGGAGATATTGAAGCTTTGTCTGCTATTTCAAAAGGGGGTGTCAGGTTTGAACTATTCAAAACATGAACCTCACCCTCGCCGGCAAGCGCTTCTTTAAAATATTCGACTAAATAACTTCTTCTTCCAACTGATGTCAATAGAATATTCATCCCAATCTCCTTTTTATCTAAACCCACAGCTTACTATGAAATATATGATGTTTTATCCAACATTTTATATACAAATAAACTGTTCCTATATTACAGCCAACTGACTTAAAATATTTAGGGAACTTTTTCTTAACACAATCACCCTGTTTAACAGCAATCATCAGATTTCTTAAATACAATAATTTTGCAAGCTTGAGTGATTGCTTATTATTAATCTTTTTTGAAAACATACACAATTCTTTTGCCCAGTTTTCAGATTTTTCAAAATTATATTTTAATGTAGCACTAAAGCTTGTCCCTTCATGTTTTATGTGTCTGTATGCACTCATCTCCTCCGGCATACAGTATATTTTACCATATGATGCCAGAGTAAAATATATCAATCTGTCTCCCGGGACAAGGTTTTTATACATCAATTCCGTGTCTATTCTCTCATCGAAATTTGGATTTCGATACATAAGTGTCGCCATCTGTCCCGGCATAATTTCACTGACAAAGTGTTTTAATGTATATTCCCGGTCATGACACTCCTGATAGGTTTCATCTAACCGTTCAGAGTTTTTATCAACCACAAAACATCTGTGTGCAACTCCGATGTACTCCGGATTATTTTCAAGAAAATCTATCTGTTTCTGGATTTTATTGCAATCTGTCCAATAGTCATCTCCCTCAATTCCTACGATATATTTTCCTTTGCATCTCATTCGTAAATCTGTTGAGTTTCTTATTTCATCCCTGTTCATGTTCTTTTCACGGTAGAACATTTGAATTTTGCCGGGATGTTTTTTTTCATATTCCTTTAAGACCTCTCGTGTATTGTCTGTAGAGCAATCCTCTCCCACCAGCACTTCATACGTGTAATCAGTCTTCTGCATTAAGATGCTATCTAAAGTCTGTGCTATGAACTTTTCATGATTATATGTCGGAACATATATACTAAGCATTAATTCTTTCATTTATCTTATTTCCCACTTTGCTAATCAAACGATTTGCTATGACGCTAAATCCCATTGTCACCACACATGTCAATAAATACATAACAATTAATGACATTATATCATTTTTAATGACAGTACTTATAGATAATTTCTCCAACGCCCTAAAAATCATCATATGTGAAAGATAGATTTCCAAACAATATTTTCCTATGTGCTGGAGGAATTTGCTTTCCAAAATCAGCGACCTTCCAGTGATTGCATATACTAAAACAAAAGAAAATCCAACAAGAGTGGTCATTGAAGCAATATAATCTATTTTCCAGTATATACTATTAACAATTCCCAGTATGATTGTGATTGCTATTAACATTAATGGTATTATTCGTTTTCCTTTGATAATATCTACAAGCCAATCTTTATATAAATAAATAATGCCGCCGACTATAAAATATGTACTCCATAATACAATGTTTACCATTACTGTTGACTTGTCATTGACAAAGAAGTCACCACAGGTAAACTTGATTATTAAGCTTACACCAAGCACGAACCATGCTCTTCTTTTATTCCACAAAAGAAAAACAAAGAATGGAAACAAAATGTAAAATGCAAATATAACTCCAAGCGTCCAGCCTATGCCAACTACTTCAATATTTCCTTTTGGAAGAAATCCATATATTAATGTCAAATCTAAAAACGCTTCTTTGAATGACTGAAAATTAATTCCACTTGCGACTAAATCTGCCAATACTATCATCGCAAAAAATGGCAGTATTTTTTTATAGCGTTTTGAATAAAACTGATTCAAATTAATACTGTTATTTTTTATTTTTTCATAATAGCCACAGCACATTCCAAAAGCACTCAGCATGAAAAATAATTGTACGAATATCCCTAGATTCATAATTATTTCATTATACAAGTATCCGTCAATACAATACTGTCCATTAAATGCTGTGTGAATTAAAACAATCATAAGTATTGCTATTCCCTTTAGGCCTGTAACCGAATCAATTCTTTTCATCGTATGTTGTATTTTCCCTTCCTAAATTGTTGAACTTTGCATTTATCCAACCAATTAACAATAATGCAATCATTTCAGAACCTTTATCCATCATTGTTCTGATAACGTATGCATCCAATGTAATAGTAAGCAGCAACAAAATCATTATTGTAGCATACAATAAATTTTCTCCTGAGCCCTTCTTAAGCATTTTTATTGATTTTCTTATATTTGATAAAACAAAAGCAATAAATGCAATTACTGCAAATAAACCACCCTTTATAAGAAGCGTATAATAAGTGTTGTGTAATATCGTTACTCCAAATTTGCTATTCTGTATTTCTACAGTATCTTTCCACTGGTCAGGTATATAATGAATAGATATCAGTGTTCCGTTACCTTCTCCAAATAACTGTTCAAATATGCTGCTTTTGCTCCACTGTTCTTTAGCACAATTTATTTCATATCCTCTCCAGTCACTCTGAGCACTACTTATGCTGTCATATTCATTTTCAGAACTGATTTCTGTTAAACTGTTTGAAAATTTTTCAGTAAACCTGGATGTAGCATTGTCCGGCATAACGTTTACAAAAGCAACACCTGCCACCACCAACACTGTCACGAGAGCAATCACTCGAAATGAATTTTTAAAATTTAATATATGTCTATATGCACCACATATAATAAAAACTACTAACCCTAATATAATATTTATAATTGAAATTCTACTTAGATTCAATAAAACCTGTGTAATCCAAATTATAATTAATACATTGTCTTTAAAGGCGGAAAATGTATTTTCTTTGAATATATATTTTTTACCTATCAAAATAGGAATCATAAAAGAAATTGAGTCTACACCCTGTGCAAAGTTTTGTCTAAATGTTGAAAAGTCTGCACCTGATGATACGCTCGTCATTCCCTTAGCCAGGCAAACACAGGAAGTTATAAACAAAATCAGACAGGCTGTCTTCCACAGTGATTTTTTCCTATCTTTGTAATAATCAAAGCAGTAATAACCAATAAAAATATAAATAACACTGAAAAATTCATAGAAAATATCACGTTCTATCAATATAGCTGGATATTTTACCATTCCAATTACCGTGGCAATGATTAACGCTGTTATGTATATCATAATCCCCGGAATATGTGGAATGACTATTGTCTTTTTTCTAATCGTATAAACACCTATTGTAAAAACACATACAAGAAAAAACAATTCCGGTTGCAACAAATATGTTTTTAATAAATACAGCGCAACCAATATCCACATTATTTCTGTTTTTGTATTTATTTTAATTACCATAGTTACCTCTTAATACACCATATCCATTCTTCAATTTTATTCGAAAAGATAGCTAGGTTTCGTTTTATAAATCCATATCCACTATATTTTCTTATAAAATATCTTCTACTTTTCAAAAATATTTTCATTCTTCCTCTTGGGGCCGATTTTTCTGATTTTATATGCTCGTGATTTGCAATACAGTCATGTACATATAGCACTTTTTTACCTGCCATTATAGCCTGTCTACACAATATTGCTTCTTCGCAATACAAAAATGTCGTCTCATCTAAGTAATTAATTTGCTTTAGGAAATCAGAATTTATAAACAAACAACATCCTGAGATTTTCTCACAGTATTTTGTCTCCTGCTTTTCGACATTCCAATTTGAATTTTCTTCTTTCTTTTTCAAATATTGAAGTGGCCATAAAAAATCGTAAAAAAAAGTAGATTCCTTTTGAGGATTTTGTAGTTCCCCATTAGGAAGAACCACACTGCTCGCAGATACCACCACATTATTATATTCACATGATTTTGTTATCATATGTTCTATATAATCCGGGCTTCTCAATTCTACATCCGGATTAATAATCAAACACCATTTAGCTCCATTTTCAACTGCTTCCCGTAATCCTATATTATTACCGGCAGCATAACCTAAATTTTTCCTGTTACATATCAGTTTAATTTGATATTCATCACAAATTTTTGTCAGGTTTTTCATCTCTTCCGGATTATTTGAATTATTATCCACAATAATTATTTCAAGATTATTATAATTCTGTTTTTTCAAAAAGCTGATGCATTTTTCTGTATCCTTTGCGGAATTATAATTTAGTATTATTGCTGCTACCTTATCCATAACTTCTCCTGTATTTACACAAGTTTTTCTATTAAATGTTTTACATCTTCCTGTCTATTGTCCCAGATAAATTTATCTCTTGCAAATTCAAAGCTCTTTAATTTTAATGCCTCCAAATTTTCGGAGCTTAAATTTAATATCTCACTTGCTATAGAATTTGCGTCTTTCTCTGATGATATGCACGGAACTTTTATGACGGGCGAACCTTCAAAAATATATTCCATACATCTTATATCCAGACATATAGGCAACAGCCCACAGTACATGGCTTCCATCACAGCTGTTGACGATATTTCCAATAAGCTTGGGAATAAAAAACAATCTTTACTAATATATTTTTCAAATAACTCCTGTTGTGAAACTTTTTTGTTGAAGGTAATCTCTTCGGTCAATCCAAATTGCTCTACCATTTTTTCCAGCTTGGTCTTCAGAGGTCCATTGCCGTATATATCAAGTGAAAAATCTTTTCCCTTTTCTTTTACTATTTTCAATGCCTTGATTGCTGTCTCAATATTTTTTGATTCAATCAATCTGCCGGCATATATAAACTCTATCTTGTCTTTTTTTTCATATCCCTTATACTCCGGATAATCTGCTTCAACTATTCCATTGTGAAATACTGATATTGCCTTATTATGTTGCTTCTTTGGCAAAAATTCCCTGGACATCTCATTGCACAAAATCACCCTGTCCGCTTTTTTTAACGCTTTCCACACAATTGGATTACTCCAAAGATGCTCCTTCATAAACTGCTGAATTAAATACTTTATTCTGCTCTTAATTGGGAGCTGTTTAATATAGGCATCAGGCATTTTTTTCTTTGTACTAACAGGTCCAATTATATATCTTTTTTTCAGCTTGTATGTAAAAAGTGGCAAATTTAAACTTCCAAAGTTGAAATCCCATACAAAATCATAATCATTTAAATCAACTGTCTTTTTTATATGTTTTATAACACCATACTGCCACATAGTAAAAAACAACTTAATTCCTTTATCTCCATGCTTATACCTTAAAACATAATCCGGCAGGTCATAGTAGATAAACGAAGCCTTCATATCTTCATTGTTATTTAAATATTCATCGATCACTCTCTTGTTATTTGCACGCGTCAAGACGGTTAATTCGCAGTTCTCATTTTTCGCTATTAACTTTGCCCAATTCCAACCTACACCCGGTTCTGACCCTCTGTTCGGCTCACAGGCATAAGCTATCGCTAATATTTTCATCAATTTTTATGCACCCTTTTATCTATTATTTTCTTATATTCATTCTCAAATTTTAATATATTTGTTTCCCACTTGAAGTTATTCTCGTATGTCTTTCTTGCATTTTCTGACATCTTTGGCCAGTCTTCTTTTCTTTCTATCATCTCAGCTATAGCTCTTGCCATGTCTTGCGCATAATTCTCGCACATAACAAAAAATCCCTGATTATAAAAATAGGATACGTCAGACTGTCTTGTAGACACTTGTGGAATTCCATATGACATAGCTTCTATCGCTGACAGGGATATGACTTCTGACCTTGAAGGTGTGATATAAACATCTGCAATCTCAAAATATTTATTTCTCTCTTCTCCAAAAACACCGCCTGTAAATTCAAATACATTGTCAAGATTCAACTCTTTAGCATATTTTTTTAGTTTCTCCATGTTTCCTTTTGAATCCGGACCAACAATGTAAAACTTCAATTTTTCTTTCAACTCATCTTCAAGAATTGAGACAGCTTCTATCAGCGCATGCAAATTTTTTTGTTCTCTCAATTCGCCCATAAACAAGAATATAATCTTTTCATTGTTTTCTGTGTTTCTTTTTATATTCCCGGCATTATCTTCAATTGAGTTTGGAATTACAAACAAATCTGTCTCTATTCCGTATTTTTTGAACTCTGTACTTTCCTCTCTTGTTATAGCATGCACTGCTGCTGCTTTATTCAAAAATGGAAGTTCGTAGTTTTTTCCAAGCTTAATTTTCCATGATTGCTTCTGACTGGCTGAATAAGCAGAATGTCCCGTCACTATATACGGAATATTACACTTTCTACAAGTCTTTGCTATTGCAAGCTTATCCATCATCCAAGGCATATGAAAATGAACAAGGTCTATACTGTCTTTTTCTTTTTCCAAACATTTACATATTTCATTGTTGCAGGACAACACATTTTTAATTCTTGGAAAACATTCAATCTCAACACCCTGCTCGCGTTTATATGTATTTCTTGTTTTTACTCCGTCAACAACGGACCATATTTCACTATTGATACCAATACTCTTCTGATATTTGTTTAAATTGAACACAACTCTGCTTATACCATTGTGTCCATTAGGATTAACTTTTCCATGAGTCACCAATAAAACTCTCATACTTTTTTCACTTTCTATTGTTCATTATATTTTGAATATATTATTTCACTTATTTCCTGTCCTTTTTTAGTCCACGTACTTTTCAGAGCTATTTCAGACATTTTTTTAGAATATTCTTTTCTTCTCTCCTCATCAAAAAGGTCCTCTATTGCTTTTTCCATATCCTCAATAAGTTCCTCTCTAGAGCCCGGATTCAATATTATTGCGCATTTGCTATTTAAATTTTTTGTATATCCGCCAGTCTCAAAGCAAATAAAGGGCTTTGACATAGCCATAGCATCAAACGCCATTGTAACTGCACCTTCCTTGTAAGAAGGATTGATTACAACATCTGATTCTTTCATCAATTTTTTATACTCTTCAATTGTCACTCTCCCTGTAAGTTCAATAACCTCACTCATATTTCTTATATTAATTAGTGATTTAAGTCTATCACAATCCTTTCCTGAACCTACAATCTTGAGCCTGATTTTTTTATTATTCTCATATGCTTTTGCAAATGCTTCAATTAATACGTCAAAATTACGCCATGCATCCAAATTTCCAACCGTTAAATATTCAATATTACCACCTGTTTTGATATCAGGCTCTTCTATTAACAATTCGTCCACAGCGCAATCTGTAAATATTCTTGCTTTACTCTTACACTCTTTCGGAACAGCATTGTACATAGATTCTGATTTACACAAAATAATATCAGCGCTCTCGCATCTTTTATTGAACCCTCTGTTTTTGTGCAAATTTTTTATAACGGTTGTTCTTATTAATTCTCTTATTTTAAATTTAATTCCATAATAGCGAACAAACTCTTTTGGTATTAAATCAACACCTCCTGTAGGTCCCCACACAAAAAACTGCTTCATTCCATACTTACTTGCTTTCCAAAGAGAATTTCCATAAGTAAGCAAATGATAAATATGTATGTCATTTTCCTGCATAGTCTGTTTTACTATTCTGTTTGTAAAAATCTGCCATATATTGTAGTATGTTCTTACTCCCCGCAAACCTTTCTTCCAAAGTCTGAAGATTTTTGGTATATCATAATATATAAAATTTATTTTTCTGTCCAAAGGATTATCAGCCAACCAATTTTCTATATTATTTTTGTTTGACCGTCTGGTCAGCACCCACACATCAAAATATTTTGACATCTGAATTACCCAATTCCATCCAACACCAATTTCAGACCCTAAATTTGGCTCACACGCATATGCCGAGATAAATATTTTTTCTTTTTTCATCTACTTCCCTATTTTTTCTGTATAATATTCTAATATTATTTTTATTGCTTCATTAGCCATTTCTTCCGGAGTATTTTCTGCGTTTATTATTTTGAATCTTTTATGACTATCTGCTATCTTTTTATACTCACCTAACTGTCTCGTTATCTCTTCCTTCGTCAGCTCTTTTTTTCTCCCGAAGATTGTTTCCGGACTGGCCTGCAATACAAAAACGACCGGTGGCTGAGGAGTAACTCTCACCAACGCTCTTCTTATCCACCTTGGAAGACCTATTCTGCTTCGGAGTGGATCAACAATGAAATCATAACTATATCTGTCAAATATAGAGTATCTGTCACATCTGACATCATTTCGTACACATTTTTGCCATCCTATAATATAGTCAGCCATATAATATACCATTCTTACAAACGAACTTATTGGATTTGCCGGTTTGTTTCGGTGCGGATTTGTCCAGTCTTTATCCTGTTCCATAACACCCGCTTTTTCACCTACAGCTCCAAGATTAGGCAATACTGTTGGTCTGAAATGATATACGTTAAATTTATTATCTGAGGCATCACTGACATAGTAATAATTTAATTTATCAATCAACGTGTCTAAAAATGTGGTTTTTCCTGTTCCATCCGGAGCAAGTACCGCAAACACTCTTTTGTATTTACGATATCGAATTACAACCCTATCAGTTTTTTGCCATAGAAAGTGAATTCTTCCCCACAAAGCCTTGATAAAGCTCTTTTTCCATGCATATTTCTTAAGAAGCTTAGACATTTGTGTATTATTATCAATAATTTTATCAAATTCATTATTTGCTATTAACTGCATCGTTTTTTTAGCAAACTCCTGTGTAGTTACCTTTGCAAAATCTCTTTCAAATTTATCCCCATATTTTTCATAAGTCTCTTTAATTTTTTCTCTATAAGATTCTTTTAGTTTTGGTTTTTTGTACCCAAACATTTTATATATTAAGAGCATCACACCTTCAAAGTAATCATCCAATACATAAAAGTCTTTGTACACTTTAGTATGACTATACAGTTCGTCAAAAGAATACAATTCATAGCCTCTTGCCAGATATCCTCCAATGAGATCTATATGTATTCCGGTTTTGCTGTCCAAATCTATACCATGAGTACATGTCATTCTGTCAAAAATAGCTTCATCATAATATTTTATACCATTTCCACTGTATACTTCTTTCAATAACCTCTTTGCAATAGATATTTTTTTAGGATCAATTATAATATCAATATCTTTTGACATATTCTGTTCCGGCAACAGTTCATAATTTCTAAGCACAAAATATCTGATATTCTGTTTTTTTAATTCCCCTACATATTCTGAGAAAATATTTGAACACACTTCATTCCACATTTTTTCTACCTTAACTTGTTTCTAAACTTAATCTCAATGTTTCTTATTCGCTCTTTTCCAACAATCCTGATTCCAAGGCTTCTTAGACCTCTAAGTGTCGGTCTTATAACTTCAATCCAGATTTTATTATTGCCACGTTTTCTTTCTCTTTCAGTCAACCAGCTATTTGAACACATATGAATAGCTCTGGTTTCTTCAGTCACTCTAAATTCTTCTTCATTCAATTTTTTTGGATAAAAGACCTCTCTGTTAAATATATCGAAACCATCTACCTGCTGTCTTTCTCCTCCCGGCACAAGGCCTTTATCCTTCATAATGTCTGTCAAAATCGAGACATTCGCTATATTATCAAAAGAGCCGTCCTCCTGAACAAAATTATGATTTTCATAATATTCCAGAAGCTGCTTTATATTGTCATTTTGAGGTTCACTGGCGATTACTGCTGTTCCTAGGAAAGTTCTTCTCTCAAATCCCATAAATCCTTTTGTTGCAACAGACTGGGGAAATGCTTTCAATATTTTCACATCCGTGTCCATATACACCCCACCATACTCATACAAAACCTTTGCTCTTGCATAATCACTGACAAAAGCATATTTTTTATTGTCATATGCCTGCTTGGCAAACGCACATTGAGAGTAGTCGAAGTTTTCTTCATTCCACATTTTAAATTCATAGTCCGGAAAGAACTTCTCCCATGTTGCCACACAGCTTTTCTCTTTTTCCGGCATATCTTTGCCACCAAACCAGCAGTAATGTATTATTTTTGGAATTGCCATTTTAATGCTCCTACTTTTAAATTCATCAAAATGCCCCATCGGCTAACGCCTCGACACATTTTTTAATTCCCATACAATTTCTCTATCTCCTCCGCAGACCTTATCACCCTGCCAAGATTCATCTCTTCCACAATTCGTCTATTATACTCCACAAGCAGCTCCCGGTGTTCCATCACATACTTTATCGCCTGCTTTATAGCATCCTTTGCCGGCTCAATCACCATTCCATACCTGCCATCCTTCAGCAAATCCTTTGCTCCAACATTATTGCTTACAATAACCGGCACGCCAAAGCTTAACGCTTCCAATACTGTAAAACCAAATGTCTCATACCACACACTAGGTGCAATCAGAATATCCGACTTATCAAAAATGCTTTCCAGTTCACTATACTCAAAACTCTCATGGAGCTTCATATATTCACTTAGGTTTCCTGCACCGTTGTACAAATCCAGCTGAAAGTCCCTTACACCTTCATCCCACAATTCATCCAGTGCCTGTTTCATAATGGCATAACCTTTAAATGGTTTTGCCGGTGCAAGATATACAAGCTTAATCTTCCCTTCAAAGGTCTTTTCCTTTCTTTTGTCCTGAATATTACTGTGTGTAATATTTATAACTTTTCCCTTTATGGTATCAGGCATAAACCTTCTATATACGCCTTCGGTTACAGAACTGTTGAAATGTATTATGTCAACCTCTCCAAGCAAATCCATATAATACCTTCTAAGCTGCTCATAGTCATTTTTTCTATCTTCATCAATGACACTTTCACCAACAGCTTCTTCATTTTCCTCAAAGAACTCCTGTCTGTGTTTTTTTCTCATAGCCTTAACCGGGGCTGAGTCTTTCAATGCTCTGTACAATCCTGACTGCAAAATTTTAATTTTGTTAAGCGATAGCGCATTACTATTACACTCTCCACAATTACTGCAATCACCGTCACAAACAACCCCATTCCTAAACAATGTCACCTTTGGGCAAATTCCAAAATAATCATGGCTTGTGAATACTACCTTGACACCCATATCTTTTGCTACATCTACAAATTCTTTGTATAACCCCATCAGAGTATGAATATGCAAAGCATCCGGTTTGTATTCCTGCAATAGTTTTGCAAATGCTTCTACGTTTGGGCATTCTTTTGTGTATGCCTGTATGTCCACTATACCCTCATCAAGAGAAACCGGAAGTGGATTTATCATCTCAAAGCTATTCAATTTTTGCTTTTTTCCGTTGTGAAACACTGTTTTTTTACTGCTTTTAAAATGCACAAAATGACCGGAAAGACTAAACCGTCCCGGCCACATCAATGCCACTTCATCTCCCATATCAATCTGGGCAAGCATTAAATCTACACAATATTTAGTTAGTCCGCCACTTCGATATGGTGGAAATCCTAATCCGTAATGTAGTATCTTCACTCTAAATCTCCTGTTTGAAAGCTATAAAACTGCATATTCTTTATTCTGCCAAAAACAGCTCTTCATATCTGTCTCTTATATATTCCCAGCTGTAATTTTCATTAATTCTTGTCTTTGCCTTTTTCTCCAAAGCATCTATCTCATCCCGGCTAAGTCCATCTGTCTGTTCTATTAATCCTGCCAAATTTCCTTCATCGTGACTCCAATACAATGCTCCATCCCCGGCAACTTCTTTGTTAAAAATAACATCAAATAGCAGATTAACCTTTGTTGCACCCAACGCTTCCAGCAGGCTTGGGTTAGTTCCACCGACAGAATGTCCATGCAGATATGCATATGCTTTTTCTCTGATTTTCTTCAAAAGCTGCTGGTCATACATAGTTCCGACAAACTTGATTCTCTTGTCTTTATCAAAATGTGTTTTTTCTAATAACTCATCATAAAAGCTCACGCCCTCATAGTTTGTCAGAATAACAAGATCCCTATCTGTCTTTGAACGCATAAATTCAATAATCATTCGTTCAAAATTATTTTCCGGAACAAAGCGGCCCACTATCAGATAATATTCGCCAAACTTTATATCAAATTTTGAGAACCACTCTGTGACCTTTGAATCATCATCAGATAGTGTTGACTCACTTGTCTCCGCTCCATACGCTATAAAGCATGTTGATGGATTGTACTTTGCATAGTCTTCTTTTATATAATTTTCAATTCCTATGCTGTCACACACAAGCATATCTGCGTGCTTTACCATCAGCCTCTCTGATATCTTCCAATATTTTCTGATTGGTGCACTCCACTTTGCTCTCCTCCACTCATGCCCATCCGGGTTTACATAAAGTTTGCCGCCCAGCTTATGTATCTGCTTTTTGTATTTATTTATGAATGGTCCAATTCGGCACGCCAATACGTATATGATTGGATTCTTAATGTCATTTCTTTTTATGTAATCGATTGAATATTTGATTGCATCTATATCATAAAAGATTGCTCTCGCACTGCCCGACACTCTTTCCTTTATGTTGAAGCAATGAGCACCATTGTATTCAAACTCTGTCTTGTCAGCGTCGTACTCATTCTCTGTCTGTATACAGGCAACGTGATACTTGATGTCATCACTTTTTTTATATTCAGTTAGCTTGTCAACAAAGGTTTCAAACCCACCATAGCTGGTTGGTATGCCTTTGCATCCCACGATAAAAACATGCTGCATTACTGTGAACCTCTTCTAGTTAATACTACGACTATTGTCTTAAGGACTATCTTTATATCCTGTCCTATATTCCAATTTTGCAGGTATTCATTGTCTAGCTTTACTATCTCTTCAAAGTCTGTCATGTTACTTCTTCCGCTTACCTGCCACATACCTGTAAGTCCTGGCTTTGCAGCCAGACGGCTTTTATGATGTAGCTCATACTTTTCATATTCATCAAGTGTAGGAGGTCTCGTTCCTACCAGACTCATATCACCCTTCAATATGCTCCAGAAATTTGGAAATTCATCCAGCGACAATGTTCTAAGCCAATATCCAAGTCCCTTTTTTGTTCCGTCAGGGCCACTTCCAATAATTCTTGGGTCAGCGTCAAGCTTGAACATCAAGCCTTCCATCTTATTGTCCTTCATAAGCTCTGCCTTGCGCTCTTCAGCATCTGAATACATTGAGCGGAACTTATAAATATTGAACACTCGTCCGTTCTTACCTGCTCTTTGCTGTTTAAAGAAAACCGGTCCTTTTGGGTCTGCTATCTTTATTGCCGGAGCTATAAAAATATATAGCACTGCTGTGATCAGACATCCTACAATTCCTGCAGCAATATCCATCACTCTCTTTAAAAACAAATCTCTGCTTGAAGCTACATTCATACAACTTGACACAAACTCAGCAGAATTTAATCTTCCAAATCTCGCATTCGGCAAATCTTTAAAATACATATTTACCTTTATGTTGATTGGAATTCCCATCTCCATAAACTTACTACAAAGCCTTTGCACCTTTTCTTTGTGCTCAAGAGGAATACATATGAAAACCTCATCAACTACATGATGACAGCAATATTCATATATTTCGTCACCATATGCGACAATTGGTATTCCCATATATTCGTCATTTTTGAACCTGGAATCGTCGCTTTTATTTTCTAAGGCTATTCCTGCTATTTTAAAACTCTTCTGAGGACCGTCCTTGATTTTCTCTACAGCATCCTCTATATAGTCTTCGTCAGATATAATTATATACTGCGGGAAGTTTTTGTTTGAGTCATCAATATTTTGATGATAATACTTAATCAGTATATGAATCATATATGTAAGTATCACATTCATAAAAAATGATGATAATGTTATTATACGTGAATATGTCTGTCCTGACTGTGTTACAAACATAAACAGAATAAGGAATCCAAACAATTCCATATTGTATACGAGAACTCCACTGAATTCCTTGAAATATCCCCGTCTCAATACGTTCGAATATGTATCGGCAAAAAATGTAATACAGAAGTGTAACAGAACGGCAACTATTACCATCATTCTGTATTCTTTGTTTTCATACATATTCAATTGATTTGTCCTTAAAAAGTAAGCTAAATAGAATATAAGATTTATACTAATTAAGTCAGCCAGCAAAAAATCCCAATGCTTTAACCAGCTGCTTTTTTGTTTTACATTCATTGTTCGACCTCTTTACATAATCCTAAGAAAATTTTATCATAATTTGGCTTAAAATTAAATATAAATATCCCTATTACTTTAGCTTTTCCTGTACTTTTTGATTCATTTTTCATATTAATTTTGAAAATTTTATTAAGGAAGTGTAAATTCATTCCCATTACCATTGATTTTGACATTTTAACGGTTAAAATTCTTTTATATAATACTTTGTAGGCAATCTGAATATCGTATTTACGTGTTACTAAGATTTATTTTATACACTGATTGGAGTTTGTATGAATTGGAGAGATAAATTTGTAAGATTTATGTATGGAAGATATGGCATAGATGAACTCGGAAATTTTTTGTTCTGTGTTATAATCGGTCTGTGCATTTCATCTCTTTTTGTGCGCTCACATGTTGTAGATGTTCTTCTTTATACTACTATCATAATAGCTTATTTTAGAATGTTTTCCAGAAACACCTACAAGCGCTCTTACGAAAATGAAAAGTATATAAGATTTCGAAACAAATTAAAAATGAAATGGGGCAACAGGAAGGTCAGAGCCGAGCAACGCAAAACCTATAAGTTTTTTAAATGTCCAAATTGTAGACAGACTATTCGCATACCTAAAGGACATGGCAAAATCGAGATTCGCTGTCCAAAATGTCACGAAAAATTTATCAGGAGAAGCTAGGGTAGTTTTAGTTTCTTTTAATATTTATTTCAATGCGCTTTCTATCAGCTTCCTGCTATCGCCAAAACGAGTTTTTTCTGATGTCGAATTGAGTACTACAACAACTATTTCTTTGCCTTTTTTCTCTGCTACTGATACCAGGCATTTTCCTGCACCCACCGTACTTCCCGTCTTCATTCCAACGCAATATTTACAGTAATATTGCCCTTCTTTGTCTATCAGCTTGTTTGTTGATTTCCATGTTTTGTTCAGTGTCTCTGAATAGCTGCTGCTCTTTTTACATATATCACGTACAGTCTCGTTTTCATATGCTCTTATTGCTATCTTTGACAAATCACTTGCAGTAGTGTATTGATTATTTTCATCATATCCGTCAGGTGACTCAAAGTGTGTATTTTTTAGTTCCATATCCCCTACGTTCTTATTCATTTCATACACGAATCGCTCAACACACTGCTTAGCTGTAAACCTCTTCCCTTCATTTGCGATATTGTCATACAATATTTCCTCCCCAACAGCCTTTGCAAGTATATAAGCTGCGTCGTTTCCTGATGCGATTAGCATGCCGTGCATCAGTTCTTTCACCGTCACCGTCTGCCCCTTTGAAAAACCGGCTCTGCTTGAATCTGCTGCTATCAGCTCTATCTCATCACCCACAGTTATCCTTTTGTCCATATCAACATTCTGCAAAACTGTGAGCGCTGTCATTAATTTTGTCGTGCTTGCCGGATACAATTTTTTATTTTCGTTTTTTGAATAAATAATGTTCTTGTTTCTTATGTCAACCACTATGACACCCTTTGCGGCAATTTTTCCGTTATATTTTAGCGTATTACTTTTTGAGTATTGTATTGGGTATATTTTATAATCTGTCCAGGGATTGTTCTCGCCAATGATATAATTATCGTGAACGAAATCTCCCACTACTACATCACTTTGATAGACTTCCCTTGCTTCCTGAATTTGAACCTTTGGCTCACTTCCAAACCAAAGACAACAGTTTATCACACCAACGATTAAAAGCGCTGATACTACAGCGCTTAAAATACATCTTATTTGTCCTTTTGAGTTTCCTCGCTTACCCACTCTATCTCCTCCAGTGTAAAGATAGCCTCATCAAAATTTACATCATTCCAGGCACTGGTTCCTGTAACGACGTTTTCTTTCTTCCACCTGTCATATATCTCATCTGCCTGATTCTTTTTTTCCGCATTCAAGATACCCTCAAGTTTACCGGCTATAGCCGCTTTCTCAAAGACCTCTGTCAGTCTTTCTTCGCTTATCGCAATTTTTCGGCTGATGTTCGTAGACGAATTGTTTATAAAGTTTGAAACCTTTGTCTTCACCCCATCTTTTTCTTCATCTGTGAGCGTGACATTGTACTCTTTTCTGAGCTCATACATGCACTCTCTTCTACAGATTCCGTCAAGAACCAGGCTCTTTACAACCTCTTGCCATGTCTTTCCATCTTTTGCTTCACTACTCCAGTCTATTTCTTTTCCCTCAGAAATAAAATATGTCTCATATGTCGCTTGAGATGTATAAGCATAGTATTTAGCTTCGTCCAAGTACACCTTTACACTTCCCGCATTTATCGCCACAGTTTCACCATCAGGCAAAGCTGTGGTCTCTACAGGTTTTTCTTCTTTTTTATTTTCGCAGCCCGTCATAGCTACAGTCATTATTATGCACAATAATACGAAAATTATTTTTTTCACTGTATTTTCTCCATTATTTATCAAATATCATCTACAATCTAACAGCTAAAACAAAAATATATCCTTTAATCTAACATCTTCGAAAATGCATCACCTTTAATCTAACATCTTCGAAAATTCATCACCTTTAATCTAACAGGGTTGACAAATCCTCAATCAAATCCTTTGCCAGCTCCAGAACATCCTTTGTGTTGTTATTTGGCGGTTCATAGATAAAGAATGGTTCACCCTGTGGCACAAACTTGAGTCTTCCCTTGTATTCCCTCACCAGGATAGGTATACGTTCAACTGAAATATTAGCTTCTGGCCACATATGTAGTCTGATTCGGTTTTTATTTCCCGATATTTCAGTTATGTAAACCTTATGAGCCTTTGCCTTAAGCAATACAGCCTGCATAAGATTTTCTACCTGCGTTGGTATATCTCCAAATCTGTCCACCAGTTCGTCCTGCATATCCTCGTATTCCTCTATGGTCTCAATGCCTGCAATACGCTTATACACATCCATCTTGAGCGCTTCGTTCTTAATATATGCCGGAGGCACAAATGCATCCACGCTCAAGTCTATCTTTGTCTCGAAATCTTCCTTAGGCTTCTGACCTTTCAATACTGCAATAGCTTCATTTAACATTTTGCAATACAGGTCGTAGCCCACCGCTTCCATATGTCCACTCTGAGCAGCTCCCAAAAGATTTCCTGTTCCACGAATTTCAAGATCTCTCATAGCAATCTTTACACCCGAGCCAAGCTCTGTGAAGTCTCTGATTGCTCCAAGTCTTTTTTCTGCCACTTCCGTCAGCATCTTATTTCGACTATACATCAAAAACGCATAAGCCATACGATTTGAGCGACCTACACGGCCTCGTAGCTGATAAAGCTGTGAAAGTCCCATTCTCTCTGCGTTGTGGATAATAATTGTATTTGCATTTGGAATATCAAGTCCCGTTTCGATGATTGTCGTTGTCACAAGAACATCAATGTCACCGTTTACAAAATCATACATTATCTCCTCGAGCTGTCGTTCACTCATTTGACCGTGCGCAAACGCCACGTTTGCAGACGGCACGAGATTCTGTACTCTCGCTGCCATGTCAGCGATATCCTGTACCCTGTTATATACGTAATACACCTGTCCGCCTCGAGCGAGCTCCCTGTTAATTGCATCCCTTGCGATTTCCTCGTTAAATTCCATTACGAAGGTTTGAATAGGCATACGCTCCTGAGGTGCCTCCTCCATCACACACATATCTCTTATTCCAATAAGACTCATGTGCAACGTTCTTGGAATAGGTGTTGCTGTAAGCGTAATTACGTCTATATTATTTTTTAGCTCTTTAATCTTTTCTTTGTGCTTTACGCCAAAACGCTGTTCCTCATCGATAATCAAAAGCCCTAAATCCTTGAAATTTACATCCTTCGACAGCATTCTATGAGTTCCGATTACGATATCAACGTAACCTTTTTTGAGGTCTTTAATTGTCTGGCTTATATTAGCTTTTGTTCTAAATCTGGACAGCAGCTCAACTCTCACCGGAAAATCCTTGAATCTCTGAGTAAATGTCTTGTAATGCTGCTGTGCAAGAACTGTTGTAGGAACCAAATACGCAACCTGCTTATTGTCCTGAACAGCTTTAAATGCAGCCCTTATGGCAACCTCAGTTTTCCCAAATCCAACGTCACCACATATGAGACGGTCCATTATCTTGCTGCTCTCCATATCCTTCTTTACTTCAGCTATCGCATTTAACTGATCCTCTGTCTCTTCAAACGGAAACAGCTCCTCAAATTCCTTCTGCCATTCTGTATCCTCCGAAAATCTATAGCCATCAGAATTTTCCCTTACAGCATATAGTTGAACAAGCTCTTTGGCAATATCATCAACCGCCTTCTTAACTCTTGTCTTTGTCTTCTTCCATTCCTGACCACCGAGCTTGTTAAGCTTTGGTGGCTTTGCATCTACGTCGGCATATTTTTGAATTACATCAAGCTGTGTCGCAAGTACATAAAGATTGCTGCCACATGCATATTCAATCTTTATATAATCCTTGACAACATGATCAACCTCTACTTTTTCTATTCCCCTGTATATGCCAAGACCATGATTTTCGTGAACCACATAATCGCCAGGCTTTAAGTCCGTAAAGCTGGCAATATTTGTCCCTTTATAGCCATGCTTCTTGCGCTTTTTCTTCTTTCTCTGACCAAATATGTCTGTATCAGAAATAACGACAAACTTGATAAGAGGATACATAAATCCTTTTCGTATATGACCTTTGATAATCATAACCTCTCCAGGTTTCACTTCCCTATCTTTGTCGTCCTCATAAAACGCACTTATCTCAAAATCACGCAAATCCTGAGCAAGTCTCTTTCCTCTTGTGCCGGAGGCTGTCACAAGCAGTACTGCATATTTCTGTTTTTTATACTTTTTCAAGTCCTCGACAAGCATTTCAAACTTGCTATTGTACGGACTGACACTACGACATTCTGTCTCTACATAATCATCTACACTAAACTCAGATATCTTCTGTGAGATAGTTGTAAACATAATTTTTTTCTGCTTATCAATTCCTGCAATAACCTGGTCTTTATCCCACATTACAGTTGTCTGACCCGGCAGAACATAGCCTTTTTCAAGTCTGTTTTTCATGCTTTGACTGAATTCTTCATCCACAGCATTTATTTCTGAAATTACTCTGTTAGGCTCGTCAATAAAAAATACCGGGTCGTCAAAATAGTCCAAAAGACTAACTAAATCCCTGCAGAAATAGTTTACATAACTATCTATCGAAACTGCACTTGGATTTATATCTATATCAGTCAAAAATTCCTGTACAGTCACAAACAATCTATGCGCTTCTTCCGTTTTAAACTGCTCGCGCAGACTCTTTTCTGTCTTCTCCAGCTCTTTTTTTATCCGCTCTATTCCGTCTGCTAAATCTTTTTTGCTCAGTGAATATTCATTGGCCGGGTATATTTTTATCTCTGACAGATTTTCAATAGAACGCTGCGTTTCTACCTCGAAGCTTTTTATTATGTCAACCTCATCATCCCAAACATCTATTCTATAAGGAACCTCATCTGTCAATGTATAAATATCTACAATACTTCCTCTGACTGCAAACTGACCCGGTCCATCAACCTGCTCTACCGCCTCATAGCCCATCTCCACCAGCTTGCGCTTGAGAGCTGAAATATCTACCGTGCTTCCCTCTGTTATCTCAAAATAATTGTTCTTTATTTTTTCGATAGGCATAATTTTATCCATAAATGCATCTGCAGATAAAATTACCGTGAACGGTTCTCCCTCGACAACCTTTTGAATAAACTCTAATCTCTGCTGCAATATCAGGCTTCCATGTATGTCTGCACTGAAGAAAATAAAATCCTTTGAAGGGTATAGAACTACATCATCGCTAAACCCTTTCATATCTTCATATAACTCGTTTGCTTTTGTTGCACTAAAAGTAACAATGACCTTCTGCTTGTGGCCATTGCTAAGTCCATTTATAAAATGCGCGAGCTGGGAATCCGTGCAACCTGTAACCTGTACAGATTTGCCACCGGATAAGCAGTCCCTAACCCGCTCAAACTCATTCAATTGTAAAAGTGGATAATCAAAACAATTCATTATATTTCCTACTTGGTTATTTTAACTGAACCTGTCATGGCGTTTTTTTATTTAGCCAAGCCTGTTCATAGCAATTTTGCTTTTTAATTAAACTTGTTCATAGCAGTTTCGACATCTTCTATTATCATAACCTCCACTGCAGCTGCTGCCCTTTGTATCGCTTCCTCTGCGACAACTCTTTCATCCTTGCCAAACCTTCCAAGCACATGCGATACAAGGTCGCCCTCGTTAGCGCCAACGCCAACACGCACTCTCTTAAAGTTCTGTGTACCTATGTGTGAGATGATATTCTTTAATCCGTTGTGTCCACCGGCACTTCCTTTGGCTCTGATTCTTATCTTGCCCGTGGCTAAATTAATCTCATCTGAAACAACTATTATATCTGTTTCAGGATTGAGTTTGTAAAAATCTACTACAGCTCTTACTGACTCTCCACTTAAATTCATGTATGTCTGTGGTTTTACAAGCACAACCTTCTGACCACCGATATGTCCAACTCCACACAGCGCCTTATGACGTTTTGTGTTTACCTTTATATCCATCTGGTCAGCAAGCTCGTCTATTACATCAAAGCCTATGTTATGTCTTGTCTTATCGTATTTTTTGTCTGGATTGCCCAGTCCGATTACTGCGTACATATCATTCTCCTTTTCTACTCTAATATAATAAACTTTACCATACATTATTTCAACCGGCAGAAAATTATTTTTCAATTTTTCTGCCGGTTGTACTTATTAATTATTATTTTTTAATTTTTACTGTCTTTACACTTGTCCACTTGCCGTATACATATTTTCCGTTTACTTTTTTGTATGCACGTACCTTTACATACGCTTTTTTAGATTTAATGTTTTTAATTGTCTTTGTTGTATAAGTAGTCTTTGTTGTCCTGACTGTTGTAACCTTCCATTTTTTCTTCTTTTTGTTTACAAGCTTTTTGTTGTTACCGTATTTAATCTGATATCCCGTTGCACCGCTCACCTTTTTGACAGTAACCTTGATTTTTTTGCCTTTAACGTTCTTTGCAGAGCTAATTGAGGCTGTTCCAACAGGTGGATTCTGTGGAGCCTTGATTGCAGCTTTTAGCTTTGTAACTGCATTGTTAACTGCCCACTGTGAAGGATTATATGTCTTTGCTACTGCTAAAGCCGAATCATATGCAGCCTTAACGTTTGGATATACAATCCAGTATGATTTATTTGAATTTACATCACTGATGCTCTTTAACAATTCTGCCTTGTTTGCAAGCTTGATTGGTGATATTCCTGTATATTCAGAAGTGTCTATACCCAAGTCAGCACCATATCCATATACTGAGAACTGAACTCTTATAACATCACCGTTGCGCACCGAAATCTGATTCCATGGCTTATAAATATTTCTTACGCTAGGATCATTTGTTGCATCGTTGTCGGTTCTGTCAAGGCTTGCTCCACTTAGCACGGCCTTGTCGTTGATTGTGACAATCCAGCCTGACATTGCATGATAATCTCCTTCACCCAATATTGTATCACTGTTTGAAGGAACTGTGTTTGTGCTTGGAGCAGTATAATCTGCAGGATGAGTAAATCCGTACTCATCTATCCAAACATAGTTATATTTTGTCCCAATGTTAGCTATTTCATTAGGAATACTAGCTCTTCTCAAAGAGTCAGCACCTACAATCTTTGTCAAATACCATGGATTCTGAGTGTAGTAGCACTGTCCCCATACTGACTGTAAATATCTCATAAATACTTTATCAACTGTATCTCCACTATAAATATCAACTACAACAGGCTCCTGATACAGTCCCTGGCCTATTGTTAACCTTTCAATATCCAATGTCACCTGACCAATTGCTGCCTGTGTGTTTGTCGGTGTTATTACTATAACCGACAATGACATTGCTATTGCAATTATTACTGACAATACTTTTTTCATTTCCTTCTCCTACTCTTTATAATTTTATTTTCTTAACCTTTGAATATGCTCCGTATACCTTATCCCCATCATCAAGCTTATAAGCTCTGATTTTAAAGCTATATGTGTTTCCACGCTTCAATTTCTTAGTATACTTTACTGTCTTTGCTTTTGTGATAGTCTTTACCTTCTTGTAAGACTTTTTGTTTGTCTTCATATAGATGACATATCCTACAGCACCATTTACTTTTTTCCACTTCAATGTAACCTTTGAACCTGATTTTTTTAGTGATTTTACCTTAACCTTTGATGGTGGTGTTACCGGTTCCTTGATAACTGTAACCTGGCATGTTGCAACGATTCTCTCATCATTTGTCATCGCAGAAATATATACAACTCCCTCAAGTATACCTTTTACATTTCCATTTGCATCGACTGTTGCAATAGTATCATTTGATGACACCCACTTAAGGTTTCTTTCTGATGAATTAGCCGGATAAACAGCTGCTGTAAGTCTCTGTGTCCTTCCGATATAAACTGTCATGCTTGATTTACTTAGTGTAATGCGTGTAGCTGACAATTTTACATTTACTGTATATTCTACGAGGTATCCGTTTGAAGACATCGCTCTTATTGTAGCACTGCCTGGCGCCTTTGCAGTAACCTTACCATTGTTGTCAACCTCTGCTACGCTTTTATTGCTGCTGCTCCAGATTATGTCTCTCTTTGTTGCATTTGAAGGTTCAATAGTAACCTCGAACTGATTTGTTTTTCCAACCTCAAGGTTTACTGTTGTATTTCCAACCCTTTTAAGTCCTGTGATTTCTATATCATCAACATGTACGTTTAAGGTTTCACTGAAGTTACCTTCCTCTGTCGTAACAACAATTTCTGTATTTCCTGCGCCAACAGCTGTGACAATACCATTTTCATCAACCGTGGCAATCTGCTCATCCTTGCTTTTGAAGGTTACATTTTTGTTTGTTGCTGAATATGGCAAGACTGCATAGCTGATAGCTCCTGTATCTCCTACAAACAGACCCATATACTTATTTGCGTTTAAGATTTCAACGCCTGTTACATCCTCCGGAATAATAACATCAGCTGATGCCTCACTTGTTGAATTGCTGTACAAATCAGCGTTTGCATCATTCTCATCAACAACTGCTATTACGTAATAATAATATTTCCCGGGTACGATATCCTCGTCTGTGTAGCTTAAAGCTTCTCCCTGATAAACAACCGATTCTGTAGCTCTGTTTTTGTTTACTCTTACAAGAATGTATGAGTCTGCATGACTAACCTTTGTCCAGCTTATATTTGCACTTTTATTTGTCACGTTCGCTGTGACAACGCTTTTTTCAAGCTCTCTTGCCACACACACTTCACATGTAGCCTTTACGCCCGGATTAGAAACGCTTGTAGCTGTTATTGTTACCCGTCCCACTGACACACCGGTTACAAGCCCGTCATTTACTGTCGCAATTCCTTCATTTGAAGACGTCCATGTGACGTTTGCGTTTGATGCATTTGAAGGATTTACATTATATTTTAACTTAACTTTATTTTCATCATCTATGTTTAGCTTTACTTTTGAGTAATTTAAATTGATTTTATCTACTGCAATATTTGTCTCGTCATAAATTTCAATTTCTTTTACCTCGAAGCAATATTGTCCAAATGTAACTCCCTGTAACCTCAAATATGATGTGGTGACCGCCTTGTCCAGCTTTATTTTTTTTGTCTCACTGGCTTTTCCATTTGTGACAGTATACAAGTCCTCCCAATTTACACCGTCTGTTGATGTCTGGAATTTGTATTCCTTCATGTATCCACCGCTCCATGTAACCTTGATAACATCAAAGGTCTGCTCGTTCTTCCAGCTGAGTGTAATATTTTCTGCTGCTTTTTCAGCATCAGTTCTGTCATCACCTTCGAAGTATTTTGTTCTCCACATTGTGCTCATGTTTCCATCATTTACATTCGAAGCACTGTTTGCTCCGTCATCATCCGAAGCTGAAGCTGTTGCAGATGTGGCAAGGTTAGTTGTTTCCTTTTCGTCGACACTTCCGAGCGTAAATACCTGAAATTCATACAAGCAATATCCATACTCCTCGTACACCCTTTCCTTTAATTCAAGCTTTACATATCTCGCATCAACTGCATCAAATGTATACTTATGCTTTCCTTCACTACCATTAGTCTCGCTTGATACCAATGTCCATGAGCCATCTTTATTTGTCTGTGATACATATATGTCGTATTTCCTTGCAGCTGCGCTCTCCCAATACAGAGTGACAGTGTCAATTGTGTAAACTCTTGCCAAATCCACATACCATGTCTGAGGATCTTCAGTAGTTCCTGCCGCTCCTCTTCCTGCCTGATATCTTGTGGACATATTCCCATCTGTCATATATTCCGGCTTGTTGTAATCATCTGTCGCCACATTGTTTGACACTTTGACAATCTTGTTTTGAGCAACATTTTCTCCAAGTGGCTGTCCCTCGTAGCCAAATGTGGAAATCTGAACTATAGATGTTGCAAGTATCAAACACATAAAGCCTGCAAATATTCTTTTTAGTTTCATTTTTCTTCCCCTTCCTAAATTTAATTAGAAGGACCTGATTAATAACAATTAATCCGGCCCCTCTGTCTAAATAAATATTTTATTTTTTAATTTTTAATTTCTTTTTAAGCACTTTTATAGATTTCTTCTTACCTTTAAGCTTTGTCTTCTTAGACTTGATTCTCTTGATTGCTGTCTTTGAGAATGCATTCTTCTTTACGCTCTTTAATGAACTTCCCTTAAATGTAATCTTTGCAATCTTATTATCACTTGCAAAAGCCTTTGACTTGATTGTCTTAACCTTCTTTCCCATTGTGATTGTCTTAAGCTTTGTACACTTTGCAAAAGCACTTGTTCCGATGGTTTTTACTTTGCTTGTAATTGTAAGAGTCTTAAGCGCTTTACATCCATAGAATGCTTTTGTTCCGATTGTAACAGTCTTTCCAAGCTTGATTGTCTTTAACTTTTTACAGTTCTGGAAGGCGCCTGTTCCAATAGTCTGAACATTTGAACCTATAGTAACCTTTGTCAGCTTCTTAAGTCCCTTGAATGCATTCTTTCCAACTGATGTAACCTTTATTGTGTAAGGTCTGTTGTTGAATGCTGCTGTCGCTGGGATTGTAGCTGTCTTCATCGACTTCTTTGAGCTGACAACGCCGATTAGCTTTGCTGTTCCAAAAGTATTGTTAACTGATGTAACCTGATATCTGTATGCTCCAACCTGATACTGTAATCCTACATATACGCCATATTTCTTTGCCAACTCATTATCTGATATACCTGGTGTTGGATCTTTTCTATCAGTATCTGGGTCGTAATTATTCTGAATTTTATTCCACTCTTCCGTACAATCCTTAATCTTGTTGTCAAAATAGTCATCATCGGTCTTATCAGTTCCTAATGGCTTTGAATTATCAACAGTTCCCGGCTCTTTTACAATATCCTTCTCTGCGAAATCATTGTCATTTGTTGGAGCCTGAACCTTTGTTTCATCGATTGTCTGAATAAGTCCTGTATCAGGATCAACTGGATATGTATCTGTATCATAATCGTAATCATCCGGTAAGAATGAACCTGTAGCATTGCGATAATATAACATTCTCTGAAGTGCGTATCCACCCTGTTTTCCTGAAACTGTCTGTGAGTCCTTACCAGTTGTAATACCACAACCAACTCCATTGATAATATGGTTAATACCTACCTTAGGACCTTCTCCATTTGCAATTTCTACGATACATGCATTTTCAAGCACTACTCCCGGTGAGTTTGGAACCTCAATAGCATTATCTAAGAAAATATCCGCATCATTTGTATTGATAAATACATCATATATACCCATCGCAACAGCGTAATGATTTTTAACGTTGTTTGTAACTTTATATGCTGCATAACCCTTTACTGTACCATTGTGTGACATCCACTCCTTCTGATTCTGTGGGTCATAGCATTTTTCATTCTGAAGGAAATATGTCTTTCCATATTCGCCTCTCCAGATAATATCATACTTCTGGAAATGTTCAACGAACAATCCGTAACATGATACGTTATCACCGTTTACTACAAGACCGCTGTCTGCAGTATTTTCATTCCATCCTACATGGTCACCGTGGTCAGCTCTCCAAATCCATGTCTGGTCAATAATTGTGTTATTACTATTAACCACGATACATTGTTCTGTTGTTCCTTCAGTTCCGGTACCACCTACTCTACAAATAACATCCTGGAGGACACATGGGTTTGATGAGTGGTCAACATTTGCACCTTCATATCCCATCTCTAATAGTGTCTTTGTCTTTTCGCCTGCATCTAATATAACACCTGCGATTTCTACACCACCGATATCATACTTTCCTTCAAGCTTGCTGCAATCTGCATTCCACTTTTTACCTGCGACTCTGACAAATGTATCTTTATTGTCAGCAGTTGATGTAAGGGTAGCCATTCCCATACCAAGAACGATTGTGTTTTCATGTGTTATTTCCAATGGTTTATCTAATTTGTAAATACCAGGTGAAAGAATAAGGTTGTATCCTTTGCCTAAAACTGCATTGAGTGAATCTGCATTGTCCTTGTCAGGTCTTGCAACATAGAAGCTGTCCATGCTGAGGGATACGCCTGTTCCCATCTTAGTTTCACTCCATGAAACACCCTTTGTGTTCTTTTGAACAGAAGGTACAAATACCTTGTATTCATCAAGGTCTGTATCAAAATACAAGAAAGGTTTTTCTCTTGTTTCATCTGTTTTGTCCAATACTGTTGTACAACCGTTCTTTGCCCAGTTTGAATATCCATTGCTTTCTAACAGTTGAACTCCTATATCAAAAGGATTCTGACTGTTATCCTTCAATTCAGCCGGATTTTGAATGACACTACCCTGGATTAACTGATTCCAGTTAACACCGAATATGGCTGTCAATCCACCAAATGTTGAATCTGAAAATTCACAGTTTCTGTAATAATACTGCTGCTGTGTATAAGAACCAACAACATCATGGAATTTTGTATCTGCGATGTAACCACCACTAGCCCAGTCCGGTTTGTTATATCCCCACTGACAAAATGTTGGTCTCTCTATGTTAAGTCTTCTTGCAGGAGCAGCCTGTGAAACCGCCCACTTAAATGAATTTCCAAAAATACCGTCAACTTCTTCTGTCTTCTTTATAGTAAGGTTTTCTATATTTACCCAGAAGTTACATGTTACATTGTCACCCATAGAAAGTGCAGGTGGTGTCGTAACATTCTTAATCTGAACATCGTATGGAGTTTTGCCTAATCCAATCATCTGAGTATAGTATCCCATGTTAAAGGAAGCAGCGTCCATATCTGTGTAATCACCCGGCTTGAATGCAAGAGAATATCTCTCTGTACCAAACTGATTGTAATGCTGTCCTTCAAATATTTCTTCAATTACATCTGATACCTGCTCAATGTCATCGTTTTCATTGAATACGTATGTATCTCTACCAAACTTTTCAATTTCAAGAGAGTCAACCTCTGAAATTTCCCCGTTCATGCTTCCATTTACACCCTGAACCTTGTAGTAGTTTTCATACTTTGAAGATGAATTTGGAGCTTTGTCTACATATGATGTAGTAGCATTTCCTGAAACTGTTCCTATTAACTGATATGTTCCATATCTTGATTTCGCTCTAAAAATATTATAAGATTTTGCACTTGTTGCTGCATTCCATGTTACAGTCTGTGAATTCTTATCACCTGTAACACCTGTAATCTCTACCTTTGCAGGCATTGCTTCTGTAAGTGTTGTAGTAAATACTTTTTCACTTTCAGAATATGGAGAATAACTTCCCTCTGATTTATTGTTTGTAACAGTTCTTATCTTGAAATAATATAATGTCTCTGGATTTAAGTTAGTAACTGTAAACTCTGGTTCACCGGTTGTACCAGCCAACTTATAATTTCCATTTTCTGATGTAGCATAATATACTTCAAAGCTTGAGTACATCTGCTTCTCCGGTGCTGTCCACTTGATATCTACGCTTGTACCGGCAACGTTAGAAAGCTTTACCTCTCTCGCCTTCTTTGGTGTTGTCTTTGTGTACACATAGAACTTTTCATTATTTGTAAGTTCACTTTTTTCTGTATATTTGTCGCTTATAGAAAGAACGGTTTTCTCATTATCTCCAATTTTTTTTGTTGCTACTGTGACAGCCTTATGTCCATCTACGTTGCTTATAAATGAAACAGTACCATCATTGTTGTGTTTGATAGTGATTGACTCCCATCCTCTTGGACTTGTAATATCCGATTCACTTTTTACCTTGTACTGGTAAATCAAATCTGCGTAGTCATTGTGTCCATTTACTACGCTGTCTGTCTTCCAGATAGTATTTCTCTCGTTTGTAACAAAGTTTACTACCTCTGCTTCTTTGTATGTACCATAATATGTCTTAAACAATCCTGATGTCTTGATATCTCCCGGTGTCTGGTATGTCTCCTCGCACAAAATAGGATCATTTTCCACATTGCTCATTGTCAGGTACTTACCTGAAGCCGCATGTACAAAAAATACTTCTGCATTGACGCTCGCTTCTTCAGGAGTATCAACCTCTGTTGAATCTTCATAACCTGCCGCAGCATATACTGACTGGGCACTGTAATTGAAGCCTGAAACAACCATTGTCAATGCTAAAACAATTGCGAATATTCGCTTTAACTGCTTTGCCATTATCATATCCTCCATATAATTTCTTCCTCTTATGATTTTATAATTTTATCACTTTTTTTATTTCTGGTTCAATATCAAAAACGTTTTTAGGCATATTACCCAAAAGCAGCAATTTTTTATTAAAATATTACTAAAAAAGAAAGTTTATTTTGTGCGAAACAGACAATTTTTTTTCCATTAATAAAAATGGTTTTATACTTTTTAGAAACAATAAAGAGTTCGCTAGCGAGATTCTCGCGGAGCGTTTTTATCCCATAGGATTGAGGCGTCAAAAGGTCACATATGAAGCTTTATTGTCGAAATGCGAAAAAAGAATTTAATAAAAGGATATATTTCAAAACAATAGGCAGTTGTCCGCAAAGTTTTTCGAGCATAGCTACTGCGTACGTAGCACTGTTTGAGCCCGACAGGGCGAGTTTGCGAAGGACGCAGTTAATAGGCGGCGCAGAAAAACAAGGACAACAACGTGTTTTGAAATATAACTTTTATCTATTCTTTTGTGCATTTTGACAATAAAGCTTCAGAGGTCGACCTTTTGACACCCCAATCCTATGGTATAAAAAAACAGTTGCGGATATTAGTCCACAACTGTTTCATAATCATTTTTACTTATTCATTTATTCTGCTGCCGGCTCGTCAGGTTCTAACATAACCTTTTCGTATGCATCTAACACAATGCTCTGAATTGAACTACGTGTTTCTGAATTGATAGGATGTGCAATATCTCTATACTCACCATCTGCAGCTTTTCTGCTAGGCATTGCTATAAACAAACCTTTTTCGCCTTCTACTACTTTAATGTCATGTACTACAAATTCATCATCAATAGTAATTGACACTACTGCTTTCATCTTGCCTTCTTTTGTCATCTTTCTAACTCTAACGTCTGTAATATTCATATTAATATCCTCTCTTTACAAGCTATATCTGAAATTTCTTTCATTAACAATTTTGATTTTTTCTTCACCGCCAATATGCTCATTTGGATTAATTGTGCTGTGACTTTCAACAATACAATTTTCGATAACTGAATTATCTCCAATATAAACATCATTTAAGATAATTGAATTCTTGATTGTACAGTTGTTGCCTATGTAACCCTGCTTGAACACTATTGAATTCTCAACAGTACCGTTTACAATACATCCACTTGAGATCAGGCTATTCTTAACCTTTGACCCAGGATTGTATTTTGCCGGTGGCAAATCCTCTACCTTTGAATACACCTCCGGATACTGTTTAAAGAAGAAATCTCTTACTTCCGGTTTTAGGAAATCCATATTTGTCTCGTAATAATTGTCAACACTGGCAATATTTTTCCAATATGAATCTAACATGTAAGTGTATACTTTTTTGTTTGTCTTATTTCTTATAATAATGTCATTTACAAAGTCATATCTGTCTTCAGCAACACACTGCTCTACAAGCTGAATAAGTAATCTTCTTCTTATAACATATATGCCTGTTGAGATAACTCTGTTTGTGCTGTCGATAGGCTTTTCCTGAAAATCAGTAACTCTGCCTGTTGCGTCTGTAGTAACAACACCATACGCAGAAACATCCACGCCCTCATCTACCTCTTTACAGACAATAGTAATATCTGAACCAAGCTCAACATGCTTTTCTAATACTTTGTTGTAGTCCATCTTGTATACTGCATCTGCTGAAGCAATAATTACATATGGCTCATGACTCTTCTTCAAAAATGAAATATTCTGAGCAATAGCATCAGCTGTTCCTCTGTACCAGAAGCCATTGTCCGATGTGATAGATGGTGTGAATACAAATAATCCACCCTGCTTTCTACCAAAATCCCACCACTTTGATGAACTCAGATGTTCATTAAGTGATAATGCATTGTACTGTGTGAGTACAGCAACCTTCTGGATATGTGAATTTGTCATATTTGAAAGTGCAAAATCGATAGCTCTATAGCTTCCTGCCATAGGCATTGCACCAACTGCTCTCTTTTTGGAAAGAACATCCATTTTGCTGTTATTTCCACCTGCTAAAATAATTCCAACTGCCCTCATTACATCTCACCTGCCTTAACTATATAGCCTCCTGATGGTAGTTGTCCGTCAGGGTAATCTGATGCTTCCGTCACTCCTGAAATAGCTACATTCTTTCCAATTGTAACTCCGTCAGGAACAACTGAATTTTCACCGATAATTGCAAGGTCGCAATTGTAAATCTTTGTGCTCAACTGGCTTTCAGCGTATTCTCCTACGCCTATTGTACAGTTTTCGCCTATCTCGACATCCTCTGCGATAATTGCATTGTAAATCTTTGTGCCTTTCTTAATCTTACAGCCGTTCATAATAATTGAATTGTGTACTTCTGCACCATCTTCAATCTCGACATTGGCACTTACAACTGAATTGAATACGCCACCTCTAATGTCACAGCCTTCACCAATAATACTCCTCTCAACCTTGGAATCTGCCGACAAATACTGTGGAGGAAGAGCTTCATTCTTTGTATATATCTTCCAAAATTCTTCGTAAAGGTTAAACTCCGGAACTATGTCAATCAGTTCCATATTTGCTTCCCAGTACGATTTTAACGTTCCTACATCTTTCCAATATCCGGTGTACTCATACGCAAATATTCTCTGACCGTTTTCGTGGCAATATGGAATGACATGCATACCAAAGTCACACTTAGGCTGATTCTTTAGTTTGAGCAAGGCTTCCTTAAGCACCGGCCAGCTAAAAATATAAATACCCATAGATGCCAGATTGCTCTTTGGATGTTCAGGCTTTTCCTGAAATTCTGTAATTTTATGATTATCATCTGCAACAACTACACCAAATCTGCTAGCCTCTTCCCAAGGAACCGGCATAGCGGCAATAGTAACATCTGCATTGTTTGCCTTGTGATAATCTAACATTACCTCGTAATCCATCTTATAAATATGGTCACCTGATAATATGAGTACATAATCAGGATTGTATGAATCCATATATTCTAAGTTCTGGAAAATAGCATTTGCAGTACCTGTATACCACTCTGTGTTCTCACTTTTCTCGTAAGGTGGGAGAACTGTAACACCTCCTATATTACGGTCCAAATCCCATGGAATACCAATTCCAATATGGGCATTTAACCTAAGTGGCTGATACTGTGTCAAAACACCTACTGTATCAACGCCCGAATTAATACAGTTGCTAAGTGGAAAATCAATAATCTTGTACTTTCCTCCAAAAGCAACCGCCGGTTTAGCTACCTTTGCTGTCAAAACGCCAAGTCTACTGCCTTGTCCACCTGCCAGCAACATCGCAATCATTTCTTTTTTTACCATGTCGATCACCTCTCGCTGCAAAAATTTAAGTATTAAAATTATAACATTAAATACCTTCTAATAAAAGTATTTTTACTCTTTTTGTTAGATATTTTTTCTATTTTTTTTGACATTATTTTCCATTCTTTGTGGAACTTGCACAATATTTTTCAACTTTTTTGTGTGATTTGGGGATTTGTCAAAAACTTCACAAATTTTTACATTTTTTTGTGTACTTCTTGACTTTAAAAAATTAAGAAAGAAGAGTATACTAAAACAGTAATATTTCGAAAGGACGATTTAATTATGTACATGTTAGATTTTAACAAACCTGCCAAGTTACATTTTACCGGCATTGGCGGAATTAGTATGAGCGGATTAGCAGAGATTATGATTTCCCGTGGTTTCACTGTTAAGGGTTCTGACGCAAAAGAATCCGAAATCACAAAAACTCTCGAAAACCTCGGTGCAACAGTCTGTTACGGTCAGAGAGGTGAAAATGTTGACGCTGATACTGAAGTTTTAATATACACAGCAGCTGTTAAGCAGGATAACCCTGAGCTTGTAGCTGCAAGAGAAATGAATATACCACTTCTTACAAGAGCTGAATTTTTAGGTCAGATAATGAAGAACTATGAAGTGGCAATAGGAGTTGCCGGAACTCACGGAAAGACTACAACTACTTCTATGCTTTCTCAGATTATGTTAGAGGGCAATACCGACCCAACTATTTTGGTAGGTGGCATTATGCCAACAATCAAAGGTAATTCAAGAGTTGGTCATTCAGGAAATATGATTACAGAAGCTTGTGAATACACAAACAGTTTCTTGTCGTTTGCTCCTACTATTGGAATTATTTTGAATGTTGCAGCTGACCACTTAGACTTTTTCAAGGATCTTGATGATATTCGTCACAGCTTCAGGGAATACGCAAAGCTTATTCCGGCAGATGGTGCTTTGATTATAAACGGCGAGACTGAAAAGTTAGACTATATTATAGAAGATTTGCCATGTAAGGTTATTACATTTGGTGGAGATTCTTCTAATTATAAGGCTACTAATATTGAATTTGACGAGTTTGCAAGAGCTTCATATGATTTGGTAATTGACGGCGAGGTTGTCGACCACATTCAACTTATGGTTTCAGGAAAGCACAACATTTATAACTCATTGGCAGCTATTGCTGCAGCTCACTTTATGGGTATAAGCAACGAGGACATCAAGCAGGGCTTATGCCAGTACGGTGGTACAGACAGACGCTTCCAGTTCAAAGGTAAAATTGGCGAAGTTACAATCATTGACGATTACGCTCATCATCCGGATGAAATTGCAGCTACTATAGAAACAGCTAAACATTATCCCCACAAAAAGATGTGGGTAGTGTTCCAGCCTCATACATATACAAGAACAAAAGCTTTACTTCCGGAATTCGCCGAGGCTCTCGCACAGGCTGATGCTGTTATACTTGCAGATATATATGCAGCTAGAGAAAAAGATACTTTAGGAGTTTCTTCTAAAGACATAATGAATTTGATAAAACAGTCCGGTGGCGAAGCATACTATTTCCCAAGCTTTAGTGAAATAGAAAACTTTTTATTAGAAAATTGTTCATCAAATGATTTGTTGATAACTATGGGGGCCGGAGACGTAGTAAAAATAGGGGAACACCTCCTGGGAAATTAACTTATTAACATTCCACAAAATTTTGTTGATAACTTTCTTCAAAATTTTGTGGATTTTTTGTTTACATAACACTACAAAAAGGTAACCTTCAAAGATGCGATATTTTCTAGGATTGCAACAATTTTCGACATTTTATTCGAAATTGTTATCATCATTATTAACATTATCAACATTGCTCAAAACGCCCTAAAAATGGGCGTTTCAGCCAATTTGTGACGTTGCGTTTTTAACTAATTATGGTATACTCTTTAATTGTCAAAGGAAGATGTTAATGACTTAAATTTTCACGCAAAATCTGCTTTGATACTTTTGATTATTCCACGCAGATAAATTCTGCATTTTAGATAAAGACGAGGTTAATTAATATGTGCAAATTGGTTTTAGATAGAGGTGCGTCTATTGACTTCACTTCTGTTTCAAATATTTTTATAGATGAATATATGCCTAAAGCTAACGGGGAGTTTGTGAAGATTTACCTGCACTTACTGCGCCTTGTCGGAGCTGGTGCATCTGCTGCGATGGAACTTTCTACTGAAAGGATTGCAGAAAAATTTAGCATCTTAGAATCAGATGTTTATCGTGCCCTCGACTATTGGGCTCAGGAAAAGCTCGTAAGTCTGACTTTTAATGACAGCAACCAGCTTTCCGGCATTCGTATGGAGTCATTTATCAATATCACTCCAATGAATACAAATGTCATCGATATGGACAGCGACTCTGATATTATAAAGCAGACATCTACAAAAACACTCGCCAAGGCATCAGGCGAGAGCGTTTCAGCGCCGGTTCCTGAAGCAACAGGTTATGTCATTCCTGCGAAGAAGAAATATTCTGCTTCAGAAATTTCCAAATTCTCAGACGATGAAGATGTTGCTCAGCTCATTTTCGTAGCCGAAAAATATTTAGGAAAAACATTGACATCTAATGACATAAACAGCATTTTATATATGCTTGAGGGACTTAATTTTGATGTTAATTTTATTGAATATATTATGGAGACATGCATCTCATCAGGACACAAATCACTCAGTGCAATGGAAAAGCAGGCGGTTGCTTATGCAAAAAAAGGCATTAGCTCTGCACTTGAAGCTAAGGAAGACCAACAGCTTCGAAAAGCTGTCTTCAAGAGCATTTACAAAATTTTTGGTTTTGAGGAACAGACACCTGCAAAGAGAGATTTATCTTTTGTGAAAAAGTGGACTGGCGAATATGGTTTTTCTGATGAATTAATCATAGAAGCATGTAACCGTACTATGGCAAAAACTCACAGTGGCAGCTTTGAATACACTGACGGCATCCTGACAAATTGGTTTAAGAATAAGGCCAAGACTATGGCTGATGTTGAGATACTTGACAATGCACATTCAAAGAAGATGGAAGAAACATACAACAATAAGGCTTCTTTTTCGCGCCCAAAAAAGAAAAAAACAGCTTCCTTTGAGCAGCATGACTATGATTTTGACGAGTTAGAGCGCCAATTGAGCGCCAGCAATACAAGAAAGCTTCAGGCTTACAAATCTGCTTCTTCAAAGGATAATTAATTTTTAGGAGTTTTTTATGGCATTAACAAGAGAACAGCTCGACGCGATTGATAATATTTTCAATGACCGTCGCCTAAATAACAAAATAGAGATGGACAATAGAAAGCAAGAGGTATTTGAAAAAATACCTGAAATGGAGTCGTTAAATAACAAAATTTCCAGTCTTGCAATCAATGCAGCAAAAAAAGCTTTGATGGGTGATAATTCACTTAAAGATTCCTTAAAGCACGACCTTGCTCTTATTGCAGAGCAAAAAAAGGCTCTGCTTCTTGCTAACGGATTTCCCGCTGATTACTTAGATGAAATCTATACTTGTCCAATATGTAAAGACACTGGAAAAATTAATTATGAGCCATGTGAGTGTATGAAGCGCGAAATTATTAAACTGCTCTATTCACGCTCTGACTTAAACGAAGTACTGGATAGAGAAAACTTTGATACATTTAATTTTGACTTCTATTCAGACGATTTTATTGACGAAAATAAGGGCATTTCTGCCGCAGAAAACATTAAGGCTGTTGTAGAATATTGCCATTGTTTTATAGAAAACTTTGACACAACCTTTGATAATCTGTTATTCTATGGCAGGGCAGGTACGGGTAAGACTTTTCTTATCAACTGTATAGCAAAGGAATTAATGGACAAATCGCACTCTGTAATTTACCTGTCAGCAATGGGACTTTTTGATTTGATGGCTGACTATTCATTCAGAAGAAATAGCAATTCGGTCTATAGTCAAATTACTATGCATGAACTTAGAAATTGCGATTTGCTTGTTATCGACGATCTTGGAACAGAGTTGACTAACTCATTTACTGATTCATCATTGTTCGATTGTCTCAATGAAAGACTTATACACCAAAAATCTACTATTATTTCTACAAACCTTTCATTAAAAGAATTGCAGAATAAGTATGATGACCGTATATTCTCCAGAACAACTGGTTATTATACAAATTTGAAGATATTTGGTGATGATATAAGAAAAATAAAGAAAATCTCAAATTAATTAACACACGGAGGAAAAAATTAATGTCTAGCAAAAAGTATGTTGAATCAATTCCTGTAGGACCACTTGCGATTGTTGCCTTATCAGGTAGCAAAACTTTAGGAAACACTGTTGATGCTTATCTCTCAGAGTGGCGCAGCGAAAGAATCGAAGCAAAGGAATCTCCTATTACATTTAAGGGTTATGTAAAAGACTCTTATCTCTTGGATGTAAGCACTCCTAGATTCGGTACCGGTGAAGCAAAATGTACTCTTAGAGAATCTATACGTGGTACAGACCTTTACATTATCGATGATGTAACAAACTACAGCATCGAATACACAGTATGCGGTCACAAAAACCATATGTCTCCTGACGATCACTATGCTGACATCAAGAGAGTAATCGCTGCAGCAAGCGGTAAAGCTCGCAGAATAACAGTTATTATGCCTTTCTTATACGAAAGCAGACAGCATAGACGCACCTCAAGAGAATCAATGGACTGTGCAGTTATGCTTCAGGAATTAACTGCAATGGGTGTAGATAACATTCTCACATTCGATGCTCACGATCCAAGAGTAAACAATGCAATTCCTACAAGCGGTTTTGAATCAATTATGCCAACATATCAGTTCATTAAGAATCTTTTAAGAAATGTAGACGACCTCAAGATTGACAATGACCACCTTATGATGATCAGTCCTGACGAAGGCGCTATGGGCAGAGTTGTTTACTATGCCAACGTATTGGGTGTAAATATGGGTATGTTCTACAAGAGACGTGACTATACTACTATTGTTGATGGTCGTAACCCAATTGTTGCTCATGAATATTTGGGAGAATCAGTTGAAGGAAAAGATGTTATTATCGTTGATGATATGATTTCATCCGGCGATAGTATGCTAGACGTTGCTAAACAGCTTAAGAAGCGTAAGGCTAACAGAGTATTCGTGGCCTCTACATTTGGTCTCTTCACAAACGGTCTTAAAAAGTTTGATGAAGCTTATGAATCAGGTTTGATTTCTAAGGTAATGACTACAAACTGTATTTATCAGACTCCTGAGCTTCTAGAGAGAGACTGGTACATCAGTGTTGATGTTTCTAAATATACAGCTTTATTCATCGACAGATTAAATCACGACGCTTCTGTAAGCGATCTTTTAGATCCGTTTGATAGAATTCAGAAAAAGGTTAATGCTTACAATAATAGATAATTTCATATTATATAAAAAAAGAAAACACAGTTGTGGAGATTTATCCTCATCTGTGTTTTCTTTTTAATTAATTATGGTCTTTCCAAAATTCCCAACAGGGAATCTTTCATTGTCTTTACCAGATGCTTTGTAACCTGTTTCCTATTGCGAGCATCACGATTATTAATCCAGTCAACAAGCATTCCCGCAAGTGCTTCTGTATAAAAAGAACATAAAAACCTTTTATATTCATCATCTAACGTATTCCCCACTTCTTTTTCAGCGCTATCAATAATAGAGAAAACCAATTCATTAAAATCAGCAACAAAGAAGCGTTTCATTTCAATCTGCCCTATGGAGTCATAGGCACAATTTATTATGTAATCATTTTCTTCTATATAGTCCATGATAAAATGTATAGCTTCTTCATAATCTACTATTAAGTTAAAATGCTTTACCACCTCAATTGCTTCATTTTCAAATATCCATTTAAGCAAATCATATTTATCATCAAAATGATAATAAAAAGTTTTTCGGTTCACTCCACAGTCAGCAATAATTTCACTTACAGTGATTTTTGAGAATGGCTTTTTTCTCATAGATTTTTTAAGAGACTCTGCAAGCATCTTTTTTGTATTTAGGGAAGTTATATTATTCTTCATTTTAGTCCTCTTTGTAAATACAAGTTAATATTTATTATACAATTATACACGCGTCTTTTATTTATACAACAGTAAAATTTTGAGATTTGACCAACAAATTCGGACATTTGTCCATCTTTTACACACTTGTTATTAATTTGACCATATTACTGATTTTTTCTTTTGTATATACTTTAGTAAGAAAAATAAGAGGAGTATGTTGGCACAATTCTATATAATTCGCCAAATAAGTAAAAGTATGGATAAAAAAAATTACAATATTGTTATGAAGACTCCTGTCGGTTCGCGACACGGAACTATTTCTCTGTGTATAATTAATAATAAAATATACGGAACACTCAATTTGTTGGGGCATTCCGAAGCCTTTACAGGTTCGGTTGAAAATGACGGAACTTGTAGCATTCACGGCAATCTTGTTACATTGATAAGAAGAATTGACTATACCGCTGTCGGCAAAATCAGCCGGGATACAATTGAGTTATCACTTAGAGAAGAAAGAAATATTTTTAAGATAACAGGGGTTGCCGTCCCTGAAAGCGAGGTTAATGAATAATGGAAAAATTTTATACGCTGACAGTAAAGCATCGAAAGCTTATTATGGCTTTATTTTCTGTGTGTTTTATTATCTGCCTTTTTTCAAAAAATTTAGTTTCTGTAAACTATGATATGAATGACTATCTGCCCTCAGAATCAAAATCAACTGTATCGCTTAATAAGATGCAACGCGAATTTGATGGCGATATTCCAAATGCCCGTGTAATGGTTAGCGATGTTACTATTCCTGAGGCATTAGACTATAAAGAAAAAATTGAGTCTGTAAAAGGTGTCTTGGATGTAACATGGCTTGACGATTCCGTGGATATCACATTGCCAATTTCAACATTCGATGATGATATTACCTCAAAATATTATAAAAATAACTCTGCGTTGTTCAGTGTGACGATTGAGGAGGATTATCGCATCGATGCTGTTTCAGCTATAAGAGATATCATTGGCGAGGATAATGCCATGACCGGCAGTGCTGTTTCAACAGCTAACGCTACTATTAATACAGTGTCTGAAATCAAAAAAATTTCAATATTTGCAGTGCTTTTTGTTCTTATAGTGCTTATTCTTACAACATCATCATGGATTGAGCCTATTATTATTTTGGTTGGTCTTGGTGTTGCAATTGTGATAAACAGCGGCTCCAATATTATCTTTGGAGAAATTTCATTTGTTACAAACGCTGCAGGAAGTATTTTGCAGCTTGCAGTATCCCTTGATTACTCTGTATTTTTAGTCCACCGTTTTGAAGAATGCCGCAGGGAAACAAAGGATATACAGAAGGCTATGGTAAATACCCTGTGCATGTCCACCAGTTCGATTCTTTCGAGTGGACTGACTACTGTAATTGGCTTTCTCGCATTGGTTCTTATGCAGTTCAGGCTTGGTCCGGATTTAGGTCTTGCTTTGGCAAAGGGTGTTGCCATCAGTTTGTTGACTGTATTTCTTTTTATGCCGTCACTTATTCTTGCCACGTACAAATGGCAGGCCAAGACAAAACACAAACCTTTTCTTCCAAGCTTTAAATGGCTTGGAAAACTTGTTCGCAAAATTTCGATACCTATGATATGTCTTTTTGTTGTATTGATTGTCCCTTCTTATTTGGCCTCAAACAGCAATTCATATCATTATGGTTCATCTGAAATTTATGGTGAAGGAACCACTTATGGAAGAGACAAAGAGGCTATCGAGAGTGTTTTTGACAAAAACGACACATATGTTTTATTAGTTCTAAAAGGCGACAACGCAACAGAACTAGCATTATCAAATGATTTGCAAAATATTTCACAGGTCACAGATGTCTTATCATACGTTGATACAGTTGGAGCCGAAATACCTACCGAATATTTGGATGATGATACCCTGTCATTACTTGAATCTGATGATTACAGCCGCTTTGTCATATCATTAAACACAAACTATGAAGGTGATGAGACCTTTTCAATCGTGGAGCAAATAAGAAATATAGCCGAAAAATATTATCCTGACAAAACTTATTTGGCAGGCGAAGGTGTTAGTACATACGATTTGATGAAGACAGTAACCTCCGATATGAAAAAAGTAAATCTACTTGCCATCGGAGCCGTTTTCTTAATATTACTTATTACCATGAAATCAATATCGGTTCCTCTGATTTTAGTTTTATGTATTGAGACAGCAATATGGCTTAACCTATCCGTTCCTTATTTTATGGGTTCACGTGTGTACTACATTGCATATTTGATAATAAGCTCAGTACAGCTTGGTGCGACTGTTGACTATGCTATTTTGATGTCTGACCGATATAAAGAAAACCGAGCGTTTTTAAGTAGTAAAGCTTCAGTTGTACAGACGATATCTGACGTAACAGTATCGATTATCACATCCGGCAGTGCTCTCACAGTTGTCGGTTTGCTACTCGGATTCTTCTCTTCCAACAGGCTGTTATCACAGCTTGGAATTTTTATAGGACGAGGTGCAATATTCTCATTAGCAATCGTATTGCTTGTACTGCCGGGACTGTTAAAGCTGTTTGATAGATTAATTATTAAAAGATAGCAAGCGTCAATTGTACTTCTTTTGGTTCAATTGACCATTCACATATAAAATATGGAGGTAATATATAATGCTAAATATTAAAAAAACAATAGCAACTTCTCTGATTGTAATATTAACTATATCTGCTCTGCCTGTGCAGGCTTTTGCCGCACAGCCAAATACCCAAAAAGAAGAGGTTGTATACGCTAATCTTAATGCAGATGGTTCTGTTAAAGAAATCAATATAGTCAATATTTTTGATTTGGATGCAAGCGAAACAATTGTTGACTATGGGGAGTATGAAAACATTAGAAATATGACAACCACAGACTCAATCAATTATAAGGACAATATGATTACAATTGACGCCAGTGCCGGAAAGTTATATTACGAAGGAAGGGTTAAAGTAAACTCTATCCCTTGGATTATATCAATAAAATATTATATAGATGATAAAGAATACTCTCCAAAAGAAATTGCAGGAATGAGTGGAAAGCTTAAAATCAAAATGGCTGTAAAACAAAACAAGAACTGCGACAGCTCATTTTTCAAAGCTTACGCACTTCAAGCTTCTTTTGTATTGGACACTGACAAGGCATCTGACATAACAGCCGAGGGTGCAACTATTGCAAACGTCGGCAGCAACAAGCAGATAACTTATACCATCCTTCCAAATAACGAGAAAGACATTGTGGTGGAAGCTAATGTGAAAAATTTTGAGATGGACGCTATTTCAATCAACGCTGTCCGTATGAGTTTAGATATGGATATCGACAGCAAATCATTGCATGACAAAATTAATGATGTTATTGATGCTGTAGATGATTTAGACAACGGCGCCGGTGAACTGAACAATGGTGCCGGCTCTCTTTACAGCGCAACCGGAGCACTTAATTCTTCTGTAGGAAAGCTCTATAAAGGCGTAGGTTCTCTTTATAGCGGAGCTGTTGATTTAAAAAATGGGCTTAAAACTTTATCATCAAAAAACAGTGCTCTAAAAAGCGCAGCCTGGTCGACTTACAAGGCATTGTGTTCTTCTGCACAAACACAGCTGAATGCACAGCTCTCAGAAAATGGTCTTGAAACTGTTACGCTCACTCCAAAAACATATTCAAAGGTTCTTTCCGATGTCTTGAAAAAAATGGACGCTGACAAAGTTTACAACCAGGCTTATAACGCTGCTATGGCAGAGGTTACAAAGCAAGTCAATGCACAAGCTGATACATTATACTCTGAATATATAAAATCACAGGCAGATTCAATATATCTGATGTATGTTAATTCTCAGGCAAAATCTTTGTATACCCAGGTTGCTTCAGAGGCGGTTTATAAGCAGCTTATGGAAAATGGGTTAACTGAAGAACAGGCTAATGCATACCTTCAGACAAACGATGGTAAAGCGATGGTTTCAGACGCTGTGGCTTCTATGAGTGATGAGCAAAAAGAACAAATTATTTCAGCTGCTGTACAATCTCTTACGCCTGAGCAGAAAGAACAAATTTTAAAGGGTGCAACCGGTGCACTTACAAGCGAACAAAAAACTGAAATCAAAGACGGATATATCAAGCAAATGATGGCCAGCGAAAAGGTGACAACTCAAATAAATAATGCTGTAAAAAAAGTGAATTCTGCTGCTGCAGAGATTACGGCACTAAAAGGTCAGCTTGACGGCTACAATGCTTTTTATACCGGACTTACTGAATATTTAAACGGTGTAAAATCTGCTGCAAATGGTTCAAAGAAGCTCGCAGGCGGTTTGTCAACACTCTACAGTAATACTAAGAAATTTAAAAAGGGGATTGGCGACCTTAATATCGCTGTCGGTAGTTTAAAAACCGGTACAGGCAAACTAAAAACCGGCACAGAAGAATTTTCTAATGAGACATCTGACATCGATACAAAAATTGATGACGAAATAGGTTCCATGACATCTTCGCTGACAGGGAAGGATGTGAAAACTGTTTCTTTTGCATCCAGTCAGAACACGAACATAAAGTCTGTACAATTTGTTATCCAGACAGAAAAGATAGAGATTGCGGGAGAAGAAACTGTTGTAACTGATACGGAAGAACACCTTACATTTTGGCAGAAATTCCTCAAATTGTTTGGATTATATTAGTAATATATCAGATGATCTCTTTGGGGAATAAATGTACTCTTTTACCCCAAAAAAGAAATCATACCTCTTATATGCCCTCTTATAATAGAAAAGTCGTATATTAGAATTTTCTATTAAGAGGGCATACTTCATCGGTATGATAATTCTTTATAACCTTATAAAATTGTATTTTATTCCCAATTTGTCTGCCATAAGCTTTTCTCTCGTGTGACACGAGAAAATAATAACCTGTTCCATATTTGTAGACATAAACTTCATTGTATTTCCCATACGTTTATTGTCGTACATTACAAAGGCATCATCCAATAATATTGGCTTTGGCTCATCTTCAAACAGAATGTCTGCTGCTGCAAGTCTAAGTGCCATATAAATCTGTTCTACCGTACCCTTGCTTAGCTTTGATGATGACAACAAGAGTTTATTACTGTTTATTGTGATGTTGAGTTTGTCATCAATAGTGAGTCTGTCATATTTGCCATTTGTTATCTGTTCCATATAATATGACGCTCTCTCGTTTAGTCTCTGTCCGAAGCTGTTTCTTATTTCATGGGCAATTTCTTCTATGCCTGCTTTTGCATCTTCAATTGCCTCTACCTCTGCCTTCGCACTTTGAATCTTTTCTAATTTTGATGTAAGCTCATCGATTTCTTTTCTTACCTCGATATCCTTTTCCTGCATTTGTTCAAGACGCCAGGATGCCTTGGATATTGAATTGCTAATCTCTCTATCCTGCTCTTCCATCTGCTCCAGTTCACCGCTGTAATCATGGAGCTCTACACTAAAGGTATCATCCGTTTCTATCATAGCCTTCGCTCTGTCTAACTGACTTTGCTTATTTGCAAGCTGTCTATTTATGTAAACCTCTTCATGCTTTGCCTCTTCAAGATTTTCCATAACAGTTCGAAGCGCTCTCAATCGATTCATTTTCTTCTCTTTGTTATTTTTATTATAGAAATATTTTACTATAGCAAGAATGAGGAACAAAAGTGTGGCTCCAATGGAAGCACCAAGCATTATCCATGTCCTTGGGTACATCAATTTATTGATGTTGCCTGCTAATAATCCAACGGAAACACCTATACCTGCGAGCATTAAAATCACAAATACAATTGGCATTGTCGTCTTGTTGACAACCTTATCAGTAAGATTTTGGAGGTCTTCTCTATTTTCAATATTTTTTTCAGCCAACTGTTCCTGCAGATTGTCCTTATGATTTTCTATGCTTTGAAGCTGCTGCTTGTATCTCTCAACATCAAGATTATATTCCAATATATCCTGATACAATTTGTCTCTTCTCTCATTTTGCTTTGCGACCTCTTCAAGTCTTTTTGCATCCTTTTCTGAGAGCTCATGTCTCTTTAATTTGAGATTGTTCAATGCCAGCTTCTTTTGCTCTATCATAGCAGCTATTGTATGCTGCTCGTCTTCAGATACTTCGAGCTTCATCTTTGCATCCTTTAAACTTCTCTTTACAAAGTCCTCATCTGCAATATTATTCTCTTTTGTAATCTTTTTCTTCTGCTCATCCAAATCAGAAAATGCCTTCTTGATATCAATCTCCATAGATTTTGTTGCACCAAGATTTGCCGCATAATTTCTTAGAATTGATTCTAACTCTTTATCAGTTACACTGCCAAGCTGACTGATACTTATTGTATTGTAATAACAGCTCTCATTTAATCCTGCAAAAAGTGCCTCAATCTGCTCCTCGCTAAGCTCATATCCCTCGTCTTCATTTACTACTCGGAAGCTTTTGCTTAGCTTGTTAAACACACGCTCGATTCGGTAATTAATACCGTTGTTCTCAATGCGCATATGTCCCTGATAGCTTGCCGGATTGTCCCATGGCTCATACTTTGAGTATAAATCCTTGCCACTGGCTTTTCCCCGCTGCTTGTCTATACCAAACAACATTCCTCTTATAAAGGTGTGAATCGTTGTTTTTCCGGCTTCATTCTCACCATAGATAATGTTAACACCTGGCTTCAGACTGATTTCTTTATGACTAAATTTCCCGAAATTTATAAGATGCATTTCTTTTATAATCATTATCTGTCCTCCATAGCATCCAATAATGCCTTTGTGCCATAATATAATGTTTTCTCTTCATGTTCTGTAAGCTGACCCTTATCGAGATATTTGTTGATAAAAAGTCCTAATATATTTTCTTTATTGTCTACATATAACTCTTCAAAATCATAATCCGGTTCTGTCTGATCTAAAACAGAAACTATGTTACCCGTCATTTCTATATCTTCAACATTTACTTCAAATTCAGGATCACGATAACCCTGTAACACAACCTTGTACATATTATCAACACCGTTTTCTTCAAGTAAATCATGAAGTTTTTCTCGTATTTCCATGTTTGTGGTTGTAGGGGTAACTGTAATAGATACCTCCTTGTATATTCTTGAAGCATATGGAACGAATTGGATTTCTGTTCCGCTCTCGTTGATTTTTCCGTATATATATCCTCTCTCACCCATATCATTTACATCTATTGGTTCGAGAGAACCGCAGTATGCCATCTTGTTTCTCTCATCAATATTAGGCTTGTGAATATGTCCCATTGCAACATAATCAAATCCTGACATAGCAACCTTTTTCCTGTTGATAGGAATATGCTTTTCATCTCCACCATGTGCGACAAGAATATTTATCATATCCGGCTTATCAATAATGATATGGTCATATAGTGAATCCTCGATTTCAGTCTGATGATAGCTCAATCCGTACACGCACAGATTAAGCTCCGGGATTTCCTTTGACTCCACATTTTTGCTGTCAAAGAATACTACATTGTCACTCCACTGAAATTCTTTATAAAATGACCCTTTTTTAATAGCATCGTGATTTCCGGCACACAAAATAACTTTTGTATTTGGAATTGTAGAAAATAGGTAATTTACTTCCTTTATCTCTCTAAGCAGTGGCTGTCTATGAAATAAATCCCCAGCTATAATAAGTAATTCCACCGGCTTTACTCGGATATCCTTTATTAACTTTTCAAATGTTGCCCAGATTTCATCTCCGCGCTCTGCAGCCCATTCTTTTCTGTTTTCCGGCATTGCGCCCAGATGAATGTCCCCTGTGTGAATAAAACGCATATTATCATCTCCCGGTTAATTATAATTTTCTTCGAAAATCCATATTTTTTGCCCTTTAGCATCCACTACTAAGCCATATGCTTCTCGAGCTTTTTTAATTGCCACTTTTTTGTCTGTCTCAATTGACTGAAGCTTTCCATAGCCATAAACAAAATATTTCGATTCAATTCCGTCGTTGAATGTTGCTGTAACTTCAGTATTGTTTGTATATTCAACCTTTGCATCCTCTAATACCTTAAGTTCAAGCTTTGAGTCAAGGTTATTTGTAAATGACAATGCCAATTCCTTTAATTTCAAATCGTCATTATAATAGCTTGATGATGCAGCTGGCGATATTTTTTCAGTGTTATCCAAAAGTTGATCATCGGAAATAGCCTTGCCATTCTTTTGGCGTTTTATATTTATTATATTGTCATTTATTTCAATCGCTGTAATAAACACGCCACTCTTTTCATAAGATTTTATTTCAGTAAGCTTATTGTCTACGATCACAAGCTTATTTATTTTTCCTAATTCATCGTCTCTGCAAATTCCATATATAAGATTGGTTCCCGTGTAGCCGTTTATCATTATCTTTGAGCCCTCAGGAGCATCCACTGTCTGCTTCTTACCGCTCTTTAGGTTGATAACTACAATAGAATCTGCATATTTTTCGCCCGTATCATTTAGCGCCACATACTTTGAGTCACTGCTGATTGCATAGCTTCCTTCCTCAAGATTTTCTGCAATAATCCCCCACTCCTGTGTGGTAAGGTTTGCAAAGTATATAGAATTTTCAATCATAAGATACAAGCTTCCGTCACCAACGTAGCACAGCTGTGATAATTCATTTTCCAAAATAGAAGCCGGTGTGTTAGTTGGGATAAATGTAGTCTCAGTAGTTTTGTTTTCCTTGCTGTTATAATGCATTATTGAGATTCCATTTTTTCCACAATGGTTTGTGGCCAGACTGTATCCATAAACCATAAAGTCGACATTTCCTTTGTTATCTACCTTGATAACCTTTGACTTTGTCTGTCTGAGTTTTTCTGCGCTACCTGCATTTATTTTGTATACTGACTGAATCTCCTTTGACAAAATATTCATATTGTATACATCACCATTGATTTGGAATGCAATAAACTGCTGGTCTGTACTCTCTGCATGCTCAATCGCATCAAAATTTTGAATTCCAAAATCTATAAATGCATTTCCTATATTGTTTTCTTTTGCTTCCCATACCTGATTCATTTCTCTGTCATATGCCAAGACATATTGTTTGCCTGCATATGTCCAAACCGTAATTGTCTCAGATATGTTGTAGGTCTCTTTTATTTTTTCAGCATTTGTTGCTTCAATCTGGTAGTTTAATGTATATGTTCCGGCCTCACCGCTGTCCTTTATACAAAATTCCTTTGCTATTACTGTTGGTTCTGTAGTTCTTGTAGGTGTAAGAGCTGACCACAGCAACAAACTATAATTTGATTTAATTGAAATCTGTCCAAGATTGTCATTTTTTAGACTATTATCCACCTCAAGATATTTTGCCAGCACTGTTGCCTTTGTCTCGTCAAAGGTTCTGTCGCTAAAATCCTTGGCAAATGCTATCTGCTTTGCTACAAACGCCTTGTCCTCTACCATAGCTCTCGTATAGTAAAAAATCTTTTCGTGCTTGTCTGTAGTCATTGTAAATTTTAATATATACTCAGTTCCAACCTCCATGATAGCGCTAGCCTCATAGACAAATGTTGCTGATTTTTTTCCTGTCTCAAAATTGGTAATATCTCCGCTGTCAATTAATCGATTATCCTCAGTACTCTCAACCTCATATCGAATACTGTTAATCTTATTACCCTTTGTTGATATTTTGAATTTTGACTGTCTACTTGGTGCAACCGGTACAATTGTATCCCTCATAAGAGCTTCATTCATCTCGTTTGTGTAACCTAAAATTGTACCTACCTTACTATTCTCATAATAAATATCTATTGTTGGGACAGCATCAGTTACTGCAGCGGACTTAACTTCTCCACTCTTACCTTTATTTTGCTTATTGAATAATACTCCAATTGTGACAGCTATAGAAATTACCAACAAAATGGAAATAACTGTAATAACCCTTTTTTTCATGTCAATTACCTTCATTTATTTATTAAAGGGCAGAGTTAGACTGCCCTTTAACTATTTCTTCTTTTTTCTTTTTAACACCTTTGGAAATTCAAATACAACTGACTCATAAGGGCGCAGTGGCATTTCAAGTCTGTATGGCATACCATCACATTCTCCCTTTACCGCTTTGTATTTAACAACTTCAGTGTCTCCTGTTTCAGTTGTAATTATTCTCTTATATGTTCCCTGTTTTGGAACGCCGACAACATAGTCTTTTCTTTCAACCGGAGTGAAATTGCACACAAAACCAATTGAATTCTTATAATTTGGCTCTGTTGTCTTTCTTATAAAGCTAAAAATACTGCGTTCATTATCATCTGCATTAATCCACTCGAACGCACCGTATCCCTTTGTTTCTGTGTATAATGCCGGATACTGTTTGTAAATATGAAGCAGCTTCTTCACAAAGTCCTGCATATCCTTGTGTTCCGGTTCATCTAACAAATACCAGTCGAGGCTTCTTTCCTCTGACCATTCCTGGCGCTGTGCAAATTCCTGTCCCATAAACAGAAGCTTGCGTCCCGGATGGCCAAACATAAATGTATATGCTGTCTTAAGATTTTTAAATTTGTCAATCGGATATCCAGGCATCTTTTCTAACATTGAGCACTTCAAGTGAACTACCTCATCATGTGACAACACAAGAATAAAGTTTTCACTAAAGCAATAAGTCATACCGAATGTCATCTGATTGTGAGCGCCCTTTTTAAACAATGGGTCGAGCTTTACATACTCAAGGAAATCGTGCATCCAGCCCATATTCCATTTGTACGAGAATCCAAGTCCGTTCTCTTCAGGCGACTTAGTTACATTTGGCCAGGCAGTTGATTCTTCTGCAATAATGTATGCTCTTGGATTACGATATCTCATAATACTGCTCAAATGCTTGAAAAATTCTATTGCTTCAAGGTTTTCATTTTTGCCATATTTATTTGGAACCCACTGTCCATCCTGTCGACCATAATCCAAATAAAGCATTGACGCTACAGCATCAACTCTCAATCCATCGATATGATACTTTTCAACCCAGAACAATGCGTTTGCCAACAGGAAATTGCTTACTTCTGTCTTTGAGTAATCAAATACCTTTGTTCCCCAATCCGGATGTTCTCCAAGACGTGTGTCGGCATATTCATACAATGGCTCACCGTCAAACATAGCAAGTCCGTGAGCATCTCTTGGGAAATGTGCCGGAACCCAGTCAAGAATTACACCAATACCTGCCTTGTGGAATGCATCAACCAAATACATAAATTCCTGTGGCTTTCCATATCTTGATGTAGGTGCATAGTAACCAACTACCTGATATCCCCATGAACCATCAAATGGATGTTCTAACACACCCATAAGCTCGACATGTGTATATCCCATTTCTTTTACGTATTCAACCAATTCCTTTGCAAGTCTTTTGTAATCATAAAATCCATCTGTGTCTTCCGGAGACTTAAAGTCCTTTTTCCATGAGCCAAGATGAACCTCATAGATTGACATTGGCTGTTCATAATGATTTTCTTTTGCCTTCTGTGAAATCCATTTTGAATCTGTCCATTTATATGAGTCAATATCTGCTATTCTGGAGGCATTTCCAGGGCGTAGCTCTGCCCAATTTCCATATGGATCACTTTTATATAACGTATCTCCTGTCTTTGTCGAAATAACGTACTTATACAAATCACCTTCCTTAGCAACAGGAACAAAAAGCTCCCAAATACCGGAATCATTGTTCATCGACATGTTGTGATTTTCACCGTTCCAATTGTTGAAACTACCAATCACTGAAACATTTACTGCATGTGGAGCCCACACTGCAAAGTATGTACCTTTAACACCATCAATTTCTGCTAAATGGGCACCTAATTTGTTGTAAATCTCATAATTAATGCCCCTTCCGAACAAATAACAGTCATCTTTAGTTATTGCGTATTTATTTTCCATATGGCCGACCTCCTCGGATAATAATGAATAGTGATAATTGTCAACCACTATTCATTTTTAATCCTCTATCATTTAAATTCTATTATAGTTGATGAGACATCCCTTAAGGATAATGTCTCTCTCATCATCAGTCATTTCACCGAGCTTAAGTGTGAACGGTGTGATGTTTTTATTTTCGTCAATTGCATAAGCCGGAATTTCCGTTGCTTTATCCTTTACTGCCTGTGCAATATCCGGAACGAAAATATAATCGTTTAACTTGAATGGTAATTCTTCCTGTTCATAGATAAATGGAAGCATACCCCAGTTAATAAGATTTGAACGATATCTCTTTGTAGCGTATTCGCAAGCAATATTTGCCCAACCACCGAGCACCTTCTGGCAAGATGCTGCCTGCTCTCTAGCTGAACCATCTCCCGGCTTAACAGCGTAGATTGTACTACCGATACCGATTGTTTCCTTGCTGATTGGATGCTGTGGAAGCTTCTCTTTGATGAGAGATGTCATTTCATGAATCTCAGGAAGCACTTCTCCCGGACACTGTCCTGCTTCTCTTGCTTTCTCAGCCTTCTGAACTTCCTTTGCTCTTCCAACATACTCCGGATCCTTACGTGACAATGCAAATTCTGCAAGTCCTAAAGGATTTGATCTGTATGATGAAGTCTCACCTGAAGGAATCAACTCGTCAGTTGTTGTTACCGGATCGTGAATCTCTGAAACAACCTTTAAGAGAAGATTGTCTGTAAGTTCTACCATCTCCGGCCAATCCTTAATGTTTGGTCCAAGCTTTAATTCTGTATCAGGATCAGCTACACCCTTTGAATCAAATACTCTGTTTGCATAGATACTCTTGTCAAAGTGATACTTCTGTCCCTTGTATTCAACATCTAAATCTGTAGCTGCTGTGAGGTATCCCTTGTTTGCTGCAGTTGCTGCAATTGAGCGGGCATCCATAAGAGCTACTGACGAAATCTGACCATTCTGCAACTTGCTTCCTTCTCTGTTAGGGAAGTTTCGTGTTGAATGTCTGATACTGAATGCATTGTTTGAAGGTGTATCTCCGGCACCAAAGCATGGTCCACAGAATGCTGTTTTTAATACTGCACCTGTTTCCATAAGGTCTGCTGCTGCACCGTTTTTGATTAATTCCATATATACTGGCATTGAAGCCGGATATACGCTGAGCGTAAATTCATCAGAACCGATGCTCTTACCCTTTAATATATCTGCTGCTGCACAGATGTTTTCAAATCCACCACCTGCACATCCCGCGATAATACCCTGTTCAACATAGAACTTACCATTTCTGATTTTGTCAGAAAGTGAATATTCAACCTGTCCGTCAAGTGACACTAAAGCTCTCTGTTCTACATCGTGAAGAACGTCTGAGAGATTTGCGTTTACCTCCTCGATTGTGTATGTGTTGCTTGGATGGAATGGCATAGCAATCATTGGTTTAATCTTTGATAAATCAACATATACGATTCCGTCATAGTATGTAACCTGTCCTGGATTTAATTCTTTATATTCTTCTACTCTTCCATGAATATCGTAGAACTCTTTAATCTTTTCGTCTGTGCGCCAGATAGATGAAAGACATGTTGTCTCTGTTGTCATTACATCTACGCCAATTCTGAAATCTGCTGAAAGGTTTGACACACCCGGTCCAACAAATTCCATAACTTTATTTTTAACATAACCTTTGTCAAATACTTCTCCGATAATAGCCAAAGCCACGTCCTGTGGGCCAACTCCCTTTGCAGGCTCTCCTGTCATATAAATACCAATTACGCCCGGCATATTGATGTCATATGTCTGTGACAAAAGCTGCTTTACAAGTTCAGGACCACCTTCACCCATTGCCATAGTACCGAGGGCACCGTAACGTGTGTGTGAGTCTGATCCAAGAATCATCTTTCCACCACCTGCAAGCATTTCCCTTGCGAACTGATGAATAACTGCCTGATGAGGTGGTACATAGATACCGCCGTATTTCTTTGCTGCTGTGAGACCAAACATGTGGTCATCTTCGTTAATTGTTCCTCCTACTGCACATAAACTGTTGTGGCAGTTTGTAAGAACGTATGGAATAGGGAATTTTTCGAGTCCCGATGCTCTTGCTGTCTGGATAATTCCTACGAATGTAATGTCATGAGATGTGAGCTTATCAAACTTAATCTGAAGAGCATCCATGTTTCCGGATGTATTGTGTTCTTTCAAAATGTTGTAAGCCATCGTGTTTTTAGCCGCTTCTTCTTTTGAAATATAGTTGCTTCCTAATTTGCTTTTCAAAGCCTCCTCTGTAACGTCTGATGTCTCGATTACCTCTGTGCCATTTACAAGGTAAGCTCCGCCTTTACTTAATGTTATCATGTATTCCTCCTTCATGTTTCTAATATACTTTTCAGTCGTTTTTTACTGGGAAAATGCGCAAAATGGCGCACTAATTCCATTTATAACAAGTATACAATATTTTATGCTGTAAAACAAGCAAGGAATATGGATGTACTGCCCATTTGTAAAGTTATTTTTTCAGAACAGAATGTTCCTCTGAATGGCACAAATCAACTTTGGTATCTTTAGCCGTAATCTGCCAATATACTGTAATTTATTTTTGTTTCTAACAACGCAAAACCCCCAGGTCTATTTAGACCCGGGGGAGTTTCGCCAATGCCTATAAAAAGGCATTGGCAAATGTATAAAAAGATATGATAATAATCTACTTACACGTGTATATGTAGATATTTTCAGCTTAGTTGTCTACCACTTAAGGTCAATTACCAATGCTGTTGGATTTGTGTAATGAAGAAGTGTACTCTGGTCGAATACGTCATCATAGCAGAATCCATATGCATAGTTATTTACTGAATGTTCATGTAAAAATCTTGAGTAGTAGTTGTATGTGCCATTCTTGTAGTAAGCGCTTGGGTTTCCGTAATTTGCAGGGTCTGTTGCAACACCTCTGTTAAATGCCGCACAGAGCTGAGCTTCAATTACTAACTCAGTTGAATTTCCTCTGTTGAAGTTACCCTTGCCTTCCAATACATCCTGTGTTGTTGGCTTGTAAATAGTATATGTTCCGCCATCGCCATCCTTTGTGAATGTCATATGGTCACCAGAAACTTTTCCTCTAAATGTACCGGCATCACACTTGAATACTAATGTTTCATTTGAATATTTATTCCAAAATTCATTGATGTAAGCATCAAAGTAATGCCCATTTTCTTTTCCTTCATTGAAGGTTGTTTTACATGGAGCCATAATTCTCTTTCCATCATATAAACTCTGCCAAATTGAAGGAGCAGAACTCTTCCATGCTGAGAAAATCTGATCTCTTGTTCCTATATCGCCTACTGTCTTATCATACACATCATAGTCCCCTGGTCTGTTGTCAAAACCACCCTGTCCTACTAATCTTGTAACAACTGGGAAGCTGAAGAAATCTACTCTTGTTGTATTACCCCAATACTCCTTATTTGTTACTGTAAATTCTGCAAATTCAAACAGAACATCTGCATTTGGATCTGATGGATTGTTAAGGTCTGGTCCTGCATATCCAATCGTTCCATCTGCCGCTGTGTTGAATGTTATATAAACAGGCTCTCCATAGCTCAAATACATTCTACCGGATTCAATATCTGGTAAATAAACATAACTTGCTTCTGCCATTGAATGAGCGATGTTGGCACACTTTCTACCATTCTTTGTTATTGTGTTCAGCGATTCACTTGCTTTAATAAGATTTCCATTTGTGTCCAAATAACATATTTCGTGATTTTTATTTCTTCCAAGAACAATCCAGTAAATCTGACTGTCAGAATACTTGCCGTTCGTCTTGTTGTTAAGCTGCAGGAACATCTTGTCACTTCTTACAGGAATATCCGAGCGAAGTGCCGGTTTTTCTACTCCCAAGTTTGTTGATGTGTTTGAGGAAGATGTTGTCTGTGCCTGCGTTGTAGTCTGCTGTGATGAACCACCTGATGTTACATTGACAGTCATAGTTGTCTTTGCAGATTCGCTTGAGCCACTTACTGTTGTGACCGCAACTGTATGTGTTCCTGCTGCATAGCCTGAATAAGTGTAGTATGCACATTTTACCTTGCTTCCAACCTTGTTTCCATCAATGTAAACATTGTATGAGTTGATGCTTCCTGCCCCCCAAACAACACCGATTGTTCCTGCTGATGGATTTGAAACTACCAATCCAAACGGAGCCTGAATGCTTGTGTCAGTGTTTGATGAATCCGCCACTGTTGTTGTAGCCTGCTGTACCTTTGATACTCTGATTGATGAAACCACATCATTGAAGTCACTACCAATCCATGGAGTATCGCTTGTAATTGTTCTTGTATCACCCTGGAAATTATCATCTGCATAAAGAATTGCCTGATATCCGGATGCAACCTTTAATGAAGACAAATCATCATTGTAAAAGCCCTTTGCGTTAAGTGCAGCCAGATTGTAATTGCCTTCATTTAAAGCTGCCTTTCTACCGCCATAATTTATATCCTGGTAAATATAAACAACTCCTGTTTCTTCAGCTGTTGTTGCAACTGTAGAACCTGATGTGACATTTACTGTTGCTGATGTCTTCGCCGATTCACTTGAACCACTTACTGTTGTAATTGCAACTGTATGTGTTCCTGCTGAATATCCTGAATACACATAGTATCCGCATCCTACTGAGCTGGCAACTCTGTTGCCATCAATATATACATTGTATGTGTTGATATCTCCACGTCCCCATACAACACCAATTGTTCCAGAAGAAGGATTGCTAACTACCAATCCGAATGGAGCAGCAACACTGCTCGAGCTTGATGTTGACTGTCCTGTTGTGTAGCTGTATTCAGGTGAATCATATTGCAATCCACCTTTATTGTATGTGAATGATACTTTGATAACATTGCCCGTATTCAAATTGTTAATTCCGTACGTGTAATTATATCCGTCACTGCTGGACATATTTACATTTTGCTGAGCACCGTCATTCACCTTGTAATGTGCAATTACATAGCTGGCATAACTATTTGCCTTAAATGTTAGAATTGTTGTACTGGAGGATTGGTCTGTGGCTGAAACTGTATAGTCTGCTGCACTGCCAATCGTTGCCGCCTGAATCTTAGCCGATGGAATCGTTACCCCTGTAAGCACAAGTGCTACAGCAAGTACTGAGGCCATAAATTTTTTGATTTTTTTCATTTTTTCCGTTCACCTTTCTTTAAAATAAAAATCTAAACCCTTTGCCTTTTTCCTATACTTTTGTTCTTATTCAGTTTTTCATTTTTAATAACCGGTCATTTCGTACAACTGCATTAAACAACATAAAAATGTTTTTAAAAAGTTATGTTTTTTTGTAAAAAGTGCATATTTTAATAAAAATATTTTTAAAACTAAAATATTGTATATAAAAGGCAAAATATCGACACCTATCACTTTGTTATCGTTTCAATAAAAGTGTTTTTATCGGTTGTATTGTTTTTAGTTTGTTAGTGTATGAACAAAGAGTTCGCTCGCGAACTCTCTCGCGCCGAGCGCGGTCGCTTTTGCGACATGACTCCTTGCGCGCGAGTGCGCATCCTTAGCGGAGCATTTTTGTATACTAGGAAATTCGAAGGAATTTCCTAGTATACAAAAAAATCAGTAATCTGTTATTCCTTAAATCATAAGATTTTAAGGCATCACATATTACTGATCTTTTAAACAAAATATTCTATTTTCTATGTAAAGAATAGGGTGCCAAAATGTCACACAATTATTTTTAAATAAACTTAATTATTTTCTCTTATTTATCTTCTTAAACTGAATGTATT
>CAZWAG010000005.1:0-60595 GCA_964631845.1 uncultured Eubacterium sp.
CGTCTTCTCCTGCGCCAGCGTGAGAGCCCGGATGAAGAACCATAACCCTGCTTCTCATCGCACTTGTTCTCTCAATCTCTTTGGCAAGAAACTCTTCCGCAAGCTCGTAGGTTTCCTTCTTAACTGTATTTGCCAGATTAATAATATACGGAGCATGAATTACTATTTCCTCTATTCCATGTTCGTTCATATAATCCCAAGCTTCATCTATTCTTAATTCACTTATATCTTTTCTTCTTGTATTTTGTGGAGCGCCGGTGTATGCCATAAAGACATTTTCACCGTATGAGTATGCTTCCTTTGCAGAACCAAGGAGCATCTCCTTTCCACTCATTCCTACATGTGAACCTAATTTCATTTAACAAATCCTCCATAACTTCAATAAGCATAAATGCCCAATTAATAATCAAACAAATATTAACATTATCATTCTAAATATAAATGCGGCTATCCATGCAACAGCGCACTGCCATACGACAACTGCCACAGCCCACTTTCTTCCCAGCTCACGCTTGATGGACGCGATTGCTGCAACGCAAGGTGTGTACAATAGGCTGAATATCAAAAGGGAACCTGCTGCAACCGGCGAAAGTACAGCTTTCACTCCGCCCTGGGCACCAAACAATACCTCTAGCACTGACACTACACTTTCTTTGGCCATAACTCCACTGATAAGCGATGTACATATACGCCAATCACCCAATCCGAGTGGCTTAAACAACGGTGCAATAACACCGGAAATCATAGCCATAATGCTGTCTTCCGAGTTCTTTGCAAGATTGAAATGTATATCAAAGCTCTGTAGGCACCACACGATTATTGTAGCAATCAATATGACTGAAAAAGCCTTTTGGAGAAAATCCTTCGCCTTTTCCCACATAAGCTGAATCGTGCTTCGCATACTTGGCAATCTATAATTTGGAAGCTCCATTACAAAGGGAACTGCCTCACCCTTGAACAGCAAGCCCTTATATACAAATGCCACTATTATACCTATGACAATACCGAGAAGATACAGTCCTGTCATAACCAGGCCACCCTTTCCCGGGAAAAATGCATTTACAAAAAATGCGTATATCGGAAGCTTAGCCGTACAGCTCATAAATGGTGTGAGCAATATAGTCATCTTTCTGTCACGCTCACTAGGCAGCGTTCTTGTGGACATAACCGCCGGAACTGTACACCCAAATCCAATTAGCATCGGCACAATGCTTCTTCCTGAAAGACCGATTTTTCGAAGCATCTTGTCCATAAAGAAGGCAACTCTTGCGATGTATCCGCTATCCTCCAACAGAGATAAAAAGAAAAACATAACTACCACTATAGGAAGAAAGCTTAGCACGCTTCCCACACCTTCAAAGATTCCATCTATTACCAAATCATGCAAAGCCGGATTGACGTGTGTCGTTGTCAAAAGTCCGTCAACTATGTTTGTCAAGGCCCCTATTCCCATCTCCAGTAGCCCCTGTAGCCATGCGCCCACAACGTTAAATGTCAGATAAAATACCAACGCCATAATGCCAACAAAAACAGGTATTGCCGTGAATCTTCCTGTAAGAATATTGTCTAATTTCTCACTTCTAATACGCTCTTTGCTTTCGCGCGGCTTATTGACACATTCGGAACATACCTTCTTTATATACGAAAATCTCATATCTGCAATAGCAGCGCTTCTATCCAGTTGTCTCTCTTCCTCCATCTGAACAGTGATATGCTCTATCATCTCGATTTCATTTTGTTTGAGCTTCAGCTGCTTTATAATCTGCTCATCGCCCTCAATAACCTTGCTCGCCGCAAATCTTATAGGAATCTGTGCTCTTTTTGCATGGTCCTCAATCAAATGTGAAACTCCGTGCAAGCATCTATGTACTGCACCGCCATTTTCATTTTCCTCACAGAAATCCTGTTCTACAGGTATCTCCTGATATTTGGCAATGTGCAGGGCGTGAGTTATCAGCTCGTCTACGCCGAAATTTTTCGCAGCTGAAATAGGCACAACAGGAACGCCCAGCATTTCCTCCATTTTGTTGATGTCGATTGAACCGCCGTTTCCGGTAAGCTCATCCATCATATTTACAGCTACAACCATAGGCCTTTCCATTTCTAAAAGCTGCATTGTAAGATAAAGGTTTCTCTCAATATTTGTAGCATCAATTATATTGATAATTGCTTTTGGCTTGTTCTTTAACACAAAGTTTCTCGAAACCAATTCCTCACTTGAGTAAGGAGACATAGAATATATTCCGGGCAAATCAGTAATCAATGTGTTTGATGTACCTAATATAGAGCCATCCTTTCTGTCCACAGTGACACCCGGAAAATTTCCAACATGCTGATTTGCACCTGTAAGTCTGTTAAACAGTGTTGTTTTTCCACAGTTCTGATTTCCCACGAGAGCAAATGTGAGTGTCTCACCTTCCGGCAATGGATTTCCACTGCCTTTTATATGGTGTATACCCGGTTCGCCCAATGCAGGATGAGGAGTTTTTTTCTTACTTTTTGCTTTGACAACCTCCTCCTTATTTTCTTCTATCCTTGTAACCTGAATCTTTTCTGCATCCTCAAGTCTTAGCGTCAGCTCATATCCGTGAATCTCAAGTTCCATAGGGTCACCCATAGGTGCAAATTTTACAACCTTAAGTTTTGCACCGGGAATTACTCCCATGTCAAGAAAATGCTGTCGCAAAGCTCCCTCTCCGCCTACAACTTCTATTCTTGCGCTCTCTCCGATTTTCAAATCCTTTAATGTTGTCATATTATTATCCCTTATCTAGTTGTTATGTTTTAACTCTACTGCATATGTATATTTGTACATAATCTCATATTATAACATATTTACTATATTTTTTCCTTGATGTTTGATATTATTAAGTGTACAGTTTGATATTATTAGATTATCAATATTTTTCTGCTAAGATTTTTTATCAAATCTGCTAAATAATTTAATTGGTATCAAAATAATATAAATAGCCTATCTGATACCAAGAATATAATCCAATAATATGAGAATATAAAAAATGAGGTCAATAATGAATATTGAATACAACAAATCATTCTGTAAAACACAGAATTTAATAAATGATTGCAGACGGATTAGTCAGATATGTAATGATTATGACAATCAAAAAAATCCGTTTTTTATTGATGAGGAATACAAGGATTTCTCTGATTATCCATGTGTATATTTTGCTATGGAAAATAATAAAATTGTAGGTTTTATTTCTGTATATGTCATTGACAAATACAACGTTGAGCTATGTGGCTTTGTCCTTCCTGAGTACCGCAGAAACCAAATAGCTTCCAATTTATTTTTTAGAATGGTAATGGATTTTGACTCATCTTCATTTAGGCTGCCAACCGATTGTGGCAATGAAATCGGAGCGAAATTTGCCAAGAAGATGGGCTTTGTTTACACAGCCACAGAATGCAGTATAAAATTGGAAAAAGGTGATTTTGACGCAGATTTTGTTTCTGTTGATTTATCTCCACACAAGGAAAACGATGAAATAGAGATAACAGGAAGTATTGACGATATTCAAATTGGGCAGGTTATCATTTCCGCATTTGATATGTGTGCATGTATTCATGATGTTGAAGTTTTTGAAAAATTCAGACGCAACGGATATGGATACAGGATGATGTGCTCTGTTCTCAAGGATATTTTCGATAAATATGACAGTGCCATTCTTCATGTTACTAAAGAAAACATTCCTGCATATGAAATGTACAAAAAAATAGGATTTGAAGAAATTGAAGTATTGAAGTATTTCGAAATTTAACCTGTATATATTTTTCCATTTTGCTCATAATAGTACGGTGAATTTATTACAAATAATTAGGAGGTATTATATGAGCAATTTATCAGAAAAAGAGCTTTCAGTAATTAACGACTTGCTAAACGAAGAGGAATTGTTGGTAAAAAAATTTAAAATGTTGGCCGAGCATGCCACTGACTCTGAAGTCAAACAGCAGATGAATGACATTTCAGACAAGCATCAGGGACATTTTAACGAAATTTATTCTTTTTTAGGTTAATTGGGAAGGGGAAGATATGGAAAAAAATTTATATACAGAAAAAGAAATATTATCAGATGCATTAAATGCAGAAAAAAGTGCAACAAATCTTTACAATATGAGTGCTAACGAATGTGCTCACGAAGGGCTCAGAAGTTCAATGATGAGTTTATTGGAAAAAGAACACAAAATTCAGGTTGATGTTTTTAACCAGATGCATACAAAGGGATTTTATCCTACTCCTGACGCCGAGGAGAAAAAGGTTCAGGAAGCAAAACAAAAATTTAGTTGCAGTGTAAAATAAAGTTCAAATATCAAAAAAGAATCTCGCTTGCGAGATTCTTTCTTGTTTATTCTGCATATGTTGCTGATTCCAGTATGCCCTTGTGATCAAATGGCCAGTATTTAAATATAGCCTTTGCAATTATTTTGTCTTCCTTTACATATGTGTTAGTCCAAAATCTTGCATCATGGGATACATTTCTATTATCACCGAGAACAAAATACGAATCCTTTGGAACATTGTATTCCATCTCTACATCATCTCCGCATCCAACTTCCCATTCTTCAGGTAAATATGGTTCATCCAATGGTTCTTCAGAATCATTGATATAAATCTTTGCATCTTTTATAACTACCTTATCACCCGGCTCTCCTATTACTCGCTTTACGAATGTCTGTGACTCATCATCCGGGAATTTAAAAATAACAATATCTCCTCTTTTTGGCTCGCTGAACCAGTATGCCATACGAAGACCAATCATACGGTCTCCTGTCATAATCGTATTTTCCATCGAACCTGATGGAACATTTGCATTGATTATCACAAATGTATTAATAACAAACGCGATAACCACCGCCAAAACGATAATACCTACCCAGCTGAGAAATTCTTTTTTAAAATTTATCCCTGATTTATTGTCCTCGATATTTTCAACATCTTCCATGTTAATATTTTGTTCTTCCATGTTGTTTCCTTTCAATGTGTGTAATTTTCACCAATGTCTAGTATATACTTTTAAATTTGACTATGCAACAAATCATTGGTTACATAGCTGTTAAATTTTATCTATCTGATAAAATTTGTCTTAATTGGAGTTTCAGGCTGTGGATGCTCAATGCCATTTTCCTTTCCAGCCTCTATGCACTTGAGAAGCCAAGCCATATTTCTCGCAATATTTCTCATAATCTGAAGACCTTCTTCATCTTTTTTTACTTCTTCAGGAGTACTTCCATGTACCATTGGCCAATAATTTCCATTGACAAGTGGCATATGATAAAATTCCGGTATTTTTGCAATTTCATCTAAAGCAGTTGTTGTACCTGCTCTTCTTGCACTTACCGCCATTGCCGCCGGCTTGTATTTTAAATCTGCTCCGGCACTCCATGCAAGTCTATGCATAAAACCCATCATATTTCCACTAATTGATGCATAATGAACCGGACTGCCAAATACAACTCCATCTGCTTCCTTAAGCTTCTTTGCAGCTTCCACGACGACTCCTCCATATACGCATTCGCCTGTGGTCGAGCATCCGCCACATCCCATACAGCTTCCCTGAGGCTTAGCCCCAACATGCATTATTTCTGTTTCGATGCCCTCTTCATTTAGAACCTTTGTCATCTCACACAAGGCAGTATATGTACATCCTTTTTCCTTTGGACTTCCGTTAAACAATAATACCTTCATTTCTTCCTCCAATAAATTGACTACATCTTATTGTATGCTTATTTAAATATGTAATATTATTAATATCTCTCATAATAAATATTTTCAGCCATTTGGCACTCATAAAATCAGTAATTCGCCAAACCTGTAATATTATAGCATATTCAAAAAAAGATTTCATCTAGGATATTGGAACTGAAAAGAGAACTCCACTGGCTGTAAGCACTGTAATGAATGTTACTATTGCCTTGATAGCTCTGTATACAATTCCATAACTGTTTTCCATAACAGCTACATTGCCATTTTGTAGCATAAGCCTAGTCATCATTTGTGGGGATACATTTATTTCATCAAATGTACTCCTGTATGCTTCCTTACCAGTCATAATTTACCTCCTCTAATTTTTCTCTAAGCTTCATTCTAGCCCTCATAAGTCTTGTCTGGACTGTCGTTTCTTTTACATTGATTGTTTCAGCAATTTCTTTAATCGAGTAGTCTTCATAGTAAAATAGATGCGTTACAATTCTATATTTTTGTGGCAGGCTCATCACAGCCTCATACAATTCACTTTTTTCATTGGACGAAAAATCTACAGTCGCACTATTCATCGCATCCTGTAACTCGACAATTCGCCTCTTCCAAAATGATTTATTTAAGTCCTTACAATAGTTAACAGTTACTCTTATCAGCCATCTCTTTGTATGCTCCTCATTTTCAAACTTTAAATCCGCCTGAAGCAATTTTAAGAACACTGTCTGTAGAACATCTTCTGCATCCTGCCTATTTTTGCAATAGCTTAACGCCACTCTAAATATATCGTCTGCATATTTTTTTACAATTTCTGTATAGCTTATTCTGTCCATTGGTTTCACCTAAGTTTTTCTTAAGAATTCTTATTTCTTTAATGCATTATACTTTAAATACGATTGAAGTAAATCAAAAATCACAAAATAGTCAAAAAAATTTTATTTAATTTATTTTTAAACTACAAAAAGTGATTTTGATAAAATGGAATAGGCAAATATGATTAATATTTTATCTTTCAGCTAATATAATCGAATTTGACAAAATCGAACAGGCAAATATGATTAATATTTTATCTTTCAGCTCTAAAAAATAATTTTGATAAAACTAAACATAAAATCATATTTTAACATAATATAAGTGCTCAACATATATAAACAAAATAGGAATTGTAAGAAATCTAAAGAAAAGAACAAGACCTGCATTAGCATCTGCTAAGCAGGTCTTATACTTATGGAGCTTTTTTACAGCCCCTATTTATGTTTCATTTTATCAACTCACCTATACCGGCAAGCCTTCCTACCAGCCGTAAACTTCCATATCCCAAATGGAATATCCATAGCCTGTTGTCTTTGATGTGCAGAGAAGTCTTACATATTTTGCACTGGTTGCCGCAAAACTTTCTTCTCTTGTCTCACCTGATTTTCCATCAGTTACATTACATACTGTTGTCCAAGTAGTTCCATCTAATGATACCTGGAATTGATACTCTTTAGCTGCTGCCGTCTCCCAGTTAATCTTAAATGAATCTATGGTGTATGTATCTCCCAAATCAATTTGAAGCCAGTCTGTTTTTCCTTCTCCATGAGCAGTTTCCCATCTGCTTCCTTGATTTCCATCAACAGCATAATCTGCTATGTTATTTCCGTTTACTGACGAAGTAGTAGCAGCTTTGTTTAAAACCACATTACTTTTTTCTGCAGGTACTGTTGGCTCTTCCTTAATACTATCTGATGTGTTACCATATACCTCCAGCTCCCAGATTGAATATCCATAGTCTGTTGTCTTTGTCTCGCAGTAAATCCTAATATATTTTGCATATGTTACTGCAAAGGTCTCTTCTCTAGTCTGACCCGATTTTCCGTCAGTAACTTCGCAGACTGTTGTCCAATCCTCTCCATTCATAGATACCTGGAACTTATACGCCTTAGCTGCTGCTGTCTCCCAGTTAATCTTGAAGGAATCAATCAAATATATTTCGCCTAAATCTACCTGAAGCCATTCTGTGCCATCTTTTCCATGGTCAGTCTCCCATCTGCTTCCCTGGTTTCCGTCAATGGCATTTGCTGCTGCATTGTTTCCATATACATTTGAAGCAGTTGCTGTTTTATCCAACACTACATTAATTTTCTCAACAGGGGCTATTGGTTCATCCTGCTTACCATCTGAGGTATAACCATATACTTCAAACTCCCAGATTGAATATCCATAGTCTGTTGTCTTTGATGTACAGAGAAGTCTTACATATTTTGCGTTGGTTGCTGCAAAGCTTTCTTCTCTTGTCTGACCTGATTTTCCATCAGTTACATCACATACTGTTGTCCAATCAGTTCCATCCATAGATGTCTGGAATTGATATTCCTTAGCTGCTGCAGTCTCCCAGTTAATCTTGAAGGATGATACAGTATATACTTCTCCTAAATCTACCTGAAGCCATTCTGTTCCACCTTTTCCATGGTCAGTCTCCCATCTGCTTCCCTGATTTCCGTCAATGGCGTTTGCTGCCACATTGTTTCCATGTACATTTGAAGCAGTTGCTGTTTTTCCAGCCAATACATTTACTATCTCTACAGGCTCTGTAGGATTCTCTGTTGGCTTTTCGGTTGCAGGTTCTGTTGGTTTCTCTGTTGGCTTTTCAGTTGCAGGTTCTGTTGGCTCCTCTGTTACTGCTTCTGTTGGTTTTTCAGTTGGTTTCTCAGTAGGAGCTTCTGTTGGTTCTTCCACGCTTACTGCCACTCCGTATACTTCCATTTCCCAAATTGAATAACCATAACCGGTAGTTTTTGACTCACAGAGAATTCTAACATATTTTGCCTCAGCTGATGAGAAGCTTTCCTCTCTAGTCTCACCTGACTTTCCATCAGTCACTTCGCATACCGTTGTCCAATTGTTTCCATCCATAGATGTCTGGAATTTGTATTCCTTAGCCGCTGCTGTCTCCCATTCTATCTTGAAGGAGTTAACTTTATATATTCCACCCAATTCAATTTGTAGCCACTGATTGCCCTGTGCATCGTGGACTGATTCCCATCTGCTGCCATTGTTGCTGTCAATGGCATTTGCTGCCTTGTTTCCACCTAATGTAGTAGAAGCTGTAGCTGTTTTTCCAACTAAAATGTTTACCTTCTCAATTGGCTCTGTGACCGGTTCTGTTGGTGTCTCAGTTGGTTTTTCTGTTGGAGCCTCTGTAGGCTTTTCAGTTGGAACCTCAACATCTCCATCATCCACTACCACATCATCTGTCACCTTGTTTGGATCATATCCTTGTGGATTTCCAAGTGCTGCATAAGCTTTTCCTAGAGATGTCAACTCACCCTTTTGAGGATCATCTTCACCACAGAAGAATAATCCGCTTGCGCCATTACCAAACTTTGATGTGTCAGAGCCATCAAATGGGAACCATGCATAACGCTCTACATAATCAAGTTTGTCTAACTTAGGTAATACGCTGTACATAAAGTTTACAATGAGGTCTCTTTGCCAGTTTCCTTCATCCGGACCACCTGTCCAGTCAAAGCTCTGAACCTGACTCCACTGAGCTACACCCCACTCAGTAATCCAGATTGGCTTTCCTGTTTTTTCATGAATCTGCTCGATTATGTCTAATACAAAATCACCAGGATAATCAAAGTAGAAATGTACAGCCGTAAAGTCATCATGGTAATCTGCTGCCACCATTAGTTCATTATATTTTCCATACCATCCACCTACTGTATTGTAGTCATTGTTTGTATCTGAATATAATACTGTAGGTACTGCTGTACCTGGTGAGCTTACAGATACACCATAATCCTGAACTTCTTTAAACTGTGGCCATAGCTCTACTGCTCTTTCCGGTTTCATATTAGATTGATCCGGCATATCCGGTTCATTAAATGTTAGCAGATACTTGTAATCCTTGTATCCACCATTTTTTATCCACTGATATTCCTTAGAGCTTGTGTTACCAAAATCGCCCCACATCATAGGTACAAATTCCACCTGCTCGTCAGCACCTGAAAGCTTGTCAAGTGACCATGTGTAATACCATGACAGATTTGTCTCTTTTATCTTGCTAACATCCTTCTGCCATACACCCATTCCCTTTTTGGAAATATAGAAATATCTTATGTTTGAAGTAACTTTAGAACCATTAGTCAATGTTGCAACTACATATGTAGAATGCTTCTTTACCTCTACACTACTGATTTCTACAGAATATGTTTCAGCATTTGCCTGTGTGCCTTCAAAGGTCTTTACAGCCTTATCATCTACATACACCTCGTATTTTGTTGCATTGTCAAGTTTTCCAAACTTAATGTCAAATCTTCCTGCTGCCACAAGCTGACCTTTAGCAGGATATGTAATAGCATTATTTTTCCATTCTGCAAAAGGACCTGTAGCAACAGATTGTTTTTCTTCTCCTGAATCACCTGTGTCAGGATCCTCCTTAGTAATGTCCTTTTCAGCTTTTGGATCGTCTGTTGGTGTAACACCATCTTCGTCCACTGTCACACCAGCTTCATTTCCGCCCGTCAAGTAATAATCCTGTAAGCTAGTGCCTTTTCCATTGTTATATACTAAAAGTGCCTGTCTTGCGTATCCACCACCTGAGCCTGCACCTGTAGTAATAGACGGACCTGTTCCGTTGACAATATTCTTAATTCCTACAATTGGACCACTTCCATCTGCAATTTCAACTGTACACGCATTTTCAATCATAACACCTTCTGTGTCAGGTACTTCAATTGCATTTTCAAGGAAGATGCTTGCTCCATTAGTATTGATAAACACATCGTAGCATCCCAATCCTACTGCGTAGTGTTTCTTTACATTGTTTGCCACTTTATATGCTGAATAGCCTAGTACTGTTCCATTGTGGCTCATCCATTCATTTTGATCCTGTGGGTCATAGGCTTTTTCGTTTTGCAGGAAATAAGTTTTTCCATTCTCTCCTCGCCACAACACGTCGTATTCCTGGAAATGCTCTACCATCAATCCGTATAACGTTACATTATCTCCATTGACTACCACGCCATTTGCAGCCTTATTCAAATTCCAGCCTACGCCTGCACCGTGGTCTGCTCTCCATATCCAGAAATGATCTCCAATAACATCGTTACTGTTGATAACCATAGCTTCCTCTGTTGATGCCACACCACCGTGTACACCACCAATACGGATAAACACATCCTGTAATATTGTAGGATTTGCAGAATGGTCTTTGTTACTGCCTTCATTTCCAACAACTAACATATTCTTTGAAGATGAATCTGCATCTAAAATTACTCCTGCCAAAGTAACTCCGTCAACATCTGCAATCTTCACTGCTGTTTCAGAGTTAGTAGGAATAATTGTTGCAAGTCCTAATCCAAGAACTATAGTATTTGCTTTTGTAATATTAATTGGTTCTTCTGCATAGTAAATTCCCGGTGAAAGAATAATATTCTTTCCCTGTTTCAATGCCGCATTAATAGATGCTGCATTATCTCTGTCGGCACGAGCAATATAAAAGTCGCTTATATCGAGAACCTCTCCCTCTCCCATATCATTTTGAGACCAGGAAGTTCCCTTTGCGTTTTTACGCATAGAAGGTGCAAAAACCTTATATTCATTATCATCCTCATCAAAGAAAAGGAATGGTTTCTCGCGTAATTCATCGGTAGTATTTAGTATTGTATACTTTCCACCACTCTTCCAATTTGTTTTTCCAAGCTTGCTTTCAAGCTCGTACATTGGATATTTAGATACTGTATTATTCCAGTTAGTTCCATTAATACCTGTACATCCCTGTGCTACCAGGTTCCAGTTGATGCCATATAAGTCTCCATTGATATTATTATTTCTCAAATAATACTGCTGCTGTGACCAGGAACCTAAATCTCCTTTAATCACGCTGTCAGCAACATAGCCACCACTTGCCCAGCCGTCCCACATATAATTGAGTCTTGCAGAGCGCTCAACATTTAATCTTCTAGCAGGTGCTGCCTGTGATACAGACCAAAGAAAATCATAATAAGCATCATTGGTATTGAAGCCTACCGGAGCAATAGAAACATTTTCTATGCCCATCCAGAAATTACATGTAACGTTACTGTTTGGAAGTACCGGAGGTACATGCACATTTTTGATGGTTACATCTGTAGGTACCTTTCCAAGCCCTAAAATCTGCATATAATATGAAATATTATATTGATCCGCCTTCATATTGGAGTAATCTCCTGATTTGAATGCGAAGGCGTAGCGACCTGAACCAAACTGTTGCCCTGAACCTGTGTTACCATTTTCATCCACATCGCCTTGGATGCGATAAACATCATTTATGGCATTGTACACCTGTTCAACATCATCCTTTGGTGAAAATACATACATATCTTCGCCAAACATTTCGATTTCTAACGAAATCGGTTCTGAAAGCTGGCTGCTACCTTCCTCAGCTACCTTGTAGTAGTTTTCATACTTATCCTCGTTGGTGCCTAAGTCCGTCCATGACAACCCTGATACAGTCTCTACCTTTTGGTAGTTTCCATAGCGGCTTTCTGCCCGATATACATCATATCGTTCTGCATTTTGAAAGCTGTCCCACTTGATTGTCAGCCCCTTATCCGTCTGTTCAAGACGAAGGTTTTCCGGCGCATTCACTGTTGCCGCAAAAACCTGAGTTACACCTGCCAAGTCTATATTTCCGATAAATGACGATACTACCAGAAGCAAACTAAGCAACATAGCAACTATTCTTTTTTTGTTACACATTTTTTCTCCTTTCTATTTAAGGTGTTTTTTACACCATTTTTCCGAACATCTACTATAGCAATATTATTCTATCACTCCGATTATTCCAAAAATAGTTGAAAAAACTTGAAAATAGTGTAATATATTTGAATTTCTATGCTACCGTTGCACCGATATCAGAAAAGGGGTCTGTTCCATTCCATGAACGAACTAGAGAACGCAAAAAACGGGAAGTCCCTATTTACAGGACTTCCCACTATTGATTATCTACTTGTAAAAATGAAATTTATTAATTTTCAGATAACTAATTTTTTCATCTATACATTTTTAGTTCTATTATTTTATTATTACATTGCTTGAAGTAATCTCAAAACCATTATCGCAAGCATTAAACTGTTCAATAATAAATGTCTGCATAGCTTCATCTTTTACATAAATGATTGGAGCACTCTTTCCTCTCCATCTGTCAAACATTCCATCAAACTCTCCACCTTCGACAAATGTACATGTTGAAATATCAATCACTCCGATATCAGCCTGTTCAAAGAGGTTATTTCCTTCTTCGATATTTGCATTTTTTATTGTTACAGAATTTGCTTTTGCGTAACTAAAGAGTCCCGTATAACAATACGCTTTTGTGCATTTTTTAAAATCTGCTATAACATCCTCCGCCACTATTTGTGCACAAATATTCATAAAACTAAAAGCATTAGTCGCTTCTGTTGTAAGCTTGTTTAAAACATAATTTATCAACTGTGTATCTTGATTTCCATAAAGCATCATTCCAGCCGACATCAGTGCTGACAAGTCTAATTGATCAACAAAATCCTTCATTGTATCATAGGTACCGTTACATGGAATGCCCATCATACTATCAACTCCCTTTGTATCAAAAGGTGTTTCATTTTCAATGTATTTAATTCTTGCACCGGAAAAGAAACCGCTTATATCAATTCTATTTGCAGTATTAAACACAAATTCCTTTGGGAATGTTACTTTTGACAAATGACATACTCCAAACATACTTATAAAGTATTTAACATTTTTTGTGTCAAAGGTTGAAGGTAATGTAAGTGTACTATCCGCACATTCATGTGAACCAAAACTATAGAACATACTACTTATATCAACTGCACTTGATGTATCAAAACCTTCCGGCAAATAGAAATTATGAGTTCCCTTCAATTCAAAGGCATCACAAAACATATGTGAAAAGTCTTCAACCTGTGATGTATCTAAATTTTCCATATTATATATTCCATATGGATAATCAGGCAAATATTTATTTCCTCTTGCAGCATAATTAATCATAAATTGTCCAAACATTCTTGAGCATGTGGAAGCTACAACCTTATTTTCAAATACCACACAAGCAAGCTCTGTCTTTTCCGAGCCAAACTCATTGCGAAACATCTGGGCTAGTCCTGCACTTGCATATGCCATCTTTGTTCCTTCCTTAACTGTTTTTATATACATAGTATATAATTTGTCTTGTCCGGGAACATTCATAAGATAGATTTCGCCTACAACTCCATCATTCAATGTTACTGCATTTGCCTCTTCATTAACGTCATCTATTTTATCTTCAGCTCCTAAATTAATTGTCTTTACATACTGCATTGTTGACTTCTTTGGTGCAGGTGAATAAGCAGAATGAAGCCCTTCAATCTTGAAAGGTTTTGTTGATTCTGCAGGCTTTGTTGTAGGTGTTTCTGCAGGTTTTGTTGTAGGTGTTTCTACTGGTTTATTTGTTTCTGCCGGTACGTTCTTTTTAGCAACTGTTACCTTTGCAGTTAATTTCTTTGTATACACTTTTTTATTTTTGCTTTTTGTGTACTTAACAGTAACGTATATTTTTGCAGTTCCTTTTTTCTTTGCAACAACAACACCTTTTTTTGATACTGTTGCAACAGACTTCTTTGATGATTTAAAGCTCTTACTCTTAATCTTGTAACCCTTGGCTACTTTTACCTTAAGAGTTGTCTTTCCATATGTAGTCTTACCTGTTGCATTTTTTGTGATTGTTAAGCTGGTCTTGCTCTTGTTCAATCTAACCGGAACAGTCTTGGCCTCAAATGTTGTATTACCTGCTATAGTAACTGTCAAAGTTGCAACACAAATAAAAATAGTAGTTAATAGTTTCTTTTTCATAAAAGTCTCCCTTTTTAAATAGTATAGTATGCTTTCATTAAACACTCACGATGAAAATTTTAACATACACTCCACTATCAGTAAAGGAGATTTGTATATCCCATAAGACTCTCGTCTACTTCTCTTGCACAATCTCTTCCTTCGCGAATTGCCCATACAACAAGGGACTGTCCTCTGTGCATATCGCCTGCGACAAAAACATTATCTACACTTGTTGAATATTTTCCCGGCATAGTAGCTACATTTGTTCTTGGTGTTGTATCTACGCCAAAAGCTTTTGTAACATAATCTTCTGCTCCAAGGAAGCCTGCTGCGATGAGCACGAGCTGACAATCAACCTCATACTCGCTGCCCTCTATCTCTACCATGTTCATTCTGCCTGTAGCTTCGTCTTTTACGGCATCAAGCTTTACGAGAACTAATTTTTCAAGATTTCCTTTTTTGTCCTTCTTAAATTCTTTTACTGTAGTCTGATATACTCTAGGATCTTCTCCAAATACTGCGATAGCCTCCTCCTGACCGTAGTCTGTCTTGCAGACTAAAGGCCACTCAGGCCAAGGATTTGTAGCAAGTCTTTCATCCGGTGCCTTTGGCATCATTTCAAGCTGAAGAACACTCTTTGCTCCATGTCTTATGGATGTGCCAACACAGTCATTTCCCGTGTCACCACCACCAATGATGACAACATCCTTGCCCTTTGCTGATATGAAGGTTCCATCCTTTAAATCATTATCTAACAAGCTCTTTGTTGTTGAAGTAAGGAAATCTACTGCAAAATAAATTCCTTTTGCATCACGTCCGGGAGCCTTAATATCTCTTGCATTTCTTGAACCACATGCAAGAACAACCTTATCATATTCTTTTAGAAGCTGTGCTGCTTTGATATCCTTTCCAACATTTACACCTGTCTCAAATACAACGCCTTCCTCTTTCATAACATCAACCTTTCGGTCAATGATATGCTTTTCTAGCTTCATATTTGGAATACCATACATCAGAAGTCCACCAACTCTGTCATCGCGCTCATATACAGTAACACTGTGTCCACGATGATTTAACTGGTCTGCAACGGCAAGTCCACTAGGACCTGAACCGATTACTGCAATTTTCTTTCCTGTGCGAACCTTAGGTGGGTTTGCAGCTGCGTAACCCTCTTCGTATGCATTTTCAATAATTGTATTTTCATTTGCTCTAACAGATACTGCTTCTCCATTTAATCCACATGTACATGCCTTCTCGCAAAGAGCCGGACATACTCTTGATGTGAACTCCGGAAAATTATTAGTCTTGTGCAATCTGTTATATGCCTGCTTCATATTCTCATGGAACAATAAATCGTTCCATTCAGGTATCAGGTTGTTAAGTGGACAACCTGATGCCATTCCTTTAATCATCTGACCATTCTGACAAAATGGAACACCACATTCCATACATCTGGCAGCTTGCTTTTTCTGCTTTTCCAATGGTAGAGGATCATGGAATTCGTTAAAGTTTTTTATTCTTTCCTTTGGAGAAGTTGCCTTAGCCTCTTCCCTTGCATAATCTAAAAATCCTGTTGGCTTTCCCATCTTTCTCTACCTCCTTATTTTGTTGCCTCATAGAATGCTTCAATCTGTGCCTGCTCCGGATTCAATCCTTTTTCTTCCATCTTGGCGATTGCTTCTAACATCTTCTTGTAGTCATGTGGAATAATCTTCTTGAACTTAGGCAAATATTCCTCAAAGTTATCAAGGATTAATTTACCTTTCTCTGAACCTGTACATTTAACATGTTCTTCAAGCATTCCCTTGAGCTCTAATACGTCATATTTATTTGAAAGCTCTTCAGTTGATACTAAAGACTTGTTAACCTTCTTGTACAAATCAAAGTTTTCATCCAATACATAAGCGACACCGCCACTCATACCTGCAGCGAAGTTTTTGCCAACCACACCGATAACTGCCACTCTACCGCCAGTCATATATTCACATCCGTGGTCACCAACACCTTCAACTACTGCTGTTGCACCAGAGTTTCTTACACAGAAACGTTCACCTGCCACACCGTTGATAAAGGCTTTTCCACTTGTTGCTCCATATAAAGCTACATTACCGATAATGATATTTTCATCCTGCTTAAATGTAGATTCAACAGGAGGCTTAACTATAATCTTTCCACCTGAAAGACCTTTTCCTAAATAGTCGTTGCTATCACCTGTAAGCTCAATAGTCATACCATTTGGAATAAATGCACCAAAGCTCTGTCCACCGGCACCTGTACACTTAACTGTGTACATATCCTCTTCCAATGTGTCATGATATCTCTTTGTGATTTCTGAACCAAAGATAGTACCAAATGATCTATCTATATTTGTAAGTGAAACTTCTACAGTTGCAGGCTTTTTGCTGTCCAAAGCCTTGCCCATCTTCTTCATAAGAACTGTTGTATCTTTTACTTTGTCCAGCTCAAAGTCGTATTCATTTTTCTTTAAATATGTAACTCTATGGTCTGCGAAATCTGTGTTGATAATCTTTGAAAGGCAAACCTCCTCCTGCTTCTTATCATCAATGTTATCCTTAACCTTGAGAAGGTCGGCTCTACCAACCAACTCATCGAGAGTTCTAACACCAAGCTTCGCCATATATTCTCTGAGCTCCTGAGCGATAAACTTCATAAAGTTTACAACGTATTCAGGTTTACCTTTGAATTTCTTTCTCAATTCAGGATTCTGTGTTGCAACACCTACCGGACATGTATCGAGGTTACATACCCTCATCATTACACAACCCATAGTAACAAGTGGAGCTGTTGCGAATCCATACTCTTCTGCACCCAGTGCTGCTGCGATAGCAACATCTCTACCACTCATAAGCTTACCATCTGTTTCTACTACAACCTTGTCACGAAGACCGTTTGCAATAAGTGTCTGATGCGCTTCTGCAAGACCTAATTCCCAAGGAAGACCTGCATTGTAAATTGAGTTTTCCGGAGCTGCACCTGTACCACCGTCAAAGCCTGAAATAAGGATAACCTGTGCACCTGCCTTAGCAACACCTGCCGCTACTGTACCTACACCTGCCTCAGAAACAAGCTTAACTGAAATACGTGCATCAGTATTGGAATTTTTCAAATCATATATTAACTGAGCTAAGTCCTCGATTGAGTAAATATCGTGATGTGGTGGTGGTGAAATAAGACTTACACCCGGTGTTGAATAACGGGTCTTTGCAATCCAAGGATATACCTTCTTTCCCGGAAGATGTCCACCTTCACCCGGCTTTGCGCCCTGTGCCATCTTAATCTGAAGCTCGTCTGCACTTACAAGATATCTTGATGTAACACCAAAACGTCCTGACGCAACCTGCTTGATTCTTGAACATCTGTTGAGTCCGTCCTCGCCAACTGTGAGTCTGTCAATTGACTCTCCACCTTCACCTGAGTTTGAACGTCCACCAATCATATTCATGGCTATAGCCATTGTCTCATGTGCTTCCTGTGAAATAGAACCATATGACATAGCACCTGTCTTGAATCTCTTTACAATCGAGTCAACGCTTTCAACCTCATCAATAGGGATTCCACCATCCTCAGGATAATTGAAATCAATCAATCCACGAAGGTGCACCGGAGACATCTCCTCATCAATCATATGAGTATACTGCTTAAACAAATCATAATCGCCTGTCCATGTAGCCTGCTGTAGCATATGAATTGTTGCAGGATTGTATTTGTGTTCTTCCTTACCACTGCGAAGCTTATGTTCACCATTGCTTTCCAATGTCAGGTCAACATCAAGTCCCAAAGGATCAAATGCGCTTGAGTGAAGCTTTTCTACGCTTTCTTCAATATCCTGCAAGGTTATACCCTCAACTCTGCTCACTGTACCGGTAAAATATTGGTCTATTACTTCACTTGAAATACCAATTGCCTCAAATATCTGTGAACCCTGATATGACTGAATTGTTGAAATACCCATCTTTGAAGCAATCTTTACAATACCGCTAATAACAGCTTCATTGTAATCGTCAATAGCTGCATATGGATCTTTGTCGAGCATTCCCTCATGTACCATCTGCTTGATTGTCTCGTGAGCAAGATATGGATTGATAGCACTTGCACCATATCCTAACAGTGTTGCAAAATGATGTACCGTTCTAGGTTCACCACTTTCAAGAACTAATGAAAGTGTTGTTCTCTTCTTTGTCTTTACCAAATGCTGATGTACGGCTGACACTGCGAGAAGTGATGGAATCTGAACATGATATTCATCAACACCTCTGTCTGAAAGAATGATAATATTTGCTCCATCCTTATGAGCCTTGTCAACATCAACAAATACCTGTTCAATAGCTTTTTTAAGTCCAACACCCTGATAGTAAACGATTGGAACTACAGCTGTCTTGAATCCCGGCATATTCATATTTTTAAGTTTTAAAACGTCTGTATTTGTAAGAATAGGATTGTGAATCTTTAATACCTTGCAGTTCTCAGGACTTTCCTCTAATATATTTCCATCCTTTCCCAAATAAACTGATGTGGATGTTACAATCTCTTCTCTTATCGCATCAATAGGTGGGTTTGTAACCTGTGCAAATAACTGCTTGAAATAGTTAAACAATGGATGTGTTCTATCACTTAATACTGCAAGTGGTGTATCCTTGCCCATCGCCTTTGTAGCTTCGATACCATTGTTTGCCATTGGAATAATTCTCTGCAAATCCTCAAAGCTGTAGCCAAAGTTTTTCTGAAGTCTTGCACGTTCCTCTTTATTGTATGATTCTACTTTTTTATTTGGAATGTGAATGTCCTTCAAATAAACTAAGTTATTGTTAATCCATTCACCGTAAGGCTTTCTCGATGCATATCTTTCCTTCAAATGATCATCGTCTATCAATTCACCCTTGACAGTATCTACTAAGAGCATACGACCCGGACGAAGTCTTTCCTTTACAACAATCTTCGCAGGGTCAATATCTAGCACACCAACCTCTGATGAAAGAATTAAATTGTCATCATCAGTAATGTAATATCTTGATGGACGTAAACCATTTCTGTCAAGAATAGCTCCCATATAATCTCCGTCTGAGAATAGGATTGAAGCTGGTCCATCCCATGGCTCCATCATTGTTGCATAGTACTGATAGAAGTTTCTCTTTGTTTCAGAAATAGTGTCATTCTTTTCCCATGGTTCAGGAATACACATCATTACTGCAAGCGGAAGATCGACTCCGTTCATAACTAAAAATTCTAATGTATTATCAAGCATTGCTGAATCTGAGCCTTCTACATCCACAACCGGCATAACCTTCTGCAAGCTGCTTTCCATATATTCGCTGCTCATTGATTCTTCACGAGCCAGCATATTATCCGCATTACCACGAATTGTATTTATCTCACCATTATGTACAATAAATCTGTTTGGATGTGCTCTTCTCCAGCTTGGGTTTGTGTTAGTTGAGAATCTGGAATGAACTAACGCAATAGCAGATTCAAAATTTTTGTCCTGTAAATCTTCAAAGAACAAACCTAACTGATCAACCAAAAACATACCTTTGTATACAATAGTTCTACTTGAAAGCGAAACTACATATGTTCCCTGACTGCTATGTGAGAAAACTCTTCTTACAATGTAAAGCTTTCTGTCAAATTCTATTCCCTTGCAGCATTCCTCCGGCTTTCTAATAAAGCACTGCATAATATGAGGCATACATTCAACGGCCTTTGTTCCAAGAACCTCCGGTTTAACCGGAACTTCTCTCCAACCAAGGAACTCAAGGCCTTCCTTCTGTGTAATTACCTCAAACATCTTCATTTCTCTTTTTCTCTGAAGTTCATTCTGTGGCATAAAGAACATACCAACACCGTATTCTCTTTCACCCCCAATATCAAAACCTAAAGGCTTTGTCACCTTCTTAAAGAATTTGTGTGAAACCTGAAGCATAATACCAACACCGTCACCGGTCTTGCCTTCAGCATCCTTTCCAGCTCTATGCTCAAGATTTTCAACAATCTTTAATGCGTTTGCAACTGTATCATGGCTTTTCTTTCCTTTGATATTTACAACTGCTCCAATACCACAGTTGTCGTGTTCAAAACTTGGACTATATAAGCCATTATCCTTTGCAGCCTTAAACATTTCATTTTGATTCATGGTTTTTCCTCCTTTATATCAATCCATTGGTAATGGTAAAAATATCTGATATTGCCAGCAAACTTACTTGCACAAATATGTGGGCGCTTGCAGGGATTATCACGCAAAAAAGGTACAAAGAACAGAACAATAAAGTTCGTACCTCTTTGTACCTTTAATCTACTTAATTTTATAAACTATTTAAATCAATTTGTCAAACAAAATTAAGTTTTAATATATATTATTTTAATTTGTTAACGTTAATATTATGTCTATATACAAAATTCCGGCTTATTCTTAACTATATAAAGCAAATCCTGCACATACTAGTTGTTAAGGAAATCCTTAATCTTCTTACTTCTAACCGGATTTCTAAGCTTGCGAAGTGCTTTTGCTTCAATCTGTCTGATTCGTTCTCTTGTTACACTAAAGATTTTTCCAACCTCTTCAAGTGTTCTAGGATGTCCATCCCTAAGACCAAATCTAAGAATAATTACTTCTCTTTCTCTGTCTTTTAAATCCTGAAGTAAAACATCAATATGTTCTCTAAGCATTACTGATTCAATATTTGCCTCCGGTGTAACAGTATTGTTGTCTGCCACAAAATCTCCGAGATTTGAATCATCCTCTTCACCTATTGGTGTTTCAAGTGAAGCAGGTTCTCTTGCAATCTGCATGATTTCAAGAACTTTTTCTTCTGTCATATCAAGTGCTGTGGCAAGTTCCTTTGGTGATGGTTCATAACCAAGCTCCAATGTAAGCTTACGCTGCATCTTTGACATTCTATTGATAGTCTCAACCATATGAACCGGAACACGGATTGTTCTTGCGTGATCAGCTAACGCTCTGGTTACCGACTGTCTAATCCACCAAGTTGCATATGTACTTAATTTAAAGCCTTTTGCATAGTCAAATTTTTCAACACCCTTGATGAGTCCAAGATTTCCTTCCTGAACCAAATCAAGGAAACTCATTCCTCGTCCTGTGTATCTCTTTGCGATACTTACTACAAGACGTAAGTTAGCCTCTATTAACTTTTCTTTTGCTACAGGATCACCCTCGTTTTTACGGCGTGCCAATTCAACCTCTTCCTCAGCAGTAAGAAGTGGAACAGTACCGATTTCTTTTAAGTACATACGAACAGGATCCTCCGTTCCTACACCCTCGAGCAAATCAACCGCAGAAAGCTCTGTGGTTTCGTCATCTTCAAAATCCTCGTCTGTAAGATCGTCATCGTCCTCGTCTGATGCTACAGCAGCAATATCCTCATCTGAAGGCTCTTCAGTAACACTTGGCAATGCTGATAACGGAATTTCAACTGTTTCTTCTCCTCCGAACAAACTTGACAGGTCTGGGAGAACATCGTCATCATCCTCCAATTCTACCTCGTCTAAATCTGTTTCTGTAGGCTCTTCATTTTCCATTGCATCCAAGTCTTCCTCATCCTCCAGGCTGTCCACATCAACATACTCATATACATCGATTTCGTTTTCCTGTAATTTTGGGATAATGTTTTCTTGCTGTTTGTCGGTTAAATTTTCATCCTTGAAGAACTCATTGATTTCATCTACAAAAATCTTGTTCTCCTTTTCCTTTGAAATTTCAACCAATTCTGCAATTTTCTGATTAAAATCTTGTGCTTTCAATACAGTATCCTTTCTTGACTTCAAAATTATTTTTTGTCGGTCGAACTATAATTATACACAAAAAAACAGTCAGTGTAAACCGACTGTCAAAAATTTGTTCTTTTTTTGTTGAAATTTATAGATTGCTGACGTAAAGAAAATAAAAATATCTACGCAAATTTTATATCATATTGTAATTATTTTAATTTTCCTCCAAGTCATCAGGTGACACAATAGGTGACCATCCGTCATTTTCTCCCGGATATGCTTCAGTCTTTGTCTCACCATTTTTATCTGTTGGGGCTTCCTTTTTATCTGATGCCTTTGTCTCTTCGTATACTGATATGTTGTCCCAAAAATTTGTTTCCCCGTCATCTGACTTATCAGCGTTCTGTGTCGTGGCATTTTCATTTGTCACCACTTGGGCAGCTTCCTTTGTTGTAGCTTCGTCTTTCTTTGCATTTTTGTTAAGACTTACTGCAGAAAAAAGAACTACTACAATTAACAAAACAGCTACTATAACAACACCAATTATTTTCTTAATTCCTTTCATTGTGTTCACCTCGTTCATCAATTTCTTTTTCTAATTCATATATTATAGCTGCCAAGGCATTTTCCTTATTGCTGACCGTAACTCTGTCAGCGACAGCCTTCACACCGTCTATTGCATTGGAAACTGCGTATCCGATATCTGAGCATTCAAGGAGCGACAAATCATTTTCATAATCGCCCACTCCAATGGTTGTGTGAATGTCACAATCCAGATGTTCCTTCATATACTGAACAGCAACACCTTTTCCAGAATAGACAGGCTGTATCTCTATACCCTCCGGCCAGCTTCTGTCAAATCTGAATTTGTCTCCGTATGTTTCCTTCAACGCGTTTTGAAGAGACTGTGTTATTGAAGCATCCTGAAATGAAAGCATCTTATAAAGCTGGTTCGGAAGCTTTTCAAAAAACTGTTGCAGGCTTCCATCTCCCGGTTTATGTTCTGAAGGTTTGTAATCCACGCTGTCCTTATATGAATAATTCATCCAAAAATTTTTCACTTCCGGATATTTGTGATGAATGAAATCAAACATTTCAAGGCACTCTTCCTTGTCTGCAGTCCACTCATGTATTATATTTTCATTTTTTAAATCATACAATACAGTTCCATTGAGAGCTACCATCGGAGCATTTACTTCTATCATATCCTTAAACTCATATGCGTGCCCCGGAAATCTGCCTGTAGCCAAGGTAAACAAGCCTCCTTCGCTCTGGAAATATTTAATTGCTTTGGCATTCTCCTCCGACACTTTTCCCGGTTCATATGTAAGGGTTCCATCGCAATCTGTACATATTAAGTATCCACTAAATTTGCCCATAAACCTATCCTTCAAAAAATACTTTGTCTATTATATCATCTCAAGCGCAATTAGTCACGCATATAAGATAAGAACCTTCTATATAGATTATTAATAGAAGGTCCTTATCAAAATCAATTAATTATTTAGTTGTTATACAACTGGAATTCATACAATCTGACTGTTCCTACTCCGCCATTGTCTGAATCAAATATCTTAAACACAATATATCTGGCTGTCTGTGTTCCGATATTGTACGAAGAAATGGCATCATTTTTGCCTGACTGATAATCAACTGATGTCCAGTTTTTACCATCCTTTGACACGAGTACTTCCCATTCAGTTGTGTTTCCAAATCCTTCTTTACTTGTTGTATTGTAAAGAGTATATGTGTTAAATGTTTTTTCGCTGCCAAGATCTATCTTTACAAAATGCTGTGCTCCTGTAAGTGCGTATTGCTGATTTTCAACGCTGCCGGACGTTGCACACCACTTAGTATTAAGATCACCGTCTATAACATTCTGTGGTGCTTCGCTTGCATTAGTGTATCCCGAGGCGCTAATTACCTTTGCCCCACTACAAAGGTTTGTGCCACTCGTCACAGCTGTTCCAAGCTTAGCATTAGTTGTATTTCCGTGTGTCTTTCCTACATATTCCGGATAGTCAATATTTGGAACTCCAGGAATATCTTCTGTAATCCAATTATCCTGATAATTCTTAAATCCTGTAAATGTCCATGTTCCATTGTTAAGCTCATCTACATAATGTAAACGCAATGACTCTATACAATCATAGCCTGTAATTGATTTTACAAGCTGATTCCATGGCGTTGTTGTATCATATGGATTATCATCATATGTTGTTCCCTTATTGTCCTTTAACAAATGATTCAAGCTGTCAATAAGACCATATTTAACATTTCCGTTTGAATCCTTTGTTGTAGGATATTTTGAATCCATGTATGCAAAGAACCACTTGTTATTTCCATATGCTTCATAGTTCCAGTTCTGCAGTGATGTATCACTTGCACTGTATACCTGTACTGTCTCCGGATAAGCCCAATGGTAATAACGGAAGCCACCATAGTTTGCCATATTCTCTACCCACCATGCACTTGAAGTAGATGTTATATTTCCGTACTGCTGAGCAGCATGTGTCAATTCATGAGTAAAGTAGCCGATACCTGTTGGGTTATTGTTCATCCAGTCAACTGAGATAACGATTGATGAGCCTGATGTGTAAGCTACCCCATCATAGTTCTTGTCAGCTGTAACGAAAATCTTCTTAGGTTCTGTACCTATTCCCCATCTTGTGTACTGTCTTGGGTATACCTCATAAAATGCATCATGAAGAGCCTGCTGATAACCTTCTGCTGTTACCTGATCCCAGTCGCCTACAAACAGTGCCTTGAATTCGCTCTCTTCCACTGTCGCGCCTCTGAGTGTGATACCTGATAACTGGAATGAGTTTCCGTAACCTTCATTTACTGTCATCTTGTAATATTTGTATGTTCCAACCTTGTCAACTAAATATGTGTATTCAGCATAGTTTTTATCCTGCATACCGCTGTCAGTTACAGTATCAATAAGTGTCCAATTATTTCCGTCTGTAGAACCATATAGCTGCCACGATTTTATAGTTCTGTTCTTATATGTCTCATTATCATTAGCTGTTACCAATGAATAACTATATAGTGTTGTATCCTGATTCATAGTCCAGGCAATTGAACATGGTGCCTGTGTTGTCGTAAATAACTTTGTTGAAGTATCACTGTCAAACAAATTCATCACGCCTTCACTTGCATTATATCCTGAAACTGTATTTGCCGGTGTATAAATTTCCTTAACCTGATTTGTAATATCCGAACCTACATTTTCTGTAATTCTTGAAACATCACCATTTAAATATATTTCAGCCATCTGTGAACCATAATATAATTTTCCATCTGTACCACTATCCTTGATAATAATCATAAAATACTGGCAAGGTGTCTGCGTTGTACAGTTAAATGTGTATTCACCCTTGTTCTGATGTGTAATGCCACCACCATCAGTAATATTTGATAATGTTGTCCAATTTGAGCCGTCCATCGAGCCATACAGTGACCAGCAGTGTGGATTTCTGTGAGAATAGGTAGCGGCATCTGCAGCCAATACGAAAGTATAGCTTTTTAAAACTACTGTTCTTTTCATCTTCCATGCAATGGTTATTGCCGGAGCATCACCAGTGAAGAACTTTGTATTTGTATTGTTGTCAAACAGCTTGTCAATACCTTCACCACCGGATGTATTACCCTGTGTTGATGAAAGCGATGTGTCAATTTCACTAACATAATTTACGAGTGAAACATTTGTTGCCACATCTGCATCTGCCGGTTCTGTCTGAACACCCGGATCCTTTACCGTATGAGTTGTTGTTTCAGCAGGCTTTGTCGTTGGTGCTGCCGTTGTTGGTGCAACTGTTTGTACTTCTGTAGGTGGATTATTTTCCACAAATGCTGTTGTAGGAGGCCCTTCACTATATTCCTTCAAACTAACATTACTAATTGTAACATTTGCCTCCGATGAGGACGTTCCAGCAACATATCCCATCATCACTCCATAGAGATAATTATTCTGAACACCAGTTGCTTTAAATGTTGTCTGATATGTGTATGTATGTCCTGCTTCCACCGTAAAGACATTGTCAGCATTTAACACATCCCAGTTTCCTCCATCCTGTCCATCACTTTGAATAAGCAGCTGGAATTTTCTTGTCACATCAGATTTGATAGTAACTGTCGCATGGTACCATCTTCCTTCAGTAAGGACAATACCATTGTCAACTAGCTGTGTTGCCCAGTTTTCTCCCGCTTCGTATGCAGGAACCTTAACTGACACTGAGCCGTTTCCGTTATTTGTGTATTCACCACCGTATTCGTTCCATTCGTTTGCATTTTCGAACGTTGTGTTGTTTAAAAGCTGTCTTCCCTCAACAAGCTTAGCTGTTGTTGTAGGTGCCTGTGTTGTTCCAACATTTTCACTTGTAACCTTATATGTAATTGTAGTTTTGTCAGATTCAACTCCATTTTTTACAGCAGTTAAGCTGATTGTGTAATCTCCTGTCGCTGTAAAATACTTTGAATCACAGTTATATGATGCACCATTTATTCCTGCTTCAATCAACTTGTCATTAATATAGAAGTTGTAGATTGTAGCTGCCTCTGCCTGCCATGCAAAATAGAAAGGCAAGTCAGCATTTCCTGCATATGTCAGGCCAATAGGAGCCGCAGGCTTATTTGGATCTGCTGTTGTAGGCGCTACTGTAGTTGGTGCATTTGTTGTAGGTGCTGCCGTTGTCGGTGCCTGTGTTGTAGGCGCTACTGTTGGTGCCTGTGTAGGCGCTACTGTTGGCGCCTGTGTAGGCGCTACTGTTGGCACTTCTGTTGGCTTTACAGTAGGTGCCTGCGTTGGCACTACTGTTGGTGCCTGGGTTGGTGCTACTGTTGGTGCCTGGGTTGGCGCTACCGTTGGTGCCTGGGTTGGTGCAACTGTTGGCGCCTGGGTTGGTGCCTGGGTTGGTGCTACTGTTGGTGCCTGGGTAGGCGCTACCGTTGGTGCCTGCGTTGGTGCAACCGTCGGTACCTGTGTTGGTGCTACCGTTGGTGCCTGTGTTGGCGCTACTGTTGGCGCCTGAGTAGGCACTTCTGTTGGTTTTGTAGTAGGCTTAACTGTAGTAACAGAAACTGCCCCCTTTTTCTTAACTTTAACCTTTATAGTGTATTTCTTTTTCTTGTATGTAGCTCTAATCTTAGCATTTCCGGCTTTTTTAGCTTTAATAACAACTTTGTTTTTATACTTGCCCTTCTTTTTGATAGAAACTACTTTCTTTCCTTTTGTTACCTTCCACTTTACTTTTGCTTTAACATTTTTAAGTGTTACTGTTTTTTTCTTTCCAACTGTAATCGTCACTTTCTTTTTGCTCAATTTGACCTTGTGCGATGCAGCCTGTGTGTTTGTAAATGAAGCCGGCATATACGCAACTGTCAATGTAATAGCTAAAAGAATAGCTATGATTCTCTTTTGAACATTTTTCATTTTCCATTTCCCTCTCTTTTTCTTTTTCCTATTTATATGTCCATTAATCTTTCGATTAAAAAAGTATAACAAAAAAATGTTTCAAAAAATACTCATAACATAAAAAAGCCACCTTTTTAAAAAATGACGACCCGAAAAAATAATAAGAAATAATCTCGCTTGCGAACTCTTTCGCGGAACACGGGCGAGTTTGCGAAGGACGCAGTTAGTAGGCGGCGCAGAAAAACTCGGACAACAACGTGTTTTGAAATATACCTTTTATCTATTCTTTTGTGTATTTTGACAATAAAGCTTCAGAGGTCGACCTTTTGACACCCTAATCCTATTAAAAAAAAAGGATGCCTTTCAAAACTGTAGACATTGGTCCGTAGCTTTTTTGAAAAACATCCTTTTGTTTATTTCATTTTGTATTCTTTATATATTACAACTAATCAGCTAATCCAGCACCCTGCTGTGACTGTAAAATCATAAGAATTGTTGATGTTACATCCATTGCATCCTCCGGAATCATATCCGCAATGCTATTTGCAGATTCATCAATTGTAATATTCATATCAGCATTAAATACTTTTCCATCTTCATCTTTAATATTGCCTGTTGCAAAGGTAATACTGCCCTTGCGACTGCCTTTGTTGCCCTTTACATTTGCCTTGCTGACGATTGAAATATTATTTTCTTTAATTGTAGAAACAAATTCTTCCTTATTATCTTCTAACTCTTCGATTGCAGAGCTAATCGATTCCTTCACATCGTCCTCTGGAAAAGCGCTATCTAATAAGTCGCTGTCAGTACTTGCTTTCTTTATCAGAGAAATGCTCTTATTTATTAGACTTTCGGCGTCTTCCTTCAAGAATGTTTTTGCACCTTCAACTGCCTTATCAGCATTGTCAGAATTAATTGTCAGTGTGTATTCATCACCGTCAACACCCTGTAAATCGCCAAAATTCTTTTCAAGAGCCTTTATTAACTCCTCAATAAGATCAGTGCTATCTTCCTTTATCTCCTGAGTATTCTCCGGCATTTTCTGATTTAACTCTTCCAATACTTTTTTAAGGTCAATAGAAGCATATCCCTTAACTCCCAACTGAGAAAGTGTCTGTTCTACTGATTTAGCACTCTCTTCATCAATGCTCTTAACAAAGTCAATAATAGCTGCACAATCAATGTATAATGTTTTCTGATCAAAAACCAATGTAGTAGCCTCTTTGTACTCAGTTGACTGTCCAAGCTGAACTTCAAGTTTTACTGCCACTCTTTGATTTTCTTCTTTGGTAGAAGTTATTTTAAATCTGGCTGACATATTGCCTTCCTTATCCAGCATAACTCCATCTGTGTTATCTCCCGGTCCATACATACCCATTTCAAGTGTAGTTGTTCCCGTGGTAATTGTTGACATCTCCTTTAGCTGGTCAAAATATGTAGTTTCTGCTTTTTTTACTTTATTATCATCTGAAGAACCACATCCGGTAAGTAAAGTAATTGTCATTGCTAAAATTAGCATTATTGATAATAATTTCTTTTTCATATTATCCCCTTTCTTTTGAATTAAAAATTTTACTTTTGAAATCTTAAAAGATTTGCCTTTTCATTATACTATATTTTGTTAATCAAATAAAGTTCCAAAATCGACCAAAAATTACAACACAAATATATTGGTTAGACTATAAATGATTCTATAACTTCCTTAACTGAAGTAATTTTATTTTCCTTGTATGCATTTGCACCACAGAACAACAACGCCTCATCAACGTTTCCTTCTGCCGCATTAATCAAGCGCTCTGTTATGCAATATGGAATTTCTGTTGGATTGCATTTTCTCAAGCAACCCAGACATTTCTTTGGCGTAAATTTTTCTCCGTCAAATACCCTTTTCATAAATTTATTTTTTATTGCGCGTCCCGGCATTCCGACCGGACTCTGTACAATCACAATATCTTCTTTTTTTGCATTTATATATGCCTGTTTGTATTCATCAGCTGCATCGCATTCCTTAGTTGTAACAAATCTTGTTGCAACCTGTACACCATCTGCTCCTAAGTCAAGCGCATGCTGCATATCTTCTTTCGTCTCGATTCCACCTGCTACAACAACAGGAATTTTGCTGTCATAATTTTCCTCATATTTTTTTACTATGCCAATTATGTCTTTTATTTCCTCGTCATAGTCCCTCTCATTATCATACTTTTCAATATCATCCTTTTTGAATCCCAGATGTCCTCCGGCCTTTGGTCCTTCAATCACAACAAAATCAGCTGTTTTCTTGTATTTCTTGTCCCAGAGCTTTAATATGACATTTGCTGATTTTGCACTTGAAACGATTGGAGCTATTTTAGTTTTAAAGCCTTTGACATACTCAGGCAGCTCTGTTGCCAAACCGGCACCTGAGATAATAACATCTGCGCCAATTTTTACTGCATTTTCAACCTGTTCCCTGTAATGACTGAGTGCGACCATTATGTTAAATCCGACTACTCCCGTTGGCGCTATTGATTTTGCCTTTTCAAATTCTTTTTTCATCGCGCGCATATTGGCTTCAAAAGTATTTTCCTTAAAGTCTATTTCTTTAAAACCAATCTGAGCTGTAGAAATTATTCCAACGCCACCTTCTTTTGCAACTGCACCTGCAAGGCCTCCAAGAGATACTCCTACTCCCATTCCACCTTGCACAATAGGTATAGGTGCAACCAATTCTCCAATTTTCAAAGCATTGTACTTACATTTTTCTAAATCTATCATATCTTCTCTCCACCAATTCACTTGAATCTATTTCGATGTATTCTGCCAAAAATGACTCGATTGCAGGTTGAAGTTTATTTGTAACCAAGCTCATCGTACCAACAGTATAAACCTCCGGCTCCGCAAAAACCTTTTCGACAATTCCCATCTCATGCAAATCGGAAGCTGTCATCTTCATAACCTTTGCCGCCTCTGGGGCACGCCTGCTGTCCTTCCAAAGAATACTTGAATATCCTTCAGGGCTTAAGATTGAGTAAACCGAATTTTCAAGCATCCAAACCTGGTCTGACACTGCCATAGCTAAAGCTCCACCACTGCCACCTTCACCAATCATAATTGTAAGGATTGGCGTTTTGATTGCTGACATTTCATAAAGATTTCTCGCAATCGCTTCACCCTGTCCTCTTTCTTCAGCTTCAAGACCACAGAACGCTCCCGGTGTATCAACAAAACAGATAATAGGTCTATTGAACTTCTCTGCCTGCTTCATAAGTCTCAATGCCTTTCTGTATCCATCAGGCGATGGCATACCAAAGTTTCTGTTTATGTTTTCCTTTGTGTTATGTCCCTTTGCCTGAGCTATTACTGTAACCGGTACTCCCTTAAAGATTGCAATTCCACCTATGATGGCACTGTCATCCTTGAAATATCTGTCACCGTGAAGCTCTATAAAGTCACTGAATAGCTTTTCTATATAATCTCCACCTACAGGTCTGTCATTCTTTCTTGACAAAAGAACTCTATCCCATGATGATAAATCTTTCTTATGTATTGATTTTTGAACAGTGGTAATATCCTGCTTTTCCAAAGTCAAATCAGTCTTTACATGGAGCCTGAGTATTTTTGCCAATTCATCCTTCAATTGATTTCTCTCGACAATAGCGTCTATAAATCCATGCTCTAACAAAAACTCTGAACGCTGAAATCCCTTTGGAAGCTTCTGCCCTATAGTCTGCTCAATTACTCTTGGTCCTGCAAATCCGATAAGAGCCTTAGGCTCTGCGAGAATAATATCTCCAAGCATCGCAAAGCTTGCAGTGACACCTCCTGTAGTAGGATCAGTCAAAACAGATATGTATAAATTTCCACCCTCACTGTGTCGCTTGAGTGCTGCTGAGGTTTTTGCCATCTGCATAAGAGAAACAATACCCTCCTGCATCCTCGCACCTCCGGAGCATGAAAAAATAATCAGTGGAAGATTTTCATCCGTTGCCTTCTCAATTGTTCTTGTGATTTTTTCACCGACAACCTGTCCCATACTTGCCATCAAAAATCTGCCATCCATTACTGCCACTGCTGCTGCCTGCCCGGCTATAGTAAGCTTGCCCGTTGTAACAGCCTCATCTAATTTTGTCTTTTTCCTAAGCTGCTCAACCTTTTCAGGATACCCCTCATAATCCAGGGGATTTTTTGTATCTAATCCTACAAACCACTCCTCAAAGATTCCGGCATCTGCAATCGCCTCTATGCGTCTTCTCGCATGCATACGAAAATATCCGCCACATTTTGGGCAGATATATCCTCTTTCTTTTACATCCTCAGCCAGCACAACGGTTCCGCATTTTTTGCATTTTCTAATAATGCCCTTTGGCACCTCTGTTGTATTGACCTTTAATGTTATATACTCTTTCTTATTCTTTTTAAAAGCATTACGAAGTCTCAACTTTTACTCCTTTTATCCAAATGCGTTTCACGCATTTAACCTTTTATCAAAAGCCCTCGCCTAAACTGAATTTATTTATTAAAACTCATTTCTAGCGTTAAACTCTTCTATAAAATCAACATCAAATTTTCCCGATTCAAACACCTCATCATTGATAATTTCATACTGATAATCGATGTTTGTATCAATACCCTCGATAACAACCTCGCCAAGAGCACTTCTCATCTTACCTATTGCCTCCTCACGATTATCTGCATGGACAATTAATTTTGCAATCATTGAATCATAATATGGAGTAATCTCATATCCTGCATAAACAGCTGAATCGACCCTTACTCCATTGCCTCCAGGCAAATAAATATCAGTGATAACACCGGGACAAGGTCTGAAATTCTGTGAAGGATTTTCAGCATTGATTCTGCACTCTATAGCACAACCATTAATCTTTATATCGTCCTGTGTATATTCAAGCTTTTCGCCGTCCGCAATCTTAATCTGCTCTTTGATAAGATCTATTCCTGTTACACTTTCTGTAACAGGATGTTCAACCTGAATACGGGTATTCATTTCCATAAAATAATAATTGCCATCCTTGTCAAGCAAAAACTCAATCGTTCCGGCATTTTCGTATTTTGCCGCCTTAGCTGCCGCTACAGCAGTCTCTCCCATCTTTGCGCGAAGCTCTTCACTAAGCACGCACGATGGAGCTTCCTCTATCATCTTCTGGTGATTTCTCTGAATCGAGCAATCACGCTCACCCAGATGAATAACATTTCCATACTTGTCTGCAAGTATTTGAAATTCAATATGACGTGGATGCTCAACAAAATGCTCAACATACATTGTTTTGTCTCCGAAAGCCATCTCACTTTCCTTCTGGGCTGTGTTAAACGCATTTTCTATCTCGGCATCACTGTATGCCACACGCATGCCTTTTCCGCCACCACCAAGCGCTGCCTTGATGATAACCGGATATCCGATTTCGTTTGCAACCTCTCTGCATCGTTTAGCATCATATATTTCTTCCTTTGTTCCCGGGATAACAGGAACTCCGGCTTCAGTCATTGTTCTTCTTGCGACAGACTTGTTGCCCATATTCTTCATAACCTCTGATGATGGACCTACAAACTTGATATGACATGCCTCACACAATGCTGCAAACTTTGCGTTCTCTGACAAGAAGCCAAATCCCGGATGAATTGCATCAGCACCGGTTGCAACTGCTGCACTCATTATGCTCTCCATATTTAAATAACTGTCGCTTGATTTTATATCCCCAATGCAAATAGCTTCATCTGCCAACTGTGTATGCAAAGCCTCTTTGTCTGCCAAGGAATATACAGCAACTGTTCCAATTCCCATCTCCCTGCATGCACGAATAATTCTTACTGCTATTTCACCTCTATTTGCAATTAATAATTTGCGAATCATCTGTGTACCTCACACTAAATAACTAATAATTCTATCCAACCATAAATGTCAATTCTGCGCTCACTACAACTTTTCCATCAACACTGGCAACAGCCTTACCAATTCCAACAGGACCTTTTCTGCTAATAATCTTTGTCTCAAGCTTTAACTTGTCCCCAGGAACTACCTTACCTCTGAATCTACACTTGTTGATTCCGCCAAAGAAGGCTGTCTTGCCCCTAAATTCTTCCTCGCTCAATATAGCAACCGCCCCAACCTGCGCAAGTGCTTCAACTGTTAAAACACCCGGCATCACAGGCTGTCCCGGAAAATGTCCCGCAAAGAAATCCTCTCTGAATGTCACGCACTTGTAACCAACCGCGTATTCTCCCGGTTTGTAGTCCTCAATGCAATCAATCAGCAAAAAAGGATGTCTGTGCGGAATTATTTCCTGAATCTGGTTAATATCCAAGCTATTTTTATTTTCCTTAATTATATCTGACATTTTCTCACCTTATCCTATTACAAATAATCCCTGGTCATACTCAACTGTCTGACCGTTCTCAACCAATACCTCTTTAACTACTCCGTCAAACTCACTTCCGATTTCATTCATCAGCTTCATAGCTTCAACTATAGCAAGAGTCTGACCCTTCTTCACTGTGTCACCAACACTGACAAGTGGTTCTCCACCCTCCTCAGCTGAAAGATATACAGTTCCAACTAAAGGAGATTTTACAACCTTTCCCTGAACTTCTTTTGGGGCATCCGGGCTTGATGCTTCAGCCTTTGGTGCTTCACTATTTGAAGGTGCCATTTCACTGTGTGTAACACTTGTAGTATCTGCTACAGTCATTTGAACTGCTGCCGGAGCATTTCCTTTTCTAAGTGAAATATTTACATTACCTTCATGGTAATCAAGTGCACTAAGCTCTGAATCTGACACTGCATTTATCAGTTCTTTTATTTCATCAATATTCATATCGAACTCCTATATAATCATTATTAATCAACGTATTTTTTTACCGCTATTGTTGCGTTGTGTCCACCGAATCCTAATGAATTAGAAAGTGCAAGATTTACTTCCTGTGAAATTCCATTTCCGATTACGTAGTCAAGGTCACATTCTTCATCTGGCTGCACTGTTCCAACTGTCTGGTGGATGTAGCCTTCATTAATTGACTTAACACAAGTTATAAACTCGACGCCACCTGCGGCCCCTAATAAATGACCAATCATTGATTTTGTTGAATTAATCTTTACGTTCTTTGCATCATCACCCAGAGCTAGCTTGATTGCTCTTGTCTCAAACAAATCATTGTGATGTGTGCTTGTTCCATGTGCATTTATGTAATCAACATCAGCCGGTGTTGCTCCTGCTTCCTCTATTGCAAGTGACATTGCCTTTGCAGCACCACTTCCATCCTCAGCCGGTGATGTAATGTGATATGCATCACTGGTTGCACCATATCCAACAACCTCTGCGAGAATGTTTGCGCCACGTTTCTTTGCATGCTCTAATTCTTCAAGAACTACAACACCTGCGCCTTCACCCATTACAAAACCGCTTCTGTCCTTGTCAAAAGGAACTGATGCCTTAGTTCTGTCTGTCTCTGTTGTGAGAGCTGTAAGACTTGTAAATCCAGCTACTCCCAAAGGTGTGATTGCGCTTTCTGTACCACCTGCAAGCATAACATCAGCATCTCCTACCTGAATAGATCTGTAGGCTTCACCGATTGAGTGAGTACCTGTCGCACATGCTGTTACTACATTTATACATTTTCCTTTAACTCCAAATGCGATAGAAACATTTCCCGCTGCCATATTTGAAATCATCATTGGAACTAAAAGAGGCTTTACTCTTGAAGGTCCTTTTTCCATCATTTTTGCATGCTCTGTTTCCATATCGCCCATACCACCGATGCCTGAACCGATGCTTACACCTACTCTGAATAAATCTTCTTTTTCAAGATCAAGGCCTGAATGATCAAGTGCTTCTTTAGCTGCACAAACTGCAAACTGTGAAAACTGTGACATTCTCTTTGCAGTTTTGAAATCCATTCTTTCCTTTGCAACGAAATCCTTAACCTCTGCTGCAAGCTTTACTTTATAATCACTAGTGTCAAACTTTGTAATCTCGTCAATACCAACCTTACCTTCTTTGACACTACTCCAGAATTCATCTACACTGTTTCCGATAGGCGTGATTACACCCATTCCTGTAACTACAACTCTTTTCATATCTTCACTCCTTATCTATTACATTCCACCATCAACACTGATTACCTGTCCAGTGATGTAATCACTTGCAGGACTTGCCAAAAATGCTACTGCATTTGCAATGTCTTCCGGCTTTCCAAATCTGCCAAGTGGGATATTCCCTACTGCCGATTCCTTTACATTGTCAGGTAATACGTCTGTCATATCTGTCTCAATAAAACCGGGTGCAATTGCATTTACATTAATATTTCTTGATGCCAATTCTCTTGCTGCAGCCTTTGTGAGACCGATAACACCTGCCTTTGAAGCAGAATAATTTGCCTGTCCTGCATTGCCCATAATACCTGATACAGAAGACATATTTATAATTTTTCCGCTGCGCTGTTTAATCATAAATCTTGAAGCAAATTTTACGCAGTTGAATGTTCCCTTTAAGTTTGTGTTAATTACGCTGTCAAAGTTTTCCTCAGACATTGCCATTATAAGGCCGTCTCTTGTTATACCTGCATTGTTCACTAAAATATCGATTGTCTTGTACTCCGCCACAATGTCCTTTATAAATTTCTGGCATGCATTAAAATCAGAAACATCACACTGATATGAAACTGCCTTTCCGCCATCTGCCTTAATTTCCCCGCACACAGTTTCAGCTCTTTCCCTGCTTCCCTGATAATTTACAATTACAGTGGCATTTAGCTTCGCCAATTTTTTTGCAACAGCTGCACCGATTCCTCTTGATGCTCCTGTAACAATAGCTACTTTTCCTTCTAACATAATTGCTCCTTTAACTTTTCCAAATCTTCATAGGTACTGACATTAATTACTTTTACAGTTCTGTCGATTTTTTTCATAAATCCAGCCAATGTTCTTCCCGGTCCGATTTCAATAAATGTTTCGACACCGTCTGCTATCATTTTTCTAACACTCTGCTCCCACATAACTGAGGAAGACACCTGCTTCTCCAACAAATCCTTTGTCTCCTCAATATTATTCACGTAGTCCGCCGTGACATTTGTCACATATGGAATTGACAGTGGCTTAAATGTTATCCCTTCAAGCTTAACTCTCAATTTTTCTCCTGCGCCTTTTAAATATGTAGAATGAAATGGTCCACTAACATTTAATTCTATTGCTCTTTTTGCTCCGTGCTCTACTAACTCATCACACGCTGCAAGCACAGCCTGCTTTTCGCCAGTGATAACGATCTGTCCAGGGCAATTGTAGTTTGCAATCATTACATTTTCTTTATCCTTAATGACTTCATAAACCTGTTCACCGGTAAGTCCAAGGATTGCTGCCATTGTACCTGCACCATTTGGAACTGCTTCATTCATATAAATACCGCGGGCTCTTACTGTTCCAATCGCATCCCTGTTGTCCATTCCGTCTGCAACAGCTATCGCTGCATACTCTCCAAGACTAAGCCCTGCTGTAACATCCGGTTTAATTCCGAGATTTTTTATTTCCTCGGTCATTGCAAGACAAGTTGTTACCAACGCTGCCTGTGTATATGCTGTATTGTCAATCAAATCATTTTCTTCAAAGCAAATATCCTTGACATCAAAATCAAGCTCTTCATTTGCCATATCATAAACTTCCTTTGCAAGTGCTCCATTTTCATAGAAATCTTTTCCCATTCCTACCTTCTGAGCTCCCTGTCCCGGATAAATAAATGCTATCTTTCCCATCTCTTACCTCTCTAATCTATATGCCTTCTATATTAATTCGCCGGCATTTTTAAAAAGTGTTGTTGTCTCTTCCATTAATTTTTCAATTAATTCTTTACAGCTATACTGCTCTTTTACGAGACCGGCGATCTGACCTGCCATAACACTTCCGTTTTCAATATCACCTTCAACTACAGCTTTTCTAAGTCCACCTAAAGTGAGTTTTTCCAGCTCCTCAAAGCCGGCACCCTCTCCCTCTAATTTTAGATATACATTAGTCATCTTATTTCTAAGCGTTCTAACAGGGTGTCCTGTAGTTCTTCCAGTTACCTTCGAGTCAATGTCCTTTGCCTTTATTAACTTGTCCTTATAATTTTGATGAACATTTGCCTCTTTTGTAACTACAAAATGTGTCCCCATCTGAACAGCCTTTGCTCCAAGCATAAATGCTGCTGCAACTCCTCTTCCGTCAGCAATACCACCTGCTGCGATTACAGGAATTGAAACTGCATCAACTACCTGAGGAACAAGCGCCATCGTTGTCAATTCACCGATATGTCCGCCTGACTCTGTCCCTTCCGCAACTACTGCATCAGCTCCACATCTCTCCATCATTTTTGCGAGTGCTACAGATGCAACAACAGGTATAACCTTTACGCCTGCGCCCTTCCAGTCATCCATATACTTAGCCGGATTTCCTGCTCCTGTTGTTACAACCTTTACACCTTCTTCTACTATAACCTTTGCTATTTCATCCGCTTCAGGATTCATAAGCATAACATTAACTCCGAAAGGCTTGTCAGTTAATTTCTTTGCTTCTCTAATCTGTTCTCTAACCCATGATGCCGGAGCACCACCTGCACCTATTATTCCAAGCCCTCCGGCTTCAGATACAGCTGAAGCCAAGTGATAATCAGCAACCCATGCCATTCCACCTTGAATAATTGGATATTCAATTCCTAACAACTCTGTTACTTCTGTTTTCATCTGTCAAACCTTTCCTTACCTTTATTTTTGCGTTTTAACCTTCTTCCTTACCTTGAAGATACGCTAATTACTGATGAGCCTTGATGTATTCGATTACATCACCAACTGTGTTGATTTTTTCTAAATCTTCTGTTGGAATGCTTACACCAAATTCATCTTCAAGTGACATTACTAATTCAAATAAATCTAATGAATCAGCTCCTAAATCATCCTTAAATGAAGCGCTTTCTACTACTTCACTTGCTTCTACTCCTAAACCTTCTGCTACTAATTCCTGAATTTTCTCTAACATTTTACTTTTTCCTTTCTGTTGTAAAATTTGACACTATATATAAATTTTTATTGCGTCCTTTAACTTGTGATATATGGATTGTTTTTAATTGTGTAATATGATAATTACATTTCCATATATGTTGCAGCCCATGTAAGACCTGCACCAAAGCCTGACATAATTACCCTGTCGCCTTCTTTAAGCTTTCCTTCTTTTCTTATTTCATCTAACAGGATTGGAATGCAGGCTGAAGAAGTATTTCCATACTTATCCATGTTCATAGGTACTTTGTCCATCGATGCGCCAATTCTCTTGGCTACTGACTGTACAATTCTTTTGTTTGCCTGATGTAATACGAACATATCTATATCCTTTTCTTCTATACCCATATTGCTCATCAGTTCCTTAATACACATAGGCACCTGTTTAACTGCAAATGCAAAAACCTCTTTTCCATCCATATTTACATACGTCTGCTTTTCGTCTTTTGCATTGACTGGTGTAAAAGGTGTATCCCTAAGTGTGAATGCCTCATCACATGTTAGTGCTTTTTCTTTTGTACCGTCAGCGTGCATAACTGTTTTAAATACCGCTTTTTCATCTTTTCTAATGATTGCTGCACCTGCTCCATCTCCGAAAAGAATGCATGTACCTCTATCAGTCCAGTCAACTATCTTTGACAAGCCTTCAGCGCCAATAATCAATGCAGTCTCAATCAAGCCGGTGTTGATAAAGCTCTGAACTGTGTTGTATGCCATTATAAATCCTGTACAGGCTGTGTTTATATCAAAGCAACTTGCATTTGTTGCTCCAATCTCTTTTTGAACAGCGCAAGCTGTGTTTGGCAATATTACGTTTGATGAAACTGTTGAAACAATAATCATGTCAATATCTTCGGCATCAATATCAGCATCTTCAATTGCTTTTTTTGCTGCCTCTGTTGCCATATATGCTGTGGTTTCATATTCCATCACGTGTCTACTCTCGATGCCTGTTCTATCCTTAATCCATTCATCGTCTGTTTCCACTACTTCTGCCAGCATACTATTAGTTATCTTTTTGCTTGGAACATACTTTCCTGTTCCGATAATTTTCCCAAACATGTAATTCTCCTATGATTGTTTTTCGCAATTCTGTGACAGTATAGTTATTGAAAATTTTCCCGTCAATGGATTTTTTAGATGATTTACACGTATCTTCAAACACGTTTAATAATCAACTTTTGGTAATTTTTGTGTATGTTATTTTACATTTGATATGAAATCTGTATGTTATTTTTCCTGTTTTCTTTTGACATAAAATACGATTTTGGTAAAATGTATAATATAATACAGTGTGTATATTATTATAGGAGAGCTTCATATGGATAGAAGAATAAAGAGAACACGACGAGAATTAGAGAATGCATTAGTAAGATTGTTAAAAACAAAGAATATTCAAAATATTTCCGTAAAGGAATTAGCGGATGAGGCTGATATTACAAGAGCTACATTCTACCAGCATTATAGTAATCCATATGATATGCTCACAGAAATGCAGGAAAGAATATTAGAACAGGTTCAGGAAATAATCACAAGAACTACAGGTGGAGACTCATACAGTTTCTTTCTACAGTTATTTAATTATCTTTCGGAAGATAATGTTAAAGCCGAAATATTATCATTTGACAATGGACATGGATCAGGATATGAGAGAATAGGCAATGCCATTCATAACAACTACATGCTCAGATGGGATGAAAATTTTTCCGGTTCCCAATTAAAGAGATATGAATATTATAGATATTATATTGTATTTGGATGTATTGCCGTAGTAGAGAATTGGGTAAACAACGGTAAACAGGAGTCACCGGAAGAGATGGCAAAAATCACCTTCAGTGTTCTACCAAAAGAAAAAATGTATTTGAAATCATAATATATAATCATCGCACCATTTTCCCGATTAATCATGTTTTGCCCTAAAACAGATTACCACATAATCTTAAAATGGTTTTGGCTACTTTATCTTAATAGAAGCAATAGCCTTCGCTATGACCTCTTTAGGCTGTTCTTTTCCGTTTTCTTCCCATTTTATAAATATATTTAAAATGGCGCCTGCATAGTAATATATCTCATATGGAGAAACATCATATTTGGGAATAAGATGTTCCTCCATATATTTATTTACCGTATTGATTAGTAATGAATATAATCCGGCCCTTGCCATCCCTAAAAAGAATTCCGAATAATTATCAAAATACTCAAATGCTCTAAGAGTGTTGTCATAGTTTGGATAATCCTTTGAAATTTGATGACTGTTGTCATTTATGTATCCTGACACAATCTCATTCAAATAATCCTCTACCACTTCTTCCTTAGAAGAATAGTATTTGTAAAATGTCATACGTGACACCCCGGCTTTTCTCGTTATATCAGAAACTTTTATTTTGTCAAAAGACTTTTCATTCATCAATGCAATAACCGCGTCGCCGATACACATTCTTGTAAATTGATTTCTTTTTGTAAAATTTACTATAGGAAGTTTTGCCATAATATCCCTCAACGTTTACACTTTTAACTCTTTTGTAAATTGTAGCATATAGTAGTTTGTATTACAATAGAATGTAGTATCAATTACTAGATGTTTTTTAGTTAAAACATTCATTACAGAAAGATATAGGTAAGGTGAAATATGAAATTTGCAATAGTTGCTGATTCCGGTTGTGATTTAATTATCAATCCGGAAATAATTAATAATGACACTTATACACAGCGCGTACCGCTAAAGCTTAGAATAGGCGAAAAAGAGTTTGTTGACGACGAGTCTCTAGACATCAAAAATTTTGTTGAAGAAATGCATGCAAGCTCTGAAGCAACAGGTAGCGCAGCTCCAAGTCCACAGGAATGGTACGATGCATATGCACAGGCTGATTATGCTTTTGCAATAACACTTACAGGCTCTATGTCAGGAAGCTATAGAAGTGCTGTTGCTGCCAAGGATATGTTATCGGAAGATAAACCTGAGAAGAAGGTTCATATAATCGACTCTCTTTCTGCCGGTCCTGGAATGACAATGATTTTTAGAAAGCTTCAGGAATTAATTGCTTCCGGTTTGTCATTTGAAGATATTGTAGAACAGATTACAGCTTATCAGAAGAATACTCATTTATTATTTATTTTAGAGTCAATGGATAATCTTGTAAAAAATGGTCGTGTTAGCCCACTTATCGGTAAGCTTGCGGGAATGCTCGGAATCAAGATTCTTGGTACAGCCAGTGACGAGGGCGAGCTTGAAGTAGTACACAAATGCCGTGGCAAAGATGTTGTGTACAAAAAGCTTGTCTCAGAAATGTTAAATAACAGCTACAAAGGCGGTAAGGTTATTATTTCTCACTGCTTCAGCAAAGAAAAGGTTGACCTTATCGTAAATATGATAAAAGAGCATTTTCCAAATGTTAATTTCGAGATTATGCCAACGTCAGGCTTATGTAGCTATTACGCTGAGGAGAATGGAATCCTTCTTGCGTATGAAGCATAGTAAAAGTTCACAATATATTAGAAGTTGCAAAATCACAATCACCGGCTTAGCCGGTGATTTATTTGTTTATGAAGCTGAGTTTTTTTGTGAAGAAAAAAGTCAGTTTCATAAACAATGCCTTGCCCTATACAAATCAAAACACAGTTGTGAATTTCTTATCCACAACTGTGTTTTTTCTCAATCACATTATTCAAAATACTAAAAGGTATCAAAGTGCCTTACATACGTTCATTTGATACTTGAAAAATGATAGGAACCAATATAATAAGGGTAAAAAGTATCAATATACCACAAACATATTGATTTGATACCACTAAACAACAATATCTTCATTTTGGTGGTATCATATGTCCAAAAATAATCCATTTGATACCAATTAGCCTCCAAAATCAAAATTTAATTTTTCAAGTGGTATCATCGAAGCACAAAAGCTTGCATTTGATACCGCAAATAAAAATACATTCAATTACGCCTGGAAAATTGCCTGTGCTAATTTGTCCATGCTCTCTTCATTCTCTGGTTTGTAAGTTGATTTGATAGAAACAACTTCATCAAGAACTGTAATATCCTTCATCGTTTCCAGATATTTCTTAATGGATTTTGCAGCCATTGGTGCCCATGTTCCATTTTCAAGAATACCCACTGTACGCTTCTGAAATCCTTTTATCTGCAAGTGATGAAGGAAATCTTCCATAGGAACAAATGCATTTCCATCATACGTTGCAGAACATAAAATCATTCTGTCATAACGGAACGCATCCTCCACGCACTCTGCTATATCCTCTCTTGATAAGTCGGATACAACAACCTTTTCTTCACCGAGATTTCTAATCTTATCAGCAAGAATCTCTGCTGCTTTTTTTGTATTTCCATGGATTGATGCATAAGCAATAAATACACCTTTATTCTCTGGAGTATAGCTTGACCACTTATCATACAAATCGATATAATAGCCCAAGTTTTCATCTAATATCGGACCATGAAGTGGGAGTATCTTCTGTATATCAAGACCTGCTGCCTTTTTTAGAAGTGCCTGAACCGATGCACCATATTTTCCAACAATATTGAAATAATATCTTCTTGCTTCGCATGCCCAATCTTCATCAGCATCTATTGTTCCAAACTTGCCGAAAGCATCTGCCGCAAATAGAACCTTTTCTGTTGATTCATATGTCATCATAACCTCTGGCCAATGAACCATTGGTGCCATTATAAAGGAGAGCGTATGCGTTCCAAGAGAAAGTGTATCTCCCTCCTTTACTTCAAGCTTTCGCTCAGTTAAATCGACATCAAAGAACTGATTGATGTACATAAATGTTTTCGCATTTCCAACAATAACTGCATCCGGATATTTTTCAATTGCATATGCGAGAGAACCGGAATGATCCGGCTCCATATGCTGAACAACTATATAGTCGATGCTGCGACCATCTAATGCTTCCTCAACGTTTTTGCTCCACTCTTCCAATCCTCTGATGTCTACAGTGTCTATTAACGCAACTTTTTCATCTAATACAATATATGAGTTATATGCCATTCCGTTTTCAAGAATGTATTGGCTTTCAAACAAGTCAATTGTTCTGTCATTAACCCCGACATATTTTATAGAATCTGATATAAACATTTTTTATCCTCTTTTCTTATCTAATGTATCTTATCATATAAGTTCATCATCTTGAAATGCCACTTGTTATATACGTTAGTTCATTCCAAAAATGCTAACTACCATGTACGTGAATTTAATTCCTTAAACTGTGCTACAGTTGGCACATGTGAGTTCATGCCTCCATCAACATTAATTATCTGTCCGCTTACATATTTGCTTTCGTCCGAACCAAAGTATACACACATATGTCCTATATCATCAGGGCAGCCATAGCGGTCTACCATAATATTACTTAAGAATACATCTTTTAAAGCCTGTGGCACATGTGCTTCGTTTTCCGGTGTGACAATAAGTCCCGGGCGAACACAATTGCATCTTATTCCCTGCTTTCCATACTGAAGCGCTGTATACTGTGTCAACATATCAACACCTGCCTTAGCACAAGCATAAGCTGTTGAGCCAAGGTCTCCTCCACAAGAAGCCATAGAACCTATATTTATAATAGAGCCACCGTTTTCATTTTTCTGCATGTATGGAAGCACGCACTGTGTTGCATAAAAAGTTCCACGCAAATCACTCTGGAAAATGTTATCCCACATTTCAAGAGTCAACTCGTCAACACGTCCATCCTTTAGCGCCACGTTTGCAGCGTTATTTACGAGAATGTCAATCTTTCCATATTTCTCGAAAGTATCTTCAAAAAGCTTTTCAATACTTTCAGTAACTGTAATATCCATAAAGTGGTAAGAAGCTTCACCGCCAGCCTCTACTATGCTATCAACAACAGCCTGGCCCTTTTCTTCTCTTCTTCCACAAATAACTACCTTTGCACCCTCTGCAGCATAAAGCTTTGCAATCCCGATGCCTATTCCACTTGTAGAACCAGTAACAATCGCTACTTTGTCTTGTAATCTCTTCATTATAATCTCCTCTCAACATTTATGATTTATAACAACGAACTTTTGTTATATTCACACTATAACAAAGCAAAAATACCCCGTCAAGAAATTAACAAAAACAAAAAATATTTTGCAATTAATTCTTATATTTTCTTTAATTATTTTGCCGGATTCACATGCACCATAATATGCTTTACTTTTGGGAATTTATGCTCGATATCATCATGGACTGCCTCAGCTATATCATGGGCCTCCTGTAATGTGCACATTCCATCTGCCTGAATTTCCACATCAATATATATTTTATTTCCAAATATTCTAGTTTGAAGCAAATCAATACCTAAAACGTCTTTATTATCAAGAACGCAGTCGTAGATTTGCTTTTCTGTTTCCTCGTCACAGGAATGGTCTATCATTTTGTCTGTAGCATCTTTAAATATTTCATAAGCAGCTTTTACTATAAAGCCGAAAATCACCAGACTGGCAACTGAGTCCATTACCGGGAAGCCGAGTCTTGCGCCAGCGATACCTATCAATGCTCCGATTGAAGAAAATGCATCAGAACGATGATGCCATGCATCAGCCATCAATGCGCTTGAATCTATTTTTTTTGCATAATGTCTTGTATACCAATACATTAATTCTTTTGTGACAATTGATAGAATTGCTGCAATCAGCGCAAATATTCCAGGCACCTGCAGCTCATTGTAATTGCCACTAAATATAGTCTTTATTGCTTCCACACCTATTCCAAGGCCAGTCATAAAAAGTACCATTGAAAGAAGCATAGCCGCAACACATTCCATACGCTCATGCCCATAAGGATGCTCTTTGTCAGCTTCCTTCGAGGCCATTTTGATGCCAATAATAACAACTATTGTACTGAAAACATCAGAAGCTGAATGTATGGCATCACTAATCATCGCACTTGAATGAGACACAATACCGGCAATTAATTTTACAATTGACAATACCACATTTCCAATAATAGTAACAATCGACACCCTGTTGGCAATACTTTGAAAATCGTTATCCTTAATTGATTTGTTTTTTTCCATAACAGTTACCTCCAAAAAACTAAGATAGCTCTATGGCACTAAATATACGTGGGAATTAAAAACGAATTGATTCTAGATAAAAAAACACCCACGAATCAGTATTAGCAACTACTGTCCCGTGGATGATAGACTCCACTGTCGCATATGCGACCCGACCCCATGACATTTAAATCACGGTCTGTTCAGTTTGTACTGTAGATTTATATGCAGTGCAAAGAGTTCTTTAAAAATATCATATGTTACAATATTTGTCAATGTTATCAAACTGCCTGGACATCTTTTACAAAAAACACAGTTGTGGGTAATTTATGTCTCCACAACTGTGTTTTGGCTATATATTATTTTTTCTTGTAGCTCTTAGACATTTTATATTTTTTAACCTTAGAGTACTTTCCAAAAACCTTCACACCGTTGACTTTTCGGTATGCGCGTACCTTTATATAATAAGTCTTTCCGTTTTTGAGTTTAGATTTTATATAGCGGATTTTTTTGCTTCCTTTAAGCGTTTTTACAACCCTGTACTTTCCTTTCTTGCCTTTTTTGATAGCAATTTGGTAACCACTTGCTCCTTTTACTTTTTTCCATTTTAAACTCAGTTTGGAACGGCTCTTTCTCTTAAGCTTTAAGCCCTTTACCCTGCCTGGTTTCTTAACATTTGAGGATTTAGTCGTTGACTTATTTGATGTTCCTCCCTGCATCGTTGTAGTTTCATTCTTATTGGATTGTGTTGTCGTCTCATTGTCTGCATTTTTTGTAGTTGTCTCATCTGTAGGCTGTTCATTACTTACAAATCCTGCATACAAAACTATATTTTCTACATTTTCTTCAGTGATTTTGTCAATCTTTTTGCTACAATCTATGTCATAATACCAACCAGTAAATCTGTATCCTGATTTTTCAACTGCTGCCAGAGGGAATGTATCACCATACATATATTTTGCAGGGTTTGTGTTGTTCAAACCTTCGGCATTGCTGTAGGTTATAGTATATACGTTGCGATCATAATATATATTCAAAGAAAGACTTCCATCATCTTTTACCACACCCACCTGTTGACTCTTTTGGATATTTGCACTAAATCCTTTGTATGATTTAGGCTGTGCGACTACCGTTTCATCAATTTTTCCTTTGAGTTGTTGAACATCAGATGTAATCTCGTCATATCCACTCAAATCCATGTTCTGCCTGTAATAGTGAATATCATATGATGCTTCTGTCTTTGCACTCTGTTGATTCTTTATATCCGCAACAGAAATCATTTGCCAATCAGTCAATTCCTTGTCAGCAATATTAAATCGATATATGACGTACTGACTATCACTAACTTTTCCTATGTTTTTGATAAGATTATCACCTTCAACAGTCATGTAATAACCCGGCACTCCGGCGCCATTTGTCGAAACAGCATTGTCATATGCTGACTTTGCCGAGCTTTGGTCATCGCACAATCTATAATATACTAATGCCATGCTATTATCAGTTGCATCACCCACAAAGAATGTCAGATTATTGTTGTCGTCCACACTTGCGCCTCTGCCTTCCATACTTATGCCACTATCCGACTTTTCTAAATCATAATAAAGACGAAGTACAAGCCTGTTATTTGGCAATACATTACCTGTTGTAATGGAATTTTCATTAAGTACATATCCCTTATATTTTTTTGTAGGTGCAGTCACAAAGGTTCCTATTACACTTCTTACATTCTGTGTATCTTCCTCTACAATATCATATCCACTCTTGTCATCCTTCTGCATGTAATATTCCACTGTATACTCTGAAACTAAAGATTCTTCTAAAAATCCCGCATACAGAGTAAGATTGCCATATGTAGATGATGATATTTGTTCAAGCTTTGAAGTGCACTCTTTGTCCGTAAACCAGCCTGTAAATATATATCCTTCTTTTTGGGCATCAACCAGTTTTATCTCATCTCCAAAACGATATGAAGTAGGATTGTTTGAGTCATTCTTTCCACCATTAAGCTCATAATTTACAGTATAGTTATTTCGTTTATAATAAGCCTTTGCAGTTTCAAAGCTGCCTATCTGTACATTAACTGTAAGCACATTGTTTGGATTGTCTGCTTCAAATGTAAATCCTCCGATTTCCCTTGGAGTGTATGTGTACATATCCGATTCAGATTTGACATTTACCTGTCTATTAGTCATATCGTAGCCTGTGCCATCATATTTTTCCAAATACGTTTCCAGGTTGAATTTTTGCACTTCGCCAAGAAGTTCACTGTCGTCTGTATTAGGATTTTCTCCATCTCCGGTCTTTGCTCCATAATAACTGGAATTTGCCGGCACATCTATATATGTTCCATCCGAGAAATATACTCTCTCATCTTTATCAGTATAGTTTTCTGCCACATAAGTTTTTACTCCGTCTTTCTCAAGAACAAGCGAGAATGGCGTGCTTCCTGTAATCTCGAAATTTTGAGTTCCATACTCCTGTAAGCTTGTAATATAACCCAATGTATGAGCTCTAGACTCGCCATTTTCAACTTTGCCACTATCGCTCATATCAAACATTTCCAATGCTTCATCTGCATCATAATATGCATAATACTCTGCTATAACATCCTGATTTGTCTCAGGGTCAGTCAGCATATCGTTTTTGCCATAATTGGAGCATATCTGCTCTTTGTTTGCAACAAAATGCTTCCACTGGGTGCTTGACTCATTAATACTATCCGCAACAGCTTTTACTTTATCCTTGTACTTTCCAAGATATAATGTTGCTCCGGAAATAGGCAGCATAGTAATTGTAGTGACTTCAATGGAGTTTTCTGTCCACCACGCTGTATGGTCATAACGTCCCCCAAACAATCTTGTTACTGTCTGAAGATTATAATTATCTGTATCTTCATATGTGTCTGTAAATATTTCATTATGAACATCATAATAATAATCTTCAATAGCAGCTACTTCTGTAGTGTACATATAAATGCCAACATCTCGGATTCTGGTATCTCCCATTGCCTCTCCCCACATAATAAGAGAAGCCCATGCGTTAACTGCCTCCGAGGATGATTCCTGATTGTTTCCGCCTGCCAGTCCACCTTTCTTGTCAACTAATTCGCCATTTTCGTCAAATTCATAATTTGCCACACCGGATGCCCATGAATGCCCTTCATAAATATCAAAGTTTCTTAGGAACGGATATCTTGCAGGGCTGCTCTCGTTGTAGCTTCTTCCATCACGATTAACATTTGCGATATCACTAATCATTTCATATACCATTGCTCCCCACTCACTCGCCCACTGAGGATCATTCATAGCAACAGCCGCTGCTGCCTTAATCCAGTAGCCATAATGGAAATGATGGTCATTTAACTGCATATCGGATGCATATGCGGCCGGATATCCGATTAATGTTCCGTAGTTAGGTTCATAGTAGAAATAATCGTCAACATATTTTCCACTCATATAAGCAGAATATGGGTCAAACCAAAACTGCAAATAGTTTTCTACGCCGGCAACCATTTCGTCTGTAATGACCTGCATATCTTCATCATCCTTAAACTGTCCTGAAAGCCAGATTGCATCTGCCAACGTGTTAAGATTTTTTCCTATCCAATATGTATCATATCCACCATATTGTCCTTCCAAAAAGCAAATCCATTTTGGATCTTCCTTTGTCTTACGATAATAATATAAATATCCTAACTGTTCCTTTATATGGCCTATTGTTTCCTCATCTGTAGTGACCGGAAGTGTAGATAAAATCCCATTATACGTCATCTGTGTGACATAATCGGTTCCGATAATTGTTTTCATAGTTCCACGAATGGTATCGTATGTATATCCTGTATAAGTTTCATCCGCATAACGCCACTGATGAGGATATAATGCAATAATCGTATCTCCACCCTTTTCGCCTGTTTCCATGTTTGTAGTAGTCACGTTATATTTTGTCACTACTTTTGAGGAATTTTTTAAATATTCCCATTCTACTTTTGTATCAGTAATGAAGTTAAACGCATACTGTTCATACAATTTAAATGCAGCATCACTGTTATCCGGCAAAATAGCTATGGACAAATATTTCTTGCCCGCCGGCATATTTGCAGTCAGTTTTCCTCCTGCATTTGTCCATGTAGTTCCCTTTGGTGCATTAAGACTGTAATAATGTGTCTTTCCGTCTTTCTTATTTTTCAAACTAACGCCTAAGGTATTTGATGCAGTGCTATTTTTATATATTGCCAAGTCTGTCGCCCCTGCTCCCAACGAAATGGTTGGTGCTAAATTATCAAACGTATAATATGCATAAGGTGTTCCTTTGGCAATAATTGCCCTCATAGATGCATTTGCTGCATTATTTTCCATAACAATTTCGTAAGACCAATCTGTTGTTTTATCAACACTTGCATCTTTTGCCGTAAACCCATCAGCACCCACTACTATCTCTACCGTACTGTCATCCAATAGACTTTCTACCGAAGGCTCTCCGTCCACATAGCTTGTACTGTCTACAACAGCCGGTGATGCCATTTGCATACCATTGCTTGCTGCACGATATGCCAAAGGATGTGCATACAACGATTCTGAATATTGGTCAAATACCACAGAACTCGCCCAGTCATTTGTAGGTACTGTTCCTACAGTCTCACGGTAATTGTCAGTAAGATATGTTTTAGATGGTGGCAATGTTTCTTTTCTGTCTTTCCATGTAACCCCCCAATCATCTGTTCCTACACCATACAACTCTGTCTTAAAGCCGCCCTTGTCCAGCATTACGGAACTATTTTCATCATAAAAGTCCAATGTTGCTGCTTGGGTCATAATTGTTGTAGCCGGTATTCCCGACACCGTAACAGCTAACGAGCAAAACAGTGCAGTTACTTTCCGAACAATTTTTTTGGGTTTCATAATAACCTCCTTGTTATATTTATATATACCCAAATACCTGACTGTTTTATTATTTTCCATGAAATATTACTTTACTACAGCCTTCTTCCACGAGCACAAAGACAGAACATATTATTTCATTGAAAACACTTAATTTATAAGCCAGATATTCCGGCTAAAATAAACGGTCACATCATCGCCCTCTGCAAATAATTAATTGCATAAGAACTCAACTTATTTTCATTCTATCGCATATCTTTTCAAATGTATATATCTATATAATATTCTTTCTATATACTCTTGATGGCTCTCCTCCCATATCGTTCATCATCGTAAAAAATTCATATCCATACTTTTCGTATAACCCTTCATGGCCTGTCGAAATATATATTTCCGATACCTTATCAGCCCTTGCTTTTCTTTCAATCTCTTCAAACAATATTCCTATATATCTATGCCCTCTATATTTTGGAAATGTATAAACAAATCCAATCCATGGAGTCAGCTCTGTTGGTTGTATATCATCTTTTTCAGCATATGTACAATAAGAAATAAGTTCATCACCCTCTATCAATAAAAATACTTTTGATTCTTTTCCTGTAGCTTCAAAAAATGAATTATTACTTAGCAATTCATACAACAATTGTCCTGCTGCCCACTCACTTTTCTTTATTTGCTTAAGCCAATATTCCTTTTTGTCACTTTCAAAATAATTTACTATTTCCACTTCTAATCAAATCTCCTTTTTATATAAACTTTTTCATTAGAAAATTTAGTCTCGTCTTCCAAAATTCTAATCAGATCTACATGTTCAATGGAACAATACTTGCATCATTCTACGCTTTACATTTTATTTCAGCGCTATTTTAGCATAAAAGCTAGAAAAAAGGTAAACCCTTTTTCTAGCTTTTGGTAATCAAATAAAAATATTGTTTAGCCTGATTATTTGATTTTTTTGCTTTTTACTTTACTCGAGTAAGCCCCATAAACTTTTTTGCCATTTACAACCTTATAAGCCTGTACTCTAACGTAATATTTTTTACCTTTTTTCAGCTTTTTGATAGTTGCTGTAAGTTTCTTTGATGTTATTGTTTTAGCATTTTTAAAGTTGCTCTTCAATGAATATTGTATTCTATATCCTTTAGCACCTGTTACTCGCTTATACTTTATTGAAAGCTTTCTCTTTCCAGCTTTTGTCTTTGTTATTTTTGTCTTTCCAGGCTTTTGAACACCAGCCTGTCCTTTTGTAGTTTCTTGATTTGTAACACTTGGAACAGTAGGTTTATTACCACTTTGAGTTGTTTGTACCGGCTTTGTAGTTGGTTTTGCTGTTGTAGTTTCTGTTTCTACCATTACACTATACTCTACCGCGCTACTTTCTATTCCATTTACTACAGCTAATACTTTAACTTTATGTGTTCCGTTTTTAACCTTGAATGTTTTTTCGTTTACACCTGCACTTTCCATCGCCAATATAGAACCGTCTATAGAGATATGGTATACTGCATTTTCATCTGCAATATCATCCCATTTTACAACTATTGTATCGTATTCTGGTGATGTGACAGTAACATTCGATGGTGAATCCGGAATAAGACTTTCTTTTCCCATTACTGCAAGTTCACACACATGATATCCATCAGAACCCCAATTCTGATTGTTTGGATCTAAATTAGTTGGATCTCCATCCTTAAAGTGTCTTGCATAATTTCCAGTGATAATATGATACTTAACAAATCTTACTGTATCCTGTGTATACTCTGACATATCTAATACATCATTTCCGAATACAGGTCTTGTTTCATTTGGAAATGTTTTTAATTTTGCGTCTTTCACATAAAATACTTTTTCATATGTATCTTCTTCTCCTGTTGAAGATACATAGATTTCGTATTCTGTTGCTGCATTATTAGTTGACTCATACATTGAAATAACTGAATGTATGTCCTCTTTTCTATATTCTGTTCCCAAATCATAAATAATATTGGCTTCATCCTTATCCGGTTTGGTCTGCAGATAACCTGTATGATGTGCATAATCAGTATAAGCACCATTGTTTAATGCCCAAACTCCTGCACTGATATCCTGTGAACCAATTAAATAATTGTCACCTGTATTGTCATTATCACAGGTAGCAACTACTTCGGCATGCTTACTCTTTAACGCAAGATTTAATCCTGTCTTAACGTAGTTGATATAACCATCTACTGTCACGCTCTTTACAATACCTTTTGATTGCCATCCATCTTCTAACGTACTAACCTTCAGTTCGTATGTACCGGCTTCAATACCATCGTACTCATATTCAACACCGGCTTTTGCCTGATTGTTGATAGTCACGCCGCCAAAATTAACGATATAATTTGCATCTTCCTGGTCCTCACCTGCCACAATTGTGTATTTAATTTTTTCAAGACTTGAAGTATCTACCATAACATCTGCTGCTTCCGGTATATTAGAGCCAACAATTGTTGGTTCGTCTGTGTTGACAATTACACCTACTTCATTTACAACGTATCCCCAAGCTGATGAACCGTTGGATAGTGTAATTTTAACAAATCTTGCAGCCTTCTCAGTATAATTTCCAATATTGTTTAATGGTACTCTGTTAATACCACAAGCGTTTGCTCCGTTTGCTGAGAAAGAATACCCTTTTTTATTGCCAACTTCTGTATATTTTGTACCATCTAGTGACAATTCTACTTTTACATCTGCTGCATAAGTACCGGCATTTGTATGTGCCAACAGCACTTCCTTGAATTCCTGTGGTGTATAGTACTCTCCCAAATCGATAACAAAATATTGAGGAGAACCTGCTCCTGTTCTCATAGCAACAGCAGAGCCTTCACCAGTATTCAATATTCCATCTAAAGCTTTTTGTGCCGTAGTAATGGAATGTCCATCGTAAATACTTTTCATTTCCACAATTCTTGCCGGATATCCATTTGTGCCGACATTGGAAATATTTCTACTTAAGCGGAATAGATTTGCAATATCTTCAATAATAAAACTCTCAGATGAAATTCCCTCTGAAGCAGCACCATTGTAACATGCTATTACCTTTACTGAATAATAACCGGCAAGCGCATTTTCAACCACATAATCTTTGCCGGCTTCAACACCATTACCAATAAGAGTCTTGCCTGCAGCATTTTCTAAGTAAACAAGATATCTGTAATTTTCCTGATTGTCACCAGCTTCAATATGATATTTGACTGTATTATAATCCGGTGATTCTGCAGTGACCCCTGCTGCATCAGCACATTTTTCTACTTCTACTTTTTCTGCATTCTGATCTGTGTCTAGTATTGCAATTTCAGTTACCTGAATTCCCCATTGGTAAGAATCCGGATAGTACAATCTTACATATCTGACCGCTTTTCCTGTTGCATCCGACAATGGTGTTACTTCAATCAGATTATTATTTTCACAAGCATCTTTTACATGAGTTCCCGGCACTGACTTTGCGTCCGTAAAATCCAACCCGTTGGCAGAAATCTGTATTTTATATCCTTTTGTAGGGATATCTCCGTCGTTGTTTTCTTTATAACCTACTACCAACTGATCTAAAGTAGATAAATCATACACCTCTCCCAAGTCTATTTGATAATACGCACCTGCCTTACCAAACGCGGTGGCTGCATGGTTTCCACCCGGAGTAAAAGTACCATCTGTAACATATTTTTCATCTCCCTCCTGCTTGGATGGAGCCACTTGAACGCTTTTGTTCAATGCCAAATTGTACAGACCACTCGCAACCATTTGCTCTGTTGTCATGTCCGCCTTTACTGATACATTCGTATTAATGGCAGACGAAAAGACCATTGTCACCGCTAAAAACATTGACAATAGTTTTGATAAATTCTTTTTCATCACTGTTCCTCCTATAGATAAATTTTTATCTCCTCAGGAACATAATAACCGACCTTTCATTTACTCTTAATTTTACTATATTTACATAATATGTAAAGACTAAATTGCACTTATTTACGGCTGAAATATAATAAATATTTTTACAAAAAATCTCCAAAAGGTTGAACTTAGCATCTTCCTTTTGGAGATTCTCCATAATATTTTGTAATTTTTCAATTAATCTAATTCACCACTTGTAACACGCTCAATGTGCATTGCAAGGTAACCAATCTCTGCATCATCTACTTCACGCTTCAAATTTTTGCTCATATTATCACATATTACTGTGGCTATTTCAAATTCTTTTGAAAATTTTACTGACATATAGTCATTCATATTCAGTTTGATTTTCTCACCGTTCAATATTCTGGCAATCATATATTTCACATGATTCATCAAACGGTTATAGGAAAATGACATCACATTAATTTTCTTGCCGGTCTCACTTTCAACCATTGAAATACATTCTCGCACTGATTGAGCAATATACATTGCCTGAGACACTTTCTGGTTTTCAATGGCCGAATGAATATGAAGTGCTATATATCCTATTTCATCAGATTCAATCTGTACGTCCAGCTTTTCTTTTAGTAAAGGCTCAATACATAGCGCCACCTTATATTCCATATGGAACATTACACGAATATCGTCTGTCAAAGGATTGCTAATCTGTTCGTTGTTTTTCATTCGCTTAACAGCATATTCAATATGGTCAGCCATAGGAAACAGCACCGATTTGTCAATTTTTCCAAATGTCTTTTCTGCTTCCTGTATCACATAATTGGCAATCTCAAGGCATTCCGGCGAAACAGTCTTTGCGATTTCTCTTGCATCGCCACGCTCCGTAATCTCCCTTAGTGAATAAACGCTATCCTCCTCACCTGTATTCATATGCTCGCTAACTTTCTTGCCAAATCCAATACCTTTTCCCAATATCAGATATTCCTGATTATCGCCTGTTCCAATAGCAATCACCGCATTGTGATTCAATGGCTTTTTTACTCTGTACATACTTTTCTCCATCGGTAATTTATTCGTATACGTCCACTGCAAAAAGCTCTTCTCCAGCCTTTACTTCTCCTTCTGTCAATAAACGTACCTTCTGATTATCTGATAATTCTGTACATATGATAGGAGATACTATTGAAGGTGCATTGGATTTGAGGTAATCAATGTCAAGCTTCATTAACTCATCACCCTTTTTAACCTTCTGTCCTGCACTTACAAGCACCTCGAATCCCTGTCCGTTTAGCTTAACAGTATCAATTCCTACATGAATTATCATGCTTATTCCTGACTCTGTTGCAAAACCAATGGCATGCTTTGTATCAAAAACAAAAACTACTTCTCCATCTGCCGGTGCCTTTACAACCGGTTCTGTAGGTTTGACTGCTGCTCCGTCACCCATCATCTTACCTGCAAATGCCGGATCCGGTGCTGTTGACAAATCTGCAGCAATACCTGTAATAGGGCTTGAAATAACAATTGTTTCTTTTACCTTTTTATCTTCAACCTTATTAGTCTGTGCCTCTTCTGCAACTTCTTCTACAGCTTCAGTATACTCTACATTTGGGGCTTTTTCCATATAATCTTCAAGGTTTGATTTAATAACAGTTACCTTTGGTCCGTAAATAATCTGCACGCCATTTCCTTTGTGTATTACACCTGAAGCTCCTGTTGACTTAAGCAATGTATCACTAACTAAATCAGCGTTAAATACCGTACATCTAAGTCTTGTAGCACAGCAGTCTACATCAGAAATATTTTTCTTTCCACCCAATCCGTTACAGATTGTTTCAGACATAGTATCTTCTACTGAATTATCACCTTCGGCCTTTTTAGCATCAACGTCACTTCTCTTATATAACTTTACTTCCTCGCTGTCATCACGGCCCGGTGTCTTAAGATTTAATTTCCTGATAAGGAAACTAAACAGGAAGTAATATACAATAAAATATGCAATACCTACGATAACAATCCAAACCCAGTTTGTCTTGCTATTTCCCTGCAATACACCAAACAGGAACATATCGATAAATCCACCTGAGAAAGTCATTCCAACACCTACTTCAAATACATGCATTAACATGTAAGCAAGTCCTGCAAATACACAGTGAATACCATATAACAATGGTGCTACAAAAAGGAATGTGAATTCCAATGGTTCTGTAATACCTGTAAGCATTGATGTGAGGGCTGCTGATAACAAAAGTCCTCCTACTGCTTTTCTCTTTTCCGGTTTTGCAGTTCTATACATTGCAAGAGCTGCGCCAGGAAGTCCGAATATCATAAGCGGGAATTTGCCTGACATAAATCTTGTAGCTGAAACTGCAAACTGCTCTGTAGTTGGGTCCGCAAGCTGTGCAAAGAAAATATTCTGTGCACCTTCAATAATCTGTCCGCCAACCTCTAAAGTTCCACCAACACCTGTCTGCCAGAATGGCAAATAGAATACATGATGAAGTCCAAATGGAATCAAGAGACGTTCCATAAATCCATATACCCAGGTTCCTGCATAGCCTGATTTAAGTACTAAGTCACCTACTGCGTAAATACCACTCTGTACTACCGGCCAAATAAAGAACATTAAAATTCCAACCATCGTATAAACTATAGCACTGATAATTGGTACAAATCTCGTTCCGCCGAAGAAGGATAAAACCTGTGGAAGTTCAATTTTATAAAACTTATTGTGCAATGCTGCAACACCAAGTCCTACGATAATACCACCAAATACACCCATTTGAAGAGATGTGATGCCTACTACAGAAGTTGTCGCACCGCTGAGCATGCTTTCTGTACCACCATTAATAGTAATCATTGCTCCAATTGACGCGTGCATAATAAAAAATGCAATTACTGCTGAAAGTGCAGCTACTTCTTTTTCCTTCTTTGCCATTCCTATAGCAACACCCATCGCAAAGATAATTGGAAGATTATCAAATATAATGCTTCCAGCATCTTTCATTACCTGGAAAATCATATTGAATACGGTTCCCGGTCCCATAATATTCAATAAACCGTACGTCTCCAATACTGTTTCGTTGCTGAATGAGCTACCGATTCCTAACAATAAACCAGCCACAGGCAAAATAGCTATCGGTAACATAAATGATCTGCCTACACGTTGTAACACTCCAAAAATTTTGTCTTTCATTTTTTGGTCTCCTTTTCTTTTATTATTTTTCCAGAATGTTATGTTTCTATGCAGTTTTTAATTTTGTGCTACAACAAAATTATGTAATTTATAATATGAAAAAAAGCACTAACAAAACATAATCATCCCAGTGAATTATGTTATAGTTAATGCCTACCTAAAGTTACATACTATCTAACTGTCTTTAATATAGATTATTTTTTAGAATCTGTCAACAAAAAATAAATTCATGACAATTTTATAAATTATTCTTTGTCAGCATAAGTGACGTAATAAATGCTGTGATTGGCACGGCCAAAATCACTCCTATACTTCCGGAAACGCCTTGCATTATTTCAATACCAATTGAATATGAATTAACCAGCTGTCTCATTGGCAAATTGTATGTATAATCAATAATCAATGCACTAAGAGAACCACCTACAAAAGCGAGTATTAATGTATTTGACATTGTTCCCATCATATCTCTGCCAACATTCATACCACTTTTAAAAAGCTCATATTTTCCAAGATTATTGCCTTGTTCATATATTTCATTCATTGCCGATGACACAGACATTGCCACATCCATTACAGCACCTAAGGAAGCAATTAAGATTCCTGAGAATAGCAAATTTCCTACCTGAATCTTTGTGTTTTGCGCCACGTACATCAATGTTTCAATGTTAGATACATTGTAACCGTCTATGTCAGCAGCTATTCCAAATCCCCATGCACTGACACCAGCCATTAATACCCCAACAGTTGTTCCAATTATGGCGCATAATGTTTTTTTACTTAATCCACTCACAAGCAACATAGTCACAACTGTCGTAATCACGCATATGATAATTGCTGCCCAAAAAGGAGAGAATCCTAAATAAACTGCCGGCATATAAATCCATATTATTGATACAAATGTAAAAACTAATCCTATAACAGATTTAATGCCATTTTTTCCACCTATAATACAAATTAAAATCAGAAATATTCCAACAAACCCTATAACTGCCCATGTTTTATCGATTGCGTAAACAGATACCGTTGTGTTGTTTCCCGAAATACTTATATTAACAATTACCTTGTCACCTTTACTACATATAGCACCAAACAGATTTCCTTCAGAGCTTGTAGCATCCAATACCTTTCCTTTCATTTTACCGGTTAGTATCTTAACCTTCAATTGCTGGTAGCCAACTCGAAACCCTTCTTCTGTCAGATTATCTGCTACTATTTCCATAACTTGTGCTTTTTCATACGAATATCCTGTTGTCGTTATCATTTCTGTCTTCTCAAATGAGTTAAGCCGGCATATTGCAGCTATATAAACTGCTATGCCGGCTATGAGTAACAGAATTAAAACGAATTTCTTCTTATTTCTCATTATCACTCATCCTTATTACTTTTTAATTTTTACCTTTAAGATTTTACTCCACTTACCTTCTGTAGTTTTTCCGTCAGTAACATTGTAAGCCTTCACTCTTACATAGTAAGTTTTGTTCTTTTTAAGATTTTTAATTTTCTTTGATACTGTTGTATTCTTTTTGATTGTTACAGTTTTTCCCTTTTTGAATGATTTGTTTGTAGCATAGTTAATCTTGTATCCTGTAGCATTTGCAACCTTTTTGTATTTTACAGTAATTGTTTTCTTGGATGTATTCTTAACACTGCTTAAGCTAACCTTCTTTACTGTAACCTTTGATGTTTCCTTCTCTGTTGTCTGCTGTGTTTTTTCTGTTGTAGGATTCTCTGTTGTACTTTGTATGCCATTATTTTCATTAATTGTTTTCTTTATGGTATATGTTGTACTAATTCCACCATCAGCGACAAGTTCCTCGTTAGTTGCTGCGTCGTATGTCTTTACCGTCATTGAGTCCTTTGTGAAATCAATCACTGAATATGTTGGTCTCCAGCTCTGACTTCTTGCTGCAATATAATCCTGCTGTGTTCCAATCATCTGATAATATTTGCTACCTGTTGATGAGTTTGCCTCAAAATAAACTGTACCTTCCGGGTCTGTTACTGTAGTTCCCTTCTCACTGCCTAATGTGTAGCATGATGCATTTTCACTATAATACTCTTCAGTATTTGTCTGTGATGTATTATCAAAGGCTGTCTTATATCCGTTAGCAGAAATTTGGTGTGTTCTTGAATATGTATGGTCATGTCCCTGAAGCACTGCATCAATATCATATTCATCAATAATTGGTGTCAACTGCGTTCTTAATATCATACCATCTGAATCTGAGTGGTCGTAGCCTGAACCATAAATGTCCTGATGGAAGAATAATATTCTCCATGTTGCATCCTTATTATTTTCCACTGCCTCATTTATTACTGATTCATGGATTGCACAATTATAATTATTTGTATTAATGCTAATAAATAATGCGTTTCCATATCTAAAGTAATAATCTGTTCCAGCTACTGTTTTACTATCAACTGTTGCGTCTGTATTGCTATTTGGATTGTTGAAGTGATTGCCATAATTCTGTGACTGGGAATCATGATTTCCTATTGTTGTTGCAATTGGCAAACTTCTAAGAACTGAGGGTGCTAAAAATCCGGCATACTCTATCTGCTGCTGTAATTTATTAGTGTCATTGCTTACAGAAGTTTGATTAATCTGGTCACCTGCTGAAATCAAAAAGCTTAAGTCCTTATGCGCTGATGCTGCCTGATTTAATGTATGGTACCAGTTATATGCATCATTCATTGCATAATACTCTTTTCCATTATCTGCACTGCTTGTTCCATCTGCAGTAGTCTGTCCGGTAGAAGCTCCAATCTGTGGATCACCAACATACATCACTGAAAAGTTATCTGTTGATTTAGTGGTATATTCATATGTTTCTGACCACTTTCCGTCAATCATATATGAATATTTATACGTTGTATTTTCTTCTAATCCTGTCACTGTGACCTTGTTTGGG